>CAUEQX010000080.1 GCA_959020035.1 uncultured Collinsella sp. | reverse complement strand
TCAGGACATTCCGCTGCGACCGTATCGTTCGCGCTTGGCGTCCTTCGAAGGCCTACGCCATCCCTGCAGACTTCAATCTCAACGACTATCTGTTCTTTGAATTCGATTTTGCCGACCGACCGCCCGTTGCAGCCACGTTCTCGTTCGGTCCTCAGACGCAGATCGATATGATCAACGGCCTCACGCGCGGGCGAGGTGAGCTCGCACACACCGATGCGGGATGGACCTGGACCGTTGGCGTGCGTGACCTTGAAGCCGCCGCCTCATTTTGCATGGCCCACGCCATGGACGGCATGAGGCCCATGGCCCCCAAATCGCTCAAGCAGGCGTGGAACCACCTCATAGAAAGGACGGTGCACGAGCATGCCCGTGCGTAAACTCACCAGCGAGCAGAGACTCTCGCGCGCCATCGACATCATGGAGGCCCTCTACGCCGCCGGCGATGGCGGCATGACACGAACCGAGATTTGCAGCCGCTTTGACATCACGGGGGCGTCGCTCGACGAGATTCTCGAGATCGTCTCGACGCTCGCGGACCGAGAATCGGGCGCGCGCATCATCTGCGAATGCCGCGGCGAGCGCGTGGCCCTCACTGGTGACGCCGGGCGCGTGCTACCGTTGCGCCTGAGTGCCGCCGAGGGCGCCGTGCTCAACCATGAACTTGAATCGTTGGGGATCGAGCCGCAGACGGCAGCTCGGATTCGACATGCCCTTCTGCCCGAAGAGCTCGGCTATAACCAGCGCGTCTTTGACACCGTCAACCACGGGTCGCACTGGCAGCAGCTGAGCTGCGCCATTCAGGACGGTGTTCGTTGTCGCATCTCGTATCGCTCGATGGACGATGCGCGGCCACGCGAGCGTCTGGTCGACCCCTTGCGCATTACGGCAAACGGCGACCAAACATACCTGATTGCCTGGGACATCGCGATCGATGAGCAGCGCACCTATCGCATGGATAAAATCGAGGGACTCACCTTGACGGAAGACTCCGTCGTGCCTCACACACCGGGCGTCGCATCCCTCCACGATTCCCTTGCCCGGACGCAGCGTAGCGCAAAGCTCTTGATGCCATTCGATATGGCGGAGCATCTGGACTGGGCCGGCATCACCCTAATCGAGCGCAGCGGGGCAGACATGGCAACGGTAACCGTGCATTACGGCTCCGAGCGTTGGCTACTGAGCCAGGTAATCGCAGCGGGCGGAGCCATCCGCATCTTGGATGACCCCGCCCTGTCAAAGCGTCTGTGCGATATGGCAAAAACCCTCGTCTGTCCGCTTTAGCGCCGCCGCTCGTGACGTGCGCGCCACAGTTGCAGATAGTGACCGATCTGCGCCGATTCGATGCGCTGGTAGGAGCTCGTGGGCAGCGACGTTAAGAACTTCTTTCCGTAGCCCTTCGTCACCAGGCGCGGGTCGGCCAGAATCAGCACGCCGCAATCGGTCGACGAGCGGATAAGGCGGCCGGCCGCCTGCTTAACCTCGAGCACCGCCTCGGGCAGCGAATAGCGCGCCCAAGCGCGGTCTTCGCGCAGGTTGCGCTCGCACGAGAGCGGGTCCGTGGGGCTCGAGAACGGCAGCTTGGGAATGATGACGCAACGCAGCGTCTCGCCGCTGGCGTCAAACCCCTCCCAGAAGGCCTTAAGCGCAAAAAGCGACGAGGTCGGCTCGTTGATAAACCAGTCGCGCAGGCGACGAGGAGATGAGTTGCGCTGCTGGCAGTCGAGCTCCAGACCCGCACGGGCCATCTTGGGCTCAACGCGGGCGTACAGGTCTTCCATGTCGCGCCGATTGGTGAACAGTGTGAGCACCGATCCGCCCATGGCAAGATGGGCGTCGACCAGCACGCGCTCGAGCGCCGTAAGATAGCTCTCGCGATCGCGCGGATCGGGGATATCGCCCGCAACGACTACAGCCATGTTCGAATCGAAGTCGTAGCTCGAGTCCAAGTGCAGCGATGAGGATGTTGAAGCACCGATGCGATCGAGGCCGACCGCATGGTTAAAGTGTTCAAAGCTTTTGGACACCGTCATAGTCGCCGAGGCAAAGATAGCCGTGTGAACCTCGGGCAGCCACTCGGTTGCCAAGGCCTCGCCAATGTCGATGCGCTCTGCGGTCATCGACTCTCCGCCGGCACGCAGCCTGCGATTGACCTGCAGCGAATACACGTAGTGTTCATCGGTGCCATCAATGATGAGTTTGAGGTTCTCGACCAGCTCGTGCAGGCGACGCGAGATATCACCCAGGTCAACAACAACCTCGGGCTTGTCGGCGGCGACGGCTTGCACCAGCGCGTCGACGCTCTTGTCAGCCTGTTCCAATGCATCGATGGCAGCGTAGGCCGACTGTAAGAAATCATGCCAGTCGTCAGATTCGCGCAGCTCGGGGCCAATCCATAGATTGGCATTGTCATAACCCCCACGCGCACGGCGGCCGAGCTCGCGAACGCCATCGAACACGTCGGCGATTGCCATGCTCGCGCGCGCAACCGTCGACGTCGCCTTGGCAGTAAGGCCCAGATAGAGCGTAGAGCCCTCGGAGGTTGCCAAATCACGGGAAACCTGGCTTAGCGCGCCGGTGCTCGAGCCACCCAGGCGCTCAAACAGAACGCGTGATTCGTCCGCCGACACCACGCGCGCCCACTGGCGGCGCGCCTCGCGCTCGATGGAATGGGCCTCGTCGATTACCCAATGACGAATCGGAGGTAAAATCCTGCCCTCGGCCGCGACATTGCGGAACAGCAGGGAATGGTTGGTGACCACCACATCGGCATGCGCCGCACGACGGCGAGCGCCGTGGACCAAACATTTATCAGGGAAAAACGGGCAGAGGCGACGAGCACACTCGCGCGAGGCCGTCGTAAAGTCGGGACGGTTGACGCTGCGCCACCGAATGCCGAGCGAGTCGAGGTCGCCATCGGCTGATTGGCAGACGTACGCCATAATGACCGCGACCGCCGTGAGCGTGTCCGCCGGATCGCGCTTGGTGGTAATCTCGACCTGGCCTCGGCTCATGCGCTCAAGCTTGCGCAGGCACGGATAGTGGTCATAGCCCTTGAGAGCGCAAAATGACAGACCACCGTCCAGTTGCTCGGCAAGTTTTGGCAGCTCATGGTACATGAGCTGGTCGGCAAGATTGTTCGATTTGGTCGCAATACCAACCGTGATGTTGTTACGGCGTGCTGCCTCGGCAAAAGGCACCAGATAGGCCATCGATTTGCCGACGCCCGTGCCCGCCTCAATTACGCGATGTGTGCCCGTGACCAGCGCATCGCGGACCTCGAGCGCCATCGCGATCTGCTCATCACGCGGCTCGTAAGTGGGATACATGCGATTGACCAGGCCACCCGGCGCATAGTCTGCCTCAATCTCCTCACGACTCGGCATCTTGAGGACCGGCAGTTCGTCGGCGTCCACCCGATCGTCGGCGCGATCGGCCTTGAGAACGTCAGCACGAGCGGCGCTGAGAGAGAAGATAGAACCAGGGTTCTGCCCCGCCAAGAATGAGAAGATAGGACGATAGGACCAAGGCACATCCGGATGCATGTCGGCTAGGCGCGCCATGAGGCCCTGGGGCAAGTCGGTGAGCGCCACGAGCAACACACGCCATACGCCACACAGGGCGTCGACGTCGGCATTGGCACGGTGTGATACCGAGTCACAGCCAAACAGATCGGCCATAAAAGACAGCTTGTGCGAGGCCAGGCGCGGAAGCGCGATGCGCGACAGCGCCAGCGAATCGATCCAGATATCGCTCACGTTGACGCCGCCTTTGACCGACTCGATAAACGAGCGATCGAACGTGGCGTTATGTGCGATCACCGGGCAACCACCGACAAAATCGGCGAGAGCGGCGACGGCCTCAGCGGCCGACGGGGCATCTGCCACATCGGCATTTGTAATGCTCGTGAGCTCGGTAATCTCGGCGGGAATTAGCTGCTTGGGATGCACGAAGGTATCGAAGCGGTCGACGATCTCGCGGCCCGAAAGACGGGCCGCCGAGATCTCGATCAGCTCGTTGTCCTGCACCGAAAGACCTGTGGTCTCGGTATCGAGGACAATCACATCTTCCTCGATAAGGCCGAAGGACTGCGTTTTGGCGCGTTCGGCAAGCGTGGCATAGGAGTCGATGACAAACTGCGGCGTTCCTGACGAAACCGCGTCCTCGATTAGCATGCAATGCCCGCTCGACGAAGGCCCATACGGATCAGGCTGTCACAGACCTGCGGGAACGTCATGTCGTCTGTGTGGCGAATCTCATCCGGATACAGCGACGTATCGGTCATGCCGGGAATGGTGTTGGTCTCGAGGATGACGGGGCCGTCCTCGCTCACGATAAAATCGCTGCGCGAGATGCCCAGGCAACCGAGGGCCTTGTGAGCAGCACAGGCAAGCTCCTGAGCGCGAGCGTAATTCTCGGGTGAAATCTGCGCCGGAATACGATGGATGTCCGTAGGGTCGACATACTTCACGTCCAGATCGTAGAACTCACAGTCCTCGGGCTTGCGAATCTCGACAATCGGCAGGGCGCGCACGTCGTCCTCGCCGTACACGCCGACGGTGATCTCGGTACCCTCGATGCACTTCTCGACCAGCACTTTGTCGCCGTACTCAAACGCCTTGGCAATTGCCGCGGGCAGCTCGGAGGGCTCATGGACCAGGGAAATGCCATAGCTGGAACCGTTGACGGCCGGCTTCACAAAGCAGCGCTCGCCACAGACCTCGACGATATGATCGATATCGACTTCATCGCCCACCTCGAGCGCAAGGCCGGGGGCAATGGGGATGCCCGCCTTGGCGTATAAGAGCTTAGAGACCTCCTTGTCGGCACCGCAGGCGCTGGCAAGCACGCCCGAGGCCGTGTAGGGGATACCCAGGGTCTCCATGGCACCCTGCATGGCGCCATCCTCGCCGCCGGCACCGTGCATGGCGATAAACGCCACGTCAAAGCCGCCGGTCGCCATGGTTACCATAAAATCATCAGCGGCCGTGTCGAGCAGCTCCACCGAGGTGTAGCCGGCTTCCTTCAGTGCCACCACAACGTTCTTTCCCGAATTGAGCGAGATCTCGCGCTCGGCGGAATGACCGCCCGCCAAGACCGCTACGTGCATGTTCTCTAGGCTTTTACCCGGCATGGGCAGACTCCTCCTCTATAATTTCTGCAGCTGATACCATATTGTAGCGATACCCTCTACGTTTCCCCAAAATCGAAAGGCTTCCATGAATCCCAGGACTAAATCTCAGGACATTCGCGACTTGAGCCAAAACGATATTCGCGAGCTCGTGGCCGAACTTGGCCAGCCAGCCTTCCGCGCGAAGCAGCTCATCGAATGGGTCTTTGAGAAGAACGTTTGTTCGTTTGACGATATGACCAACCTTCCCAAGGCTTTCCGCGAGCAGCTTAAAGAGGCTTTTGCCTTTGACACGCCGACTGAACTAACCAAGCAGGTTTCCAAAGATGGCTCTCGCAAGTATCTGCTCGAGTACCACGACGGCGTTTCCGTCGAGACTGTCGGTATGCCCCGTCGTAACAAGCTTTCCGTCTGCGTTTCCACCCAGGCTGGCTGTGGCATGGGCTGCGCCTTTTGCGCTACCGGTCTCAACGGCCTCAAGCGCTCTCTGACCGCTCAAGAGATCGTCGACCAGGTACTTCATGTATCCAACGACTTTGGCGAGCGCGTCACGAGCGTTGTCTTCATGGGCCAGGGCGAGCCGTTTGCCAACTACGACGAGGTTCTCAAGGCGTTGCGAATCCTCAACGACCCCGATGGCATCGGTATCGGTGCTCGTCACCTCACCGTCTCTACCAGCGGCGTTATTCCCGGTATTCGCAAATTTGCCGACATCCCCGAGCAGTTCACGCTTGCCGTTTCCTTGCACTCCGCTATCCAGTCCACGCGCAACAAGCTTATGCCTGGCGTCAAGAAGTACACGCTCCTGCGCCTTCATGAGGCACTGCAGCTCTACACCGAAAAGACGGGCCGCCGTCCAACCTATGAGTATGCCATGATCGAAGGCGTCAACGATACGAATCCCGAAATGCAGGCGCTCTGCGACTTCTGCGAGGGAACGCTGTGCCACGTTAACCTCATTCAGCTTAACGACATCGAGGGTAGCCCGCTCAAGCCGTCGCCGATTCATAAGGTTGAGGATCTTCAGCGTCGTCTTGAGTCCCGTGGCATCGAGACCACGATTCGTAACGCCCGTGGTAACGATATTGACGCCGCTTGCGGACAGCTGAAGCAGCGCTTCAAAGTTCAGAAAAACGCATAGGGGAGTCGCATCCCAAAACGTTTCATGTGAAACATCGAACGACCCCGGTTACAGAATATGCAACCGGGGTCGTTTCATTTATTGACCTTAATTTTGAATCAGCTGCTACCTGTCCCATTTTTTACGGCCAAAATAAGGGGTCCTTGTCTCATGAATCAGACAAGGACCCCCTCAAAATATGCTGAGTAATTGTTAGGTACCTAATAGCCTACATTTTCCCATTGGTTGCTGACCCAACCCTGATTAATCTTGGGATTCTTCGTTACCTGAGCTGTACGCATGGCAACATCTTCCGTCATAACATCCATTTTCTTTTTGGAAGTATCGACGATATCTTGCGCGCGACGAAGCAAACGACCTCGAAGTTCATCGTCTGTCGCGATCTTATAGCCAGCAAAGGCACCAGCCGCGACAGTCGTCACCAATGCAATCGCTGTTAAAATCTTATTCCTCATCTTGGCCTCCTTGATCAAACTGAATCATTTCGCCAAGAATACGAGAGAGCTCTTCCTCGTCTTTAAACTCAATCTCAATCTTATTCTTTCCACGCGAGCTCTTCACACGCACGTTGGTATTAAATACCTGACGAAGCACACGGGCAGCCTTTTTAAAGGACTGAGGCGTTGCAGGCCTTGGCGTCTTAGGTGTCTCTCCGGCAGAAAACAACGGAGCAAGATTTTCTGTCGCTCTTACGGAAAGGCCCTCTGTAACAACTTTCTCTGCAAGTCGAATACGCGCGTCCTCATAGGGAACTGCAAGAATCGCACGTGCATGACCAGCAGTAAGTTTGCCCTCAAAAATCATCTGCTGAACTACTTCGGGGAGATCGAGAAGACGCAGCGAGTTTGTAATTGCAGAGCGCGACTTGCTTACTGCCTTCGACAATGCCTCCTGGGTCATCCCGCTGGCATCAATGAGTTGGCGATAGCCCTTAGCCTCTTCGACGGGATTCAGATCAGAACGCTGAAGGTTTTCGATAAGAGCAAGAGCCAGCATCTCTTCATCATTTACCTCTTTAATGATGACTGGCAATTCTTCAAGGCCAGCAAGCTTTGAAGCTTGGTAACGTCGCTCACCAGCAATGATCTCATAGCCGTTTCCATGCTTGCGAACCAAAAGCGGCTGCAAAACGCCGTGCTCTTGGATTGACTCGCTTAACTCGCGAAGTTCAGTTTCGTTAAAATGAATTCGTGGCTGATTAGAGTTGGGAACGATATCCTCAATAGGTAGTTTTGTTTCAGATGCGGCATTTGAAGCCGATGCAGCCGAACCGCCGGTCTCATACTCGGCCTCTGAGACCAAAGCATTGAGTCCACGTCCCAATCCGCCACGTTTCTTTACACTAGGCACGCTTGATCACCTCTTTTGCAAGGTTCATATATGCTTTTGCACCCTTATTTTGAGGTGCATAGGTAATTACCGGTTCTCCAAAAGACGGAGCTTCGGAGATTTTAACCGTACGGGGGATTAGCGTCTTAAACGCCTTATCACCAAAGTACGATTGAACCTCCTCAACAACCTGATTTGATAGTGAAGTACGCGAGTCATACATGGTCATAAGCACACCATAGGTGTCTAAGCCCTTGTTCAGCCGTGATTTGACCATCTTCATTGACTCAAGCAGCTTCGTAACGCCCTCGAGTGCGTAATATTCGCACTGGATCGGAATCAAAACGCTGTCTGCTGCGGTCAAAGCGTTGATAGTAAGCAGGCCGAGCGAAGGAGGACAGTCAATGAAAATAAAGTCAAACTCGTCCTGAATCGGCTCAAGCAAATCTTTGAGGCGGGTTTCACGAGCAATTGCGCTTACGAGCTCAATTTCCGCGCCTGCAAGTTGAATTGTAGCCGGAATAACGAATACCTTTTTACAATTTGTATCAAGAACAAGCGATTCTGCCGGCACATCATTCAACAATGCATCATAGATGCAGTGATCAAGGTCTTCTTTTTCAATTCCGAATCCACTGGTGCTGTTTCCCTGCGGATCAAAATCGACAATCAGTGTCTTACGACCCTGCTCACCCAGTGCTGCTGCAAGGTTTACAGCCGTCGTTGACTTACCGACGCCGCCTTTTTGATTGATGATTGCAATGATACGCGTGTCTTTTGCGCTCTTAGAACGCTTAACGTCGCGAAATCCCACGGTCCCTCCTGGTGTGTATTAAAGCTGTGAAACGAAGGATGTTTCACGTGAAACAT
>CAUEQX010000079.1 GCA_959020035.1 uncultured Collinsella sp. | reverse complement strand
ATACGGGTGCACCATCGACGTCTTCAATACAGAAGATATCAGTGCGGAATGTTTTTAAGGGGATGCCCCCGGGTGGCCCTATGGCAACGTGGCTAGCGACGTCTACAGGGACCCACGCTTTGAAGGGGCGCAGGGCTGAAATTATGGCTTTTTATTGATAGGGGCTCTTGCTAGGTTGGGGCACTTATTAGAGGCAGGCCTCGGCGATGCGCTTTTTGAGTTCGTCGATGCCGGTGCCGGTTTGGGAGCTTGTGATGATTACGTTCTCGGCCGGGACGTTGAGTTGCTTTTTGATGGCTGCTGCCTGGCGGGCCTGCTGGGTGCGGCTGAGCTTGTCGGCCTTGGTGAGGCAAACGATAAAGTTGAACTCGTTGCCCTGCAGGTAGTCGATCATGTCATGGTCGAGCTTACTGGGGTCGTGGCGAATGTCCACCAGCGATACAACCAGGTTAAAGCTGCGCTCCGAGTCGAAGAAGTCGCCGATGAGCTCGGCCCAGCGGTCGCGCTCGGCCTTGGAGCGACGCGCGAAGCCGTAGCCCGGCAGGTCCACAAAGTGCACGTCGTCGGCCTCGAAGAAATTGATATTGCTCGTCTTGCCCGGCGTACTCGAAACCTTGACCAGGTTCTTGCGACCAAAGAGCTTGTTCATAATCGACGACTTGCCCACGTTGGAGCGGCCAACAAAGCTCACCTCGGGACAGGTGGACTCGGGGATCTGCGAAACCTTGCCGTAGCTGGCGACGAACTTGGCAAGCTGGTAGTTAATTGAATCGGCCATGGACACTCCTTGGTCGTAGGTTCTTACAAAACGGGCGTGCTATTGCGCGGCGGCGATACGACGAACGATGTCAAGCGTGATACCGCTCGCGGTGCGAGCGTACTCGTCCAGATCGAACTCGCGCTCGCAAAACGCGTCATATGCCTCGTCGCAATTATCGCTGATAGCGCGCAGCACCAGGCAATCGACACCATTCTTGGCCGCGATGTGCGCAATTGCCGCGCCCTCCATCTCGACGCAATCGGCATGCGTGGCCTCAATCGCAGCGTTACGCATGGTGTCACCCGTAACAAAGCGGTCACCCGTGGCGATAGTGCCACACAGGAACTGCTTGGGGTCCTTCTCCGCAGAATTCTCATCCGCCGAGGTATCCACAAATCCATGCTCGGCAAGCACGGCGGCGGCAACATCAGCCAACGCCGGCGTCGAGGCAAACTCCTCGAGCCCCGGAGCGGACTCGGCGATGAGTGCCGTATCGGTATCCAGATAGCGCAGGCACTTGCCTATAACCACGTCGTTAATATGCAGTTTAGGGTTAAGGCCACCCGCAATGCCCGAAAACACAACGGCCTGCGGGGCGTATTTGCTGATGAGATGCTGCGTTGCGCCAGCGGCGTTCACGGTACCCATGCCAGCGGTCGTGGCGACCACCGTCAGACCGTCGAGCTCGCCGCTTACAACAGTCAAGCCCGCCTCTTGCGTCACATGGGCACCGTTTAGCTCTTCTTTAATCTGCGCAACCTCTTTTTCGAGTGCGCCGATGATTGCGATGGTAGGCATACCATCCCCCAAACCCGTGAAAACTGCTATCCACGGTATGGTACCAGCATTTTGACTCAACCGCGCAATACGAAGCCGCTAGACCAGCGCAGCGCGGGTATCGTAGAGGAGCAAAATGACTTGCTAGCCGATGGCGTTTTTTAGCTCCGCACGGCGCTTTTTCATGCCGGTCATAACGGCATTGCGTAGCTCGGGCATGCGCGCGGTATCCATCTGGGGCACGCCCTCAAGTTTATAGGGAATGCCCAGTTGCTCGTACTTGACGACACCCATCGTGTGATACGGCAGCATCTCCAAACCCACCACATTATGCCACGGAGCGATGAGGCGGCCGAGCTTCTCGCACTCCTCCACCGTGTCGGTAATGCCCGGCACCACCACGTGGCGGATAACGACCTTAATCTTGCGACGCGCGAGCTCATCACCAAACGCCAGAATGCGTGCGGGATCGCAACCGGTCAGCTTTTTATGCTCGATGGGATCGGCGTGTTTAATGTCGAGCAGCACCATATCGGTCTCGTTGAGTAGGGCATCGAACTTCTCGGGATGCTGGGGGTCGAAGGCGTAGCCACAGCTATCTAGGCAGGTATGTACACGGCCATCGGGGTTGTTATGCATAGCACGAAACAGATCGGCCAAAAACTCGGGCTGCAGGAGCGGCTCGCCGCCGGACACCGTAATGCCACCGCTGCGATAGAACTCGTGGTTACTCTGGAACTCATCCATCAGGTGTTCGACGGTCACCATGGTGCCGCCGTTGACCGACCAGGTATCGGGATTGTGGCAATACGCGCAGCGCATGGGACAGCCCTGAACAAACACCACAAAGCGGATGCCGGGTCCGTCGACCGTTCCCATCGTCTCGATCGAATGCACGCGGCCAAGGGCAAACGCAGAGTCCTCGGGACGAGCGTCCACACCCTCAAGCGTCATTTCTGCCATTCGCGCTACCTTGCCTCTCCTTGGATGCAACCAATTAAAATGCCAGAGTCATTCTAGCCCATGCGTTTGCGTTTAAACGTCTCGGACTAGAACGGCACGTTTTAATCTATCCCCCATCACCATGGCTGGGGGCTACGTCGAGATGTCAGGCTGAAGAACGCTCGCCTGCGGCCTTTACGCCTTAAGCGTCAGCACCGCACCGAAGGCGGTCGGGCCGCAATGGCTCGAGATGACGCCGCCAACCTGAGTCCAAGTAACGTCCTTAAAGCCCAGGTCGCGCGCATAGACTTCCATGTCGTCGCGCAGCTCCTGGGAAAGGCCCACCGAATACGCCAAGCCAATGTGCGAGTAGTCAATCTCGCCTTTCGCAACCATGTGGTCAATAAAGGCGCGGGCGCATTTGAGCATAGAGCCGCGGAATTTCTTGGTCGCCACGAACTTGCCGCCCGTCACCTCAATGCAGGGCTTAATCTTGAGCAGGTGGGCGCCAAGGAATGCGACGTTGGACAAGCGACCGCCCGCCTTAAGGAAGGCAAGGTCCGTAGGAACAAAGCCCAGCAGTACGCGGTCCATGACGGAGTTCGTAAATGCAAAGATCTCGTCGACGGTGGCATCGGGGTGAGCCTCGATGTATTTGGCGGTCTCGACGACAACGAGCGACTGGCCCACCGAGACAAAACGCGTGTCCATGGAGTAGACGTAGTCGCGACCCTTGGCGGCGATCTTCGATGATTGATGCGAGCAGGTCGTGGCCTCGGAATATGCAAGATGCAGAATGGTCGCGTCGGGTTGCTCGGCATGGATGCGGTCGTACACATGCGCAAAATCTGCCGGCGCACAGCCGCTGGTCTTGGGCATCACGCCAAACTCGTTGCAGCGCGAATAAATCTCGAGCGGATCGATCGAGCCGTCCTCGACGGTCTCGTCACCAATCGTGACATGCATAGGCACGCGCACGATGCCGTAGCGCTCGCAGAGCTCTGGCGTCACATCCGAACCAGATTCAACCACGATTATGTACTTGCCCATTCTTATCACGACCCATCTCGACATTGGCTTTTCAATACATGACACGCGCGTCGCGCTGTTGCACAACGGCATCTAAGCGCCAAAGAGACGCCGCCCTTTGCACATAACAAAGGACAGCGTCTCCCTGGAAAACTCCGTGCTTAACTGAGATTTTACACGGTTTATTAAGGAGTGTTACTTATTCCGCAAACGGTCGCTATACGCGATAAACGGTAGTTGGCCGCGGCAACTGCGACACATTCCGCCCAACAAGTCCAATCGTGCTCCATGCACGGTTAATGAGCGAGGCGGTAGAAATCCATCGACGCCGCGCCCTCGGCGTGCAGCGCCATCGCCGGAACCGCCGACGAATAGGTACGGCTCGTAAGTGCCGCCTCACCGCCGTTGGCAAAAATCTCGACCATCGTAGTGTCCGAAAGCACGCGCAGGTCGCGAAGCTCGCCGAGCTCAATCGACCTCTGGTCGCGCCCATAGCCTTCGTCACCCATGTCGAGGGTAAGCATCCCGTCCGCATAGCGCACAAAGACACCCTTGCGAATCTCGAGCTCAACCATCTTGGCGCCCTCACAGGAAACCACGAGATCAAACAGGCGGCCCGGCTCCTCAACGGTTTCACCGCCTGTCGTGCGAACGCAGTCGCCGCGCATCCTCTCAATCTCGTGCGCCGGCTGCTGGCAGAGCTTACCATCGCGCATGCTCAGCTCTCGCGGCACCGTCAACGCGCACTGCCACCCGCGCGCCACCGTCGGGTTTTCCGCCGTCGCATCGGGGCAACCCGACCATCCGATCATCAATCGCCGGCCTGCAGCATCCTCAAAGGACTGCGGAGCATAGAAATCAAAACCGGCATCGACCATCGGGGGCATGCCCTTCCCGACGATTTTAAAGCTCGGCGCCTCCCAATCGGCCTCGATGGGGAACCACACGCACTGATGCGGATTGCGGTAACGCCAACCATCGGCAGGCACACCCTGCGGACAGCAAACGAGAATAAGCTCGCCATCAAGCTCAAACAGATCAGGGCACTCCCACATAAAGCCAAACTTCTCGCCCAGCTCAATGCGCGTCGCATAGCTCCAGACCCCTAAATCACGCGAAGTATAGACAAGCACGCAGCCACGGTCGTCTTTCGTACGAGCGCCCAGAACCATGTAGTAGATACCATCGTGCTCAAGGATCTTGGGGTCGCGCACGTGCGTACCGATATCGTCGGGGTAATCGACTGGTCCAACAGCCATGCGCTTCTCGCCCAATTCGTCGGGATTCTCGGCAACCATATGAATCTGGTTTTGCTCACGGCCCGTCAACACGTAGTCGTAATCATCGCGGTCAAAATGCTTGACGTTGCCGGTATAGAAGTAGTGAATCTTGCCATCACGTACAAAGGCAGAACCAGAATACGCTCCGCTCGAATCCAAATCGGAATCGGGGAACAGCACGGGGCCGTGATTCTCGTACGTCACAAAATCCTTTGTCGTCAGATGGTTCCAAAGCACTGGACCGCCATGCGCAGCATCGAACGGATCGTATTGATGATAGATGTGATACGTATCACCAATCTGAACCAAACCGTTGGGGTCGTTGAGCCAGCCAAGCTCAGGCTCCACATGGAACAGAAGCCTATCGGGGTCGGACGCGATGCGAGCCGCCGTCTCATCCTGTCCGACACGCCACTGCTCATAGTCCGCGCGTGTCACCTTGTTTTTTTGATTTAACATCGCCGTTGACTTTCTCGTCTATGGGGAAGGACGCTCGACTCACACGAGTCGAACGCCCTTCCTCAAATGGACTTATCCTCAGATTACACTGAACGGCTCAACTAGAAGCTAACGTCGAAGCCAGCGCCAGCGCCCTCTTCATCGGTGGTCGGCACGCCCTTTGCCTTGTTGTAGGCAAAGATCAAGACGATCGGCACGATAAAGGCGATGAGATTGCCAGCCACATACCACACGAGGGTCTCGGGCGTGACGATGAGCAGGCCAAGCACGCCGGTCAGACCCTGACCGATAGCGCGCACCTCAAAGAGCTTGACGAAGGCACCGCCGCAGCCTGCACCGATGCATGCGCAGATGAACGGAATGATCGAATAGCGCATGTTTGCAGCAAAGATAGCGGGCTCGGAGATTCCGACCAGCGTCGGGATAAAGGACGACATGCAGATGTTGCGCTCTTTGGAGTGCTTCTTGTGAATGAGGTACATACCGATGGCGCCGCCGCCCTGGGCGATGATGGAAACCGACCAGATGGCCTGGATGTAGTTGAAGCCAGTCGTGGCAACAAGGTTTGCCTCGATACCCTGGATGAACTGATGCGTACCGGTAACGACGAGCGGCTGCAGGAACGCGGCGAAGACAAAGGCACCAAAGACGCCCATCCTGTTGTACAGGATATCGATTACGCCGGCGAGGACGTCACCGATCAGGTTGCCGAGCGGGCCGAACACGGTGAACAGGGCAACGTTAGCAAGAATCAGGGTAACGGTCGGGACAAAGACGAACGAAACGACCTCGGGGATGTACTTCTGGGCAATCTTCTCGACCTTGGCCATAAACCAGGCAGTCAGGATTGCGGGGAACACACCGCCCTGGAAAGCAACCATGGGAATGGATAGCGGACCGAAGTTCCAGTACTCAGCACCCGTCGGGTCCATAACGAACGTGTTGCGGTTCATAAGGCTCGGGTGAACCATGACGATACCGACGAGGATGCCCAGGATCGGGTTACCGCCAAAACGCTTGACCGCGCTGTACATAACCAGGACAGGCAGGTAGTCGAACGTGGTGGCGATAATGGCAAAGAAGCTTGCGAGGTTCTTGAGGAACTCGCTGTGATCGGCGAGGCTGCCCTCCATGCCAAAGAGGCCGTTGGCAACGATCAGCGACTTAAGGCCGATGATGATTGCAGCGCCGACGAAGGCGGGAATGATGGGGATAAAGATGTCCGAGAATACCTTGAGGACCGAGAAGAACTTGCCCTTCTTGTCCGCCTCGGCGCCCTTGACCTCGGAAGCACTGATCTCCTTAACGCCCGTCAGAGCCATAAACTCATCGTAAACCTTGTTGACGGTACCGGTACCGAAGATGATCATGAGCTGGCCGCTGTTGTACAGCACGCCCTTGACGCCATCGATGTTCTCGAGCTCGGCCTTGTTGTATTTGCTCGTATCCTTGAGCACCAGACGCAGACGGGTCACGCAATGCGTGGCGCCCTCGATGTTCTCCAGTCCGCCGACGTTGTCGACGACTTGCTGGGACACTGCCTTGTAGTCCATGTTCCTCTCCATTCCTTTTCTAAATCATAAAACGGTTCGTTGCCGCTACAGAGACGCGATCGTTGCGTTTGCGCACTTGAGCGCACCGTCGGTGACGGTAAGCGCCACACCCTGGCCCTGCTTGTTGCAGAAGCGAGCGTTGAGCGCAACATCATCGACAAAGATGGTCGCGATGTCGTCGTCGACGACCAGACGCACATGGTGAGTGCCCTCGCCCTTAAAGAACAACGGACGCTCGAGGCCCATGTTGTTGACCTGGAACCACGGGTACTGGGGAGCCGGCGTGAACTCGAGCTTGCCCTCGCGCAGGTTGGCGCGGAACTCATAGGCAAGACCAGTCTCGGCGTCCTCGGCGAACTTGACCGAGAAGCCGGCAGCGTTACCGCCGAGCTCAATGTCGGCATCGAGCAAGTAGGTGGAGCCGGCATCCGCGGCGAGCACCTGCTCGACCTTGCCCGACTCGCAGGAAAGCTCAAAGGTCTCGACAGCCTTGCCCTCGCCAAAGGCGCCAAGCATGCTGTCGGGGAGCTTGGTGCCGAGCGTTCCGTCGGCACGCTGAACGATCTCGAGGGGCATAAAGGTGCCACCCCACAGGTAAGAGCTGGGGTCACCGCCCTCGTCACGCGTAGGAACCCAACCAAAGAGAACGCGGCGCTCACCATCAAATGCGGTACGTGCGGCATAGTACGCGCGGCCATCGAAGGAATCGTCCGCAGGAGTGATCCAAGGACCGTTGATAGAGCGAGACATGCGGTAACGGGTCTTGTTGCCATCACTGTACTCGGAGAACACCAGATACCACCAGTCGCCCATCTTAAAGAGATCAGGCATCTCGAACATGGTGTACAGGCCCGGATTCCACCAGTCGCCCTGGAACTCCCAGGTATCCAGGTCCTTGGAGGTGAACTTGACCAGACGACCGGTCATCAGACGCTTGTCCTCGCCCACACGCGTGCCGAGGATGAGCATGTACTCTTCGTTCTCCTCATCCCAAAGCACAAAGGGATCGCGCCAGTTGCGGTCATCGTAACCCTCCTGGGGCGGAAGCAGCGTCTCGGCGATGTTCTTCTCCCACTTGACGGCGTCGTCACTCGTTGCGTGAAGAAGAACCTGCTTCATCAAGCGTGCCTTGACCTTATCGCGATTGCAACCAGTGTAGAGCGCATGGTACTTGTCGCCCACCTTAAACACCGTGCCGGCATAAACATACTGGTCGACTTCCTCGTCGCCGCCACGCTCAAGGCTCTCGCCAAAGTCTTTGTAATTGACGAAGTCCTTGGTTGTCGCGAGTGCCCAGCCAAACGGCTCTCCGAAAGGTCCGGGGTTTCGCGTGTCACGCTGATGATAGAGATAGAACGTGCCGTCCTCGCCGTACGGCATGATGTCGCCTACCCAAATTCCCTCAGGCTGGTAATACACCTTGTGCATCCGAGACTTCCTTTCTCACGAGATACTAACTCGGTACAACTGCAAGATATGTCAATCGTTTTCATATGTCAAACGTTTTCACACCAATACGTCTTTTCGCAGTTCCAGTCGTCGGCAAACGGTTGACATATGCCGGCGAACGGTCATCAGAGGTGTTTGAGGAATTCTTTTGGCACGGGATGAACTACGCGGTTTTACCCTCAATGAGTTCAACGGGGAGCTTGATATTCGATTCGGGCTTTTCGCCGTTAATAAGAGCAATGATGGATTGCGCCGCGAGCTCTCCGATGCGATCGATATCTTGGCGTACGGTTGTTAAG
>CAUEQX010000078.1 GCA_959020035.1 uncultured Collinsella sp. | reverse complement strand
ATGGTGAGCTGGTCGATCTTGCCGACGGGGAACGACTCGTTTTCGCGTCGGAGCGCGAGCCCCATATAGGAGCCGGCTGCCATGATATGGTATTCCGGCGCCAGCTCGTTGAAGTATTTGAGCGAGGTGATGCCACGCGGTGCCTCTTGGATTTCGTCGAAGATGATGAGCGTGTCTGTCGGCGTTATGGTCTGGCCGCGCAGGAGCTCTATCTGGGAGATGATGCGTTTGGGGTCAAGGCTTCCGTCGAACAGCGAACGTGCGCCCGGTTCGAGCATAAAGTCAAAACGGATGACGTTTTGATACTGCTGGCCTGCGAATTCGTTGAGAAGCCAGGTTTTTCCCGTCTGGCGGGCCCCCTTAAGCAGGAGGGGCTTGCGGTTTGCCCTAGATTTCCAAGCGATGAGTTCGTCCATTAGCTGTCGCTGCATACTGCCCCCTAACGATCATGGTTAGTATAAGACCGTCTTGGTCTTTCCATCGAAAAATGTGGGAGTAAACCACGTTTTTCCATCGAATAATGTGGGAGGTAACCACGTTTTTCCATCGAATAATGTGGGGTTTAGGTCGGCACCTGGGGCGCTCCTTCTCTGCCGGCAGTTTGGAACACTCCTTGTTTTGGTGCAAATTAGCTACCCTTGCATCAGAAAACGGCGCCCGCCGGCGATGTTGCCGGCGGGCGCCGTTGTCGTGTAGGTGGCTATGTCGTGGGGGCTGCCGTTGAGCGTCCGGGTCTGTGCTCTACAGCGAGTCGATAAAGCGCTGCTGGGCGGCACGTCCTGCCTCGTCCCACTTAAAGACGCCGGCGTTGTCGAGCACGTGGCCAAACACCACGCCGACCTCCTCGTGCAGGATATCGATGGCGTTGTCGGCCGTAAGCTCGTCGGCGCGGCGGGCAAAGACGTCCTCAGCCCATGCGGCGTGGCTGCGGCAAAGATCATCGCCCTCGAGCGCACCGGCGAGGTCGTAGCTGGCATCGACCTTGGCTGCCAGCAGATGCTCACGGACAGCGCCAAGCTCGGGAACCAGGCGCGGCGGCAGAATGGCAAGGCCCATGACTTCGATCAGGCCGATGTTCTCCTTCTTAATGTGGTGGTACTCGGCATGTGGGTGGAAAACGCCTAGCGGGTGCTCGTCGGTCGTGATATTGCAGCGAAGCGCCAGGTAGGCCTCGTAAATCTCGCCGCCGGCGTTGCCGCGGGAGTCCACGCGGCGAATGACGGGCGTCACGGTGTTGTGCGCGACGCTGTCGGCTGTGTTCGCGATGACGCCCACGGACTCGTCGGTCCACTCGCGCCATGCCAGGATAATCTTCTCGGCGGCGTCGAGCAGCTGGGCGCGGTCGTGCGAGCGCAGGCGCAGCACCGAAAGCGGCCACTGCAGCACAGTGCCGGTGACCTGGTCAAATCCGGGCACGCTAAACTGCGAGACCTCGGCGGCGTGCATCATGGGGAACTCGTGCGCGCCGCCCTGGAAGTGGTCGTGCGACAGAATCGAGCCGCCCACGATGGGCAGATCGGCGTTGGAGCCAATAAAGTAGTGCGGGAACAGGTCGACAAAGTCGAGCAGGCAGGTCAGCCCCTTGCGGTCGACGTGCATCGGACGATGCTCGGAGCTCATGGCAATGCAGTGCTCGTTAAAGTACGCGTACGGGCTGTATTGGAAGCCCCAGCGCTCGCCGTCGAGCTGGATAGGGATAACTCGCAGGTTCTGACGGGCGGGATGGGCACCGCCGTCGGCTGCGGCGGAGCGTCCAGGGTAGCCCTCGTTCTCGATGCACAGCTGACAGGCGGGATACTTCTCGCTCGTGTTTTTAGCGGCACCGGCCGCGGCAATATCGCGCGGGTCCTTCTCAGGCTTGGACAGGTTGATGGTGATCTCCAGGTCGCCCCAGTTGGTGGGGGTGCTCCATTTGATATTGCGCGCGATGGCGGCGCGGCGCACGTAGCCGGCGTCGCAGCATAGACCGTAGAACCAGTCGGTTGCGGCGCGGGGCTCGTTGACACCAATGCGGCCGTTGAATTCCTCGTTTACAAACGAAGGCCTCGGCATCAGCACGCCCATGATGCGCATGGCGATGCGATCGCGGCCCGATGCCGTGTCCTCGGCGGCGCCGTTGGCAACGGCAGCCTCGGAAAGCGCGGCAAGCGTGCCTTCAAGGTCAAAGTTGGGGAGTGTATCGGGGTGCAAGAGCGAAATCTTCTCGGTCTTGAGCGCCCAGGCCATGTCGAGTGCGGGGCCCGTGGCGCCGATGCACTCCAGAATGGTGTTGTAGGCCCAGATGCGGTCGTCCTGTCCGATCATCGATCGGTGAATAGCGTACTCGATGAGGCCCTGCATAGCCTTGCGCACGTCAGTCATTACAGCCATGCCGCATAAGCCCCCTTGTCAGAAATCGCGTAGTGGCGGGCAGATCCCTCGCCCAGCCAGCCGTTCATCTTGGCAATGAAGGTGTCGACCAGATCGAGCGGCACGAAGGCCTGGATGGTGCCGCCAAAGCCGCCACCGTGAATACGAACGGCACCGCGGCCGTCGAGCACGTGCTCGGCCAGTGCCAGGGCATACATTGAGGGCTGCTCGGAGCCCAGCTTGGCGACGACATTCTGCAGGTACATGGCAGAGCTGGCGCCGGACTCGCGCGTCAGGACCAGGAACTGGTCGATGTCGCCGGCGTTGAGCGCTGCCCAGCGCTTATCGACCAGGCCGTTCTCGTACCAGTAGTGAACGGCGCGCAGGCAGGCACGGTCGCCCAGCTTGGCGCGCAGCTCGGGGAGCTTGGCGTCAAAGTCGGCAACATCGACCTCGCACAGGCGTTCCTTGCCAAACTCGGCGGCGACGTCCTGCATCTCGCGCGGAACGGCGGCGTAGTCGTCGGTGGCTGCCACGTGATCGGCACCGACCTTAACGAGCACGAGCGCATAGCCGTGATCCTCAAAGTTGAGCTCGAGCTTCTGGGTTTTAGGCTGAGTCTGGTCCTCAAAGTCCATGTAGGCAAGGCCGCCCATGCACACAGCGGCCTGGTCCATCAGACCGCAGGGCTTGCCATAGTAGTTGTTCTCGGTGCGCTGGCTCATCTGGGCGAGCGCGATGGGCTCGATGGCGGGTGCGCCCCAGAGCGTCTCCATGGCGCGACCGTATGCCGCCTCGACAGCAGCGGAGCTGGAAAGGCCGCCGCCCGAGGGGACAGAGCAGGTGAAGGCGAAGTCGAAGCCGTGGGGCTCAACGCCAAGGGCTGCAATCTCGTGGGCCATGCCGCGGACGAGGCTTGCGGACGTGCCCTTCTCGGACTCCTGAACGTCTAGCGTGTCGAGCGCGATTTCAAACGTGGGATAGCCCTCGTCGGCTACGCGAACCGTGTTGGAATCGGTTGCCACGGCGATGCCGTCGACGGCGACATCGAGCGAGCCGGCGATAACGTGACCGCCCTCGTGATCGGTGTGATTGCCGCTGATCTCGGAACGCCCGGGCGCGTGCACGTAGAGCACCTGGCGGTCGCCGATGGGGCCAAACTCCTCCTCGAACAGCTTGGTGAGCGTGGCGAATGTCTTTTCGTCGGGGGTGGTCATGGGAGTCCTTTCCTTGGCGCGCCCGGGTGGGTTTTGCGTCGTTATGAGTACGTTAACAACTTAAAGCGGCATGAACCAAGTGTTCACGATACCGCACGTTACGGGCTATGTTAACGTACTCATAACACATCGCTTGTCACTTTTTGAGAATCTGGTAATCGGTAGAAATACAGCCGTGAACGGTACTACTGTATGGACTTATAAAGCAGAAGAGTTGCGGATTGAAAAAGTAGAGTACGTTAACATGCGTCCGACGATAGCGGGCTTCGGCGCGGGATGTATTTCTGCCCGGGCCGGCATGCACGCTATTCAGATCTCGCAAGGGTGAAGGTGATCCTGTGGCAAGGCGCCCGTCCAACGATACAGGTACGCGTCCGGTCTCCATGGCCGACGTCGCCCGCGCTGCTGGCGTTTCGCAGCAGACGGTTTCGCGCGTCGCCAACGGCTTGCCCAACGTTAACGAGCAGACGCGCCAGCGCGTGCAGGCCGCTATGCAAGAGCTCGGCTTTCGCCCGAGTTATGCCGGTCGCTCGCTGCGCGACGGCCGTTACCATTCGGTCGGCCTGTGCGTCAACGATGTCACCAAGTTTGGCAACCTCTCAATGATCGACGGCATCGCCAGCGCTGCTCGCGAGCATAATTGCGCTATCACGCTGGTCGAGATGTCCAAGACCGAGGAGTTTTCGCTTGCCGAGGCCACGCGTCGTATGGCGGCATTGCCGGTGGACGGCATCATCATCGGCATGAGTCGCATGGCGCCCGATGTTGAGACGTTTGATCCACTGCCGGGCATTGGCACGGTCATCGTTACCATGTACGCGCACCCCCGGGTGACCACGGTCGATTCCGACCATTACGGCTGCTCGCTATTGCTTATGGATCACCTGTTTGAGCTGGGGCACGAGCAGATTCGCTATATCGGCGGCCCGTCGTTCTCGGTCGACGAGCAATTTCGTCGCGCCGGTTGGCAGGATGCGCTCGAGCGTAAACACATCGAGCCGGCAGAGCCGCTCGAGGGCGACTGGTCTGCCAACAGCGGCTACGAGGCCGGCAGGTACCTGGCCGAGCACGATCACACCATGACGGCGATCTATGCGGCAAACGATCAGATGGCAAATGGCGCGATTGCCGCGCTGCGTGATAGCGGCCTGCGCGTGCCCGAGGACGTGAGCGTGGTGGGCGTCGACGATTCGCTCGATGATTTTGTGGCACACAACGAGCTCACGACCGTGCGATTCGATCTACATCAGCGCGGACGCGAGGTGTTTGAGCATGCGGTTCCCGAGGCGGGTACGGCGGGCAAAACCGTTGCCATCCGTATTCCCGGCCAGCTCATTATTCGACATAGCACGGCGATACTGCGCGCATAGTTTGTGCAGGTAAATGGCGATTTATCGTATTTCAATAACAATCGGTATGGATGCCGGCAGATAACAGTTGGGATACTGCCGAGTGTTATGATAGACGGGTTCTTTTGTCTATCTAGGAGGCTTTGCCTGATGGAGATCACCAAGGATATCCGCTACGTTGGCGTCGACGATCACGACATTGACCTGTTCGAGGGCCAGTACGATGTGTCCGAGAACGGTATGGCATACAACAGCTACGTTATCTTGGGCGAAAAGATTGCTGTCGCCGATTCAGTCGACGGCGGTTTTGTCGACGAGTGGCTCAGTAACATCGAGGCCGTGCTCGATGGCTGTACGCCCGACTACCTAGTTGTCCATCACATGGAGCCCGATCACTCTGCTGGCATCGCCGCCTTTATGGAGCGCTATCCCCAGGCCCAGATTGTGGCCAGCATGGGTGCCTTCCGCATGATGGTCAACTACTTTGGCACCGACTACCCCGAGCGCAAGATGGTCGTCAAAGAGGGCGACGTGCTCGACCTGGGTGGCCACAGCCTAACGTTTGTCGGCGCCCCCAACGTGCACTGGCCCGAGGTACTGTTCTCTTACGAGGCCACCGACAAGGTGCTCTTTAGTGCCGACGGCTTTGGCAAGTTTGGCGCCAACGACATCGAGGATCCCGAGGGGTGGGCTTGCGAGGCTCGCCGCTACTACTTTGGCATCGTCGGTAAGTTCGGCAAGTTCGTGCAGGCCGTGCTCAAGAAGGCCGCCGACCTGGACATCCAAATCATCTGCCCGCTCCACGGCCCCGTGCTGACCGAGAACCTGGGCTACTACCTCGACACCTATAACACCTGGTCGAGCTATCAGCCCGAGGACGAGGGCATCACGATTGCCTATGCGAGCGTGTATGGCCATCTGAAGGCTGCCGTCGAGGAGCTCGCATCTGCGCTTGAGGCTCGCGGCCAGAAGGTCTCCGTCTTTGACCTGGCTCGCGACGACATGGCCGAGGCCGTTGAGGATGCGTTCCGCTACGACCGTCTGGTGCTCGCCTCCATTACCTATCAGGGCGAGATCTTCCCGTGCATGAGCACCTTTATCCACACGCTCGCCGAGCATGCCTACCAGAACCGCACCGTGGCGCTTGTCGAGTCCGGTTCCTGGGCGCCCGCAGCTGCCAAGGTTATGACCAAGGAGCTCGAGGGCATGAAGGACATCACCCTGACGCAGAACAAGGTGACTGTGCTGGGCTCGCTCAACGACGCCTCGCGCGCTCAGATCGAGGCCCTTGCCGACGAGCTGTCCAAGTAGCGACACATTCACTTTTGACGCTCAGCCATCACAACCACCACAAAGGGGACAGGCACCTTTGTGGTGGTTTTTATTTAGTTGGCGGCGATGATGAGTGCTGGACGTGCGCCGTCGGCGGTCTTGGCGATTGAGGTGGCGACGGCGCCTTCGGGGTCTCGGTCCATCACGATGGCGTCGACATCGGTCAGCTCGGCAAAACGGTACATGCCGCGTCCGTTGACCTTACTGGCGTCCATGAGGGCGACGCTTTGATGGGCTGCGGCGATCATAGCCGTTTTGGTCTCGGCCATCTGCGGAAAGTCGGTCGTAAAGCCGCAGCCGGGAACAAAAGCGCCAGGGCACATGACGGCCAGATCGGCATGGACCATTTGGAGCGCCTGCATGGTAAGTGGACCGTACAGATAACGATGGCCTTTGCGCAGCGCCCCGCCCAGCATGACGACATCGACTGAGGGCATGCTCTCGTCGATGTAATCGGCAATGGTAATGTCTGCTGTGATGACGGTGATACCGTCGCGTTGATCGAGGAGCCGGACGAACTCGAGCGCCGTGGTGCCCGAGTCGACGAGCAGCGTGTCGCCGTCATTGACGAGCTCGATGGCGCTTTGCGCGATGGCCTGCTTGGCGGCGACGTTGACATTGATGCGGCGATCCTGCGTGGAGACGGTCAGGCGCTTGTGAAGCGAAACGGCACCACCATGTGTGCGGCGCAGCTTGCCTGCTTCGGCGAGCGCGTCCAGGTCGGCGCGGGCGGTGACGGAGGACACGCCAAAGGTCTGGGCGATTTCTGCTACCTGCACCGAGGCGTTGTGCTCGAGCATTTCCATGATGGCGGCGCGGCGTTCGTCGGCAAAAGCACGGTTGGTAGCTTGGGTCATGTCTGCTCCATTCTCGGCTAAATTTGCAGGAATTGTGTTGACTCTATTTTCGTTCATTTTCTTTTTGCGTAAGAAAACACCTTTCGATTACTTATCTTTTCTATAAAAGAAAGACGCTCAACGCCCAAAATTCAATATCGAACACGCCCACTCGGCTCCAATTCCTTCCGTTTCCTTTTCAAAAACGACGGTATTGACCTGCATGGGCTCAATATCTCGCACGTGCAAAGACGCTGAATTTCATACAATGAGCGCAGTAAAACGCAAGGTAAAACGCCTTGTGAACAACTACGCCCGATGTCCAGATGCGGGCGAGGGAGAGGAGCAAACGCTCATGGCACTTGTTACCACCGAAAAGATGCTCAAGGACGCTCAGGCCGGCCACTACGCCGTCGGCGCGTTCAACGTTGAGAACCTCGAGTTTGTTATGGCCGTTCTGGCTGCTGCCGAGGAGACCAAGTCCCCCGTCATCATGCAGACCACCCCGGGCACCATCAAGACCGCTGGTCTGGACTACTTCTACGGCATGGTCAAGGCTGCCGCCGAGCGCGCTTCCGTGCCCGTCGCCCTGCACCTCGATCACGGCGATGGCTATGACCGCTGCATGCAGGCTTTCCGCACTGGCTACACCTCTGTCATGATTGACGGTTCGCACGAGTCTTTCGAGGACAACATCGCTCTGACCAAGTCCGTCGCTGACGCTGGCCGCGCCATGGGCGTGCCCGTCGAGGCCGAGCTCGGTAAGGTTGGCGGCAAGGAGGACGACGGTCCTGCGGTTGAGGGCGAGAGCCCCTACACCGATCCGGCCGAGGCCAAGGAGTTCGTCGAGCGTACCGGCTGCACCTCCCTTGCAATTGGCGTTGGCACCAGCCACGGTGTGTACACGAGCGATCCGCACATCGAGCAGTCCGTGGTCAAGGCCATTCGCGACGCCGTCGACGTGCCGCTGGTTCTGCACGGCACTTCCGGTGTGCCCGATGAGCAGGTTGCCGAGGCTGTGAAGAACGGCATCTGCAAGGTCAACTACGCCACCGAGCTGCGTCAGGCCTACACCAAGGGCTTCATGGCCTACATGGCCGAGAACCCCGCCTGCTTCGACCCCAAGAAGCCGGCCAAGGAGGGCATGCGTGAGATCACCGAGCTGGTTAAGATCCGCATGACCAACCTCAACTCTGTGGGCAAAGCAGAGTAACAGCAAGGGTGCTCTGATCCCACCGGACGGCTTGGGCGGGTCCCCGTACTTAGTTTCCAAAACGTCCTCGCGCATGAAGGCCCCCGTTGCCTCGCTTCTACGAAGCGTTGGCAACGGGGGCCTTCGCGCTGCGGAATGATTTTGGAAACTAAGTACGGGGACCTGCCCAAGCCGTCCTGCTCGATCGCCCTTGTGGCGTTGGGGCGGGAAGGATGGTGCGCGAGGGGCGCCTTGTTGATGAGGGGTTAGTATGCCCGGGCTTGGTTGGGGAATGACTTGTTTAGGGATACTTGGAGCTTTTCGAACGATGCTCGCAAG
>CAUEQX010000077.1 GCA_959020035.1 uncultured Collinsella sp. | reverse complement strand
ATCGCGCAGGATGCGAGCGTTGGCTTTGGCACCACCGGCGAGCAGGGCCTCACCTCGAGTGAGATCCGCGGCCGCGCGATGGGCGAGCTCAAGCGCCTGTTCCGCCCCGAGCTGCTCAACCGTATCGACGACATCGTGGTGTTCCAGAAGCTCTCGGGCGAGAACCTGACCAAGATTGCGCACCTGCTGGTGGACGATCTGCGCCAGCGCCTGATCGCAAACGGCATGAACATCAAGCTTACCGATGCGGCCTACGACAAGATTGTGGCGGAGGGTACCGACCTCACCAACGGCGCGCGTCCGCTGCGTCGTGCCATCCAAAAGCTCATCGAGGATCCGCTGTCCGAGGAACTGCTGGCTGGCGAGTGGGGCGAGGGCGATACCGTCCTGTGCGACGTGGCCGATGGCAAGTTTGTCTTTAGCCGCGGCACGGGCGAGATCCCGGCACCGCGTCCGGCGGGCACGCTTGGTGGCGATACCGCCCCGGCGGTACCGCACACCGGCAACGCCGCGCCCGTGAGCGGCGGCGTGACCTCGGGCCCCGGCGGCATGATGCAAGCCGGTTCCGGCGCGCTGTAGGGCGTGGCGACAATTTGATACGCGCAATCGAGGCGCTCCGGAAAGGGCGCCTCGATTTGTAGAGCTGCGGAAGTTGTGACCGTTACGCTATACGGTCCACCGTTAGCCGATGATGCGAGGGCGCTCGGCGTTTTCGACTGGTTTATGCACGCAAAGTCTGGGAATATACAAGTCGCATGTCTTACTGTCTAACCAGTTGCGCCAAGGAGGCACCATGGACTACAAGATTACCGGCTACGAGCCCGCCCAGCTGTTCCATTTCTTTGAGGAGGTCAGCGCGATCCCCCGTGGGTCTGGCAACGAGAAGGGCATCAGCGATTTCCTGGTTGCGTTTGCCAAGGAGCGCGGTCTCGATGTGTACCAGGACGAGGTCTACAACGTCATCATTCGCAAGCCCGCATCTGCCGGTGCCGAGAATGCCCCGACCGTGATGCTGCAGGGCCACATCGATATGGTGTGCGACAAGTTGGGCTCCGTTGAGCACGACTTTACGACCGATGGTATCGACCTGGTCGTCAAGGACGGCGTCCTCACCGCTAACGGCACCACTCTGGGCGCCGACAACGGTATTGCCGTCGCGCTTATGCTTACCGTGCTCAACGACGATTCGATTACCCATCCGGCCCTCGAGTGCGTGTTCACCACCGACGAGGAGACTGGCCTGGTCGGCGCCGAGACGCTCGACAAGTCCCAGATTAGCGCCCGCACCATGATCAACCTTGACTCCGAGGAAGAGGGCGTTGCCACCGTCAGCTGTGCCGGCGGCGTCGTCGTTACCTACACCTGCCCGATCGCGCACGAGCACAAGACCGGTAGTACCCTCACGCTCGACATCTCCGGCCTGCTGGGCGGTCACTCCGGCAGCGATATCCACCTGGAGCGCGGCAACGGCAACCTCATCATGGCCCGCATCATCGACCGCCTGATGGTTGCCGGCGAGCCCGCCATCGTTAGCTTTAACGGCGGCACCAAGGACAACGCCATCAACCGTGAGTGCAAGGCTGTTCTGGTCTACGCCGACCACGCTGCCGCCGAGGCCGCGGCCCAGATCGCAAAGGACATCATCGCCGACGTCACTGCCGAGCTCGAGGTCTTCGACCCCGGCTTTACCTGCACGGTTGAGATTGCCGACAACGCCGAGGTCGAGGCCATGGATGAGAAGTCCGCGCTTGCCCTCATCCGCGCCCTGCGTCTTGCCCCTAACGGCGTGATTCGCCGCAACGTCGCCACCGACGGTTCCGTCGAGGTTTCCTCCAACATCGGCGTGGTCGCCACTTCTGACGATGAGGTCAAGATCATGCTGTCCCCGCGCTCCTCGATCACCTCGCTGCAGAACGAGTTCAAGGACCGCCTGCAGACGCTGGCCGATGTCCTGGGCTTTGACGCCAAGTTCGAGTTCGAGTATCCCGGCTGGAGCTATGCCGAGCATTCGCCGGTCCGCGACGTCTTTGTCGAGAGCTATCGCGAGCTCTTTGGCTCCGAGCTGCGCATCGAGTCCATTCACGCCGGCCTTGAGTGCGGCCTGTTTGCCGAGGCCCTGCACGGCCTGGACGCCATCGCCGTGGGCCCGACGCTCTCCGATGTCCACACCCCGGACGAGAGCATGGAGCTCGCTTCTGCCGAGCGCTTCTACGAGCTGCTCATCGACGTCCTCAAGCGTCTCGCTGCGTAAAGGTTGCGCTAGCAGCAGTCCGAGCCACGTGCTAGCGGATTGCAAATGAAATTACGAGAGGGGGCGCCCGGTCTTTTGCGATGGGTGCCCCCTCTCTTTTGTTTGAAAAATGGGAAATCGCCTGGCGCCTAGTCCATTTCTGCCCTGATGAGGTCGAGGGTGCGCTGGCAGTTTTCGCGGACGGGGCCGAGCATGTGCTCGCGCAGGTCCGCCATGCCGGGCAGGTCGGCGTATTCGTCCATGACCTCTTCCATGCAAATGGGCACCTCGTAGGCGAGGTCCATCATGGTTGCAAAGCAAAACTTTTCGGTCAGCCCGGCATCGGTGAGCGCCGCTTCCAGTGCGGGGTCGCCCATGCCGTGATAGCGGCGGATAGCATTGGGCCCGATGCGCCCCACGCGATTCTCGCCACCGATGCCCATGGCAAGGCGCGCTTTCCGCCGCATGCGTTCGTATGCCAAACCCGATGCGACATCGTACATTCGAGCCATCATGGCTGCGCCGTCGTTTCCAAGGAGCAGGGAATAGTTTTTCGCATGCGCATCCGATGCGCCGATAATGGCGTTGAAGAACAGCATCTGCGTAAACAGATACAGGTTAAGTTGATGGTGGCTCGTATTTACGAGGAGCTCTTGAATGTCGCGGGTGGTCGGGCCGCCGTCTGCCGTGTACTTTTGGGCGGGCATCACCCCAAGTGCCTGACAGAGGTCTTCTTGATGTAGGCGCCTGATCGTTCCGTCTTCGACTTTCACGCGGTCATAGCGCTCAACAATGAGGGCAGGTTCGTCCTCAAACATACGATATTCGACGTTTGCCGTTGCGATACCGGCGCGCTGGGCGCTTTTCATGCAGACAAACTCATTGAGAGCCTCGAGTTTAAATCCGATAACGCCATTTTTGAAAATATGCGTCGTGGGCGAGGAGCCCATGCATTCGCACCAGCGGCCGTTTATGAACGCGAGCGCGAACTTGCCCTGGTTGCCTCCAAGTGACCAACTTTCATCTAGACCCATCCACGATGCATCGCGGTCATCTCTGATCGACTTGAGACGGAGAGCAATTTCATGGTCGTCTATAGGGCGGTAGTCGCCAGCGCGATGCAGGACGGCGTCGGCATCTTCTTCGGCACAAAACTGCACTCCGCCCGGACAGTCGAGTCCGATATGGCTGAGCATCGCAACGGGATTGTTGGGCCTAACGTTGAATTCGGCGGCAATCGCTTTTCGTTGGTCCTCGCTGTCGGGTAGAAGGCCAAACAGGTACGGATTCATGACCTGTTGTCCGTATGTGCGATTCGATACGGGTATGTTGGTCGATAGGGCTGGCCCGTCATAGTCATGATCGTAGGTAAAGCTGATAAGACCGTTCTCATCTTGCGCGAGCGTTCCAGCAGGCACGCCGCAAATAATGGTCCGAAGTGATGTTCTGGCCATTGGCTATTTCCCTTCGGGCATGGTTTGGCTAGATGCGTTTGCGGCAATCGAGACTCCGAGATTGGACATGGCGAAATCGGCGAAGGCCCTGTCGTAGAGCTCGGACGTAAGGGGGGTATCTGCAAGAGCCGGAATGGTTGTGCTGCGACGGTTGCGATGATGAAGACGTTGAGCGTGATGGCGTCTGGAGGTGCTGCAAGGTTGATCAGCATGCGGGGCGTCGACTGGGTGCTCATTTTTCGTTTCGCTTATATCCCCTTGTGCTGCGAGCGCCAGTTCAAGAGCGTCGAAAATCGCCAGCAGCTTGTCGAGTCGAATGCCGGTGGCGTCTCCTAGCTCGAGCGATGCAAGCAGGCGCTCCGAAACACCGGCCTTTTTGGCGAGGGTGGCACGGGTGAGACCCTGAGTCTCGCGTGCCTGGCGCACGTAGATGCCAGCTTGGCGTGGTGTGGTGATGGGAAGGATATCCACGGCTATCTCCTAACGTGCAGGCTTTTGCATATCAGTATGACATGCAAAAGTCTGCACGAAAAGGCATTATGCAAAACTCTGCATGAGACCCATACATTGACACTGGCTTATGAGAGGCGTTTTTTTATATCGCGAGAATCCCCAGATGCTCAAGTAAGATCTTAAGCCCGATGAGGATGAGCACGACGCCGCCCACGATGGTGGCGGGTTTTTCGTAACGCGCGCCAAAGGTATGACCGATTGCCACGCCGGCAACAGAGAAGATGAAGGTCGTGACTCCGATGAGCGACACGGCGGGAACGATGTCGACCGAGAGCGCGGCAAACGAGATGCCCACGGCGAGCGCGTCAATCGAGGTGGCGATGGCGAGGATCAGGTACTCGCCCAGGTCAATCTTTTCGGCATCCTTGTCGTTGCCTTCATCCTCGTCCTCGGTAAAGGCCTCCCACAGCATTTTGCCGCCGATGAAGGCGAGCAGGATAAAGGCGATCCAGTGGTCGATGGGGCCGATGATGCTCATGAATTGACTGCCAAGCGCCCATCCGATTACGGGCATGCCGGCCTGAAAGCCGCCAAAGAACAGGCCGAGCACCACGGCGACTTTAAGGTTGATCTTTTTCATGCCGAGACCCTTGCAGATGGAAACGGCAAAGGCGTCCATCGAAAGGCCAACGGCGAGCAGCACGAGCTCGGCGAGTCCCATAGTCTGGCTCCCTCTCTGCGGGCGAACCCGCGTGTACTTCTGGCAGGGGAGCAACAAAAAAGACCCGTGGCGTACGCGTTGCGCGCACAACCACGAGTCTCGTTCATTAAGGCAAGCCAGGCCGTATCGGCCAGTGTGTTGACTTGCCGCGCTACCGGAGGCGAACCAGATCACGCGACTACTCCCTCATTTATGCGAATCTCGATGCTACCACATAAGCAGCTCATTTGGATTGGGGCTCTCAGCTGTGTTCGCTCATTCTGTAAGCATCGGATTTTGCGGGCGTCACAGGGGCAAACCGTGAGAAACTTATTGACGTTTATGGAGCGTATACGATGGGAGCGATGCCTTGGATAAGAACGAGCTGCAAAAGCGTATGGAACAGGCCATTCGCCTGACGGCACCTGGCCAGCCGATCCGCACCGCCCTCGACATGATCATTGCCGGTCACCTGGGCGCCCTTATCTGCGTCGGCGACACCGAAAACGTGCTCGCCGCCGGTAACGACGGCTTCCCGCTCAACATTTCGTTTACCTCGAACCGCCTGTTCGAGCTTTCCAAGATGGACGGCGCCATCGTTATCGATGGCGACCTCACCCAGATCCTGCGCGCCAACTTCCACCTCAATCCCGATCCCTCGCTCGCCACGAGTGAGACGGGCATGCGTCACCGTACTGCCGCTCGCATGTCGGTGCTCACCGATGCCATCGTGATCTCGGTTTCGGCTCGTCGCGCCGTCGTCAACGTGTACGTCCACGGCAAGAGCTACGAGATCCAGCCCGTCACCACCATCATGAGCTCGGTCAACCAGCTCGTCGCCACGCTCCAGACTACCCGTCAGTCGCTCGATCGCTCCTTGCTGCGCCTGACAGCCCTTGAGCTCGACGACTACGTCACGCTCGCCGACATCACCGGCATCTTTTCGAGCTTCGAGATCATGCAGCAGGCAAAGACCGAGCTTAAGGATTGCATTGTCAAGCTGGGCAACCAGGGCAAGCTCGTGCAGATGCAGCTCGAGCAGCTCGCCGGCTCCAGCATGGATACCGAGTACGACCTGATGATTCGCGACTACGCGAGCGATTCCTCCGAGGCCAACGCCGAAAAGATCCGCGCCGAGCTGAGCCGCATGACGCCTAAGGACCTGTCCGACCCGCAGCACGTGGCGGCAGTTCTGGGCTATGACGACCTGGACGAGGACTCCGTCATGACGCCGCTGGGCCTGCGCACGCTTTCGCGCGTGTCCGTCGTGCGCGACGGCGTGGCCGAGAAGATCGTCGACGAGTATGGCTCGCTGCAGGAGCTCATGGATGACATCAGCGAGGATCCGGAGCGCTTGGGCGACTTTGGCGTCAACAACCCTGCCATTCTTGCGGACTCGCTGTACCGCATGAAGGGCACCAAACAGGGGAACGCATAATGGCGCCCGTATGCGCCGTGGTCGTTGCCGGCGGCAGCGGCCAGCGCTTTGGAAATCCCGGCGGCAAGCAGCTCGTTAACGTGGCGGGCCGTCCGCTCATGAGCTGGTCCATCCGCGCGTTCGATCGTAGCGACAAGGTCGGCCATATCGTCGTGGTTTGCCCTGCCGAGCGCCGTGCCGAGATGCGCCGCTTGGCTATCGACCCGTTTGACTATGACACGCCCATCAGCTTTGCCGATGCCGGCGATACTCGTCAGGATTCCACCCGCGCCGGCGTGCACGAGGTGCCGGCGGGTTTCGAATATGTCGCTATCCACGATGGCGCTCGTCCGCTCATTACGACCGAGGCCATCGACCACGCTATCGACGTGCTCGTGAGCGACCGCTCGCTCGACGGTGTCGTGTGCGGTCAGCCCGCGATCGACACGCTCAAGATCGTCGATGGCGACAACATCGTCGAGACGCCGCCGCGCGAGCTCTATTGGGCCGCGCAGACGCCGCAGATCTTTAGCGTCGATGCTATGAAGCGCGCTCACGCCGCTGCTATTGCCGAGGGCTTTATCGGTACCGATGATTCATCGCTGGTCGAGCGCATGGGCGGACGCGTCCGCTGCGTCCAGAGCCCGCGCGACAACCTTAAGGTGACGGTGCCCGAGGACTTGCGTCCCGTAACCGCGATTCTGCTTGGCCGCATGGCCGAGGGAGAGGACCTTCCCCATGTTCAGTAACCTGCGCATTGGCCATGGCTACGACGTTCACCGTCTGGTGGAGGGGCGTCGATGTATCATCGGCGGTGTCGATATTCCCTACGAGCGTGGCCTGCTGGGCCACTCGGATGCCGATGTGCTCGCGCACGCCTTGGCCGACGCCATTCTGGGCGCCTGCCGCGGGGGAGACATCGGCAAGCTATTCCCCGATACCGACCCCGCCTATGAGGGTGCTGATTCGATGGTGCTGCTCGCTCGCGTGATGGGCTATGCGCGCGAGCTGGGCTTCGAGTTTGTCGATGCCGATTGCACCATTGCCTGTCAGCAACCCAAGATCACCCCGCACCGCGATGCCATGCGCGCCAACCTTGCCCATGCCCTGGGCGTTGACGTCGAAAACGTGGGCGTCGCCGCCACTACGACCGAAAAGCTCGGTTGGGAAGGCCAGGGCGAGGGAATCGGCGCCTGGGCCGTCTGCCTGCTACGGAAAACCGTTAAGGAGTAACGAATGCGTATCTATAACAGCGCTACCCATAAAAAGGAAGAGTTCCAGCCCATCGAGTCCGGCAAGGTCCGCATGTACGTGTGCGGCCCCACGGTCTACGACAACATCCACATCGGCAATGCCCGCACGTTCATCAGCTTTGACGTGATTCGTCGCTGGCTCATCGCGAGCGGCTACGAGGTCACGTTTGCCCAGAACCTCACCGATGTCGATGACAAGATCATCAAGCGCGCCAACGAGCAGGGCCGTACCGCCGCCGAGGTCGCGACGGAGTTCTCCGACAAGTTCATCGGCGTCATGCGCGCCGCCAACGTGCTCGATCCCGATGTGCGTCCTCGCGCCACCAAGGAGATCGGCCCCATGATCGCCATGATCAAGACGCTCATCGAGCAGGGCCACGCCTACGCCGCCGATAACGGCGACGTGTACTTTGCCGTGCGCAGCGATCCCGACTATGGTCAGGTCTCGGGCCGCAACATCGACGACCTTATGGTTGGCGCGCGCATCGAGGAGAACGAGGACAAGAACGACCCGCTCGACTTTGCCCTGTGGAAGGCCGCCAAGCCCGGCGAGCCCAGCTGGCCGAGCCCCTGGGGCGAGGGGCGTCCCGGTTGGCACACCGAGTGCGCCGCCATGGTGCACCGCTACCTGGGCACCCCGATCGACATCCACGGCGGCGGCTCCGACCTTGCCTTCCCGCATCACGAGAACGAGTGCGCCCAGGCCACCTGCGCTTGGCACCAGGGCTTCTCCAACACCTGGATGCACACGGGCATGCTACTGGTCGACGGCGAGAAGATGTCCAAGTCGCTCGGAAACTTCTTTACGCTGGCCGAGGTGCTCGAGCAGCACTCTGCCGCGGCCCTGCGCCTGCTGATGCTGCAGACGAGCTATCGCTCGCCGCTCGACTTCTCCTGGGAGCGCCTGGAGGGTGCCGAGAATTCGCTCACGCGTATTGCCGGTACAGTCGAGAACCTGCGTTGGGCCGCGAACCATGCGACGGCCGACGCCGATGCGGCTGCCGCCGAGGCGTTTGCCGCCAAGGCCGCCGAGACCCGCGCCACCTTTAAGGAGTGCATGGACGACGACTTTAACACCGCTGGTGCCATGGGTGCCGGCTTTGGCTTTGTGACCGAGTGCAACCATTACCTGGAGCAGGCGGGCGCCGCTACCGACAAGGCCCCCACTCTTGCCGCCGCCGACAGGCGGGCCGGGC
>CAUEQX010000076.1 GCA_959020035.1 uncultured Collinsella sp. | reverse complement strand
GGCCAGGCCCGATTTTGCCTCTTGACAATGTCCTGCTCATATTAAAAGGAACGTCTCTATCTGCCATCTACGCGCTTGGCCATCCAGACATGGGGCTGGCCCTCGTCTTCGTAATCTACCGGGGCAATTTGCGTGTAGCCCGCCTTTGCATAGAGCGGCAACACGTATTCCTGCGCATGCAGCTTAATAAGCTTAGCGCCGGCATCGCGTGCACACGAAGCACTGGCCTCGACGATCGCACTCGCCAGTCCGCGACGACGCATAGCCGGCAGCACGGCGACGCGCCCCATAATGTAGGTCTCCCCCGCCGCAACGCCTTCGTCCATGTCGCATGCCGGCAACACCGGGGCCTCTGCGTCAGCCACGCGCTCAAGCTCTTCGGGAAACACGCGCGAGCAACCGGCAAGCTCGCCGTCTACATAGAGCGTCACATGAATGCAGTTTGGATCCTCGTCGATAGCGTCGAACTCATTCTCGTAGCCCTGCTCGTCTATAAAAACGACGCGGCGCACCAACGCCGCGTCATCAAAACATCCCGTCTTAAGTTGAATATCCATGGCTGCCCTTTCATTCAATGCGAACGTTAGGGACAGATATTAGCGAAAATGAGCTCCGCGCACGCTAAACTTCGCGCGAGCCTTCGCCAGGCAGTCGTAATGACCCACGTTATGGGCATCGCTCGCGATGAAGCTGTACAGGTTCTGATCGAACAGGCGCTGTGCCGGCTTTTTCTCGCGACCAAAGCGACCGCCGGCAATAAAGTCCGCCGAAGCCTGCAGCTTGCAGCCCATATCGACCAGGCGCTCCGCCACGCTTACATCCTTTTGAACCGCACGATAGCGCTCAGGATGAGCGATAATCACCTGGTAACCACGGCACTGCAAATCGTAAATCGTGTTCTCGTACTCTCTAAACGCATACGCATCGGCATGCGTCGAAAGCTCGAGCAGAAACTCGTTGGTCCCATCGAAATGCAAGTGCTCCGCGGCATCGATACCAAGCTCAACGAGCTTTCGATGGTTGACCTCGAAGCCCATCTGGAGCGGAAAACCGTCAGCGTTATCACGCAGCAGCTCAAAGGCATCCCACATCTTGTCGTAATCAAAATAGGGATCACGGCAGTGAGGAGTGCAAACGATTCTGGTTACACCGGCCCGCTTGGCAGCCTCGAGCATCGCCAAGCTCTCATCGAGATCGGCGGCGCCGTCGTCTACACCCGGCAAGATATGGCAATGAATGTCACGCATAGGTCAGCCTTAATCAACTAAACGTTTGCTCGGTTGGTGAAGATGCCCTTTTTGGAAGTCCCCTGATCGTCGGAGCCCTTCTTCACCTTCTTACCGTCCTTGGTGTAGTAGGAGTAGTAGTACTCGCTGGTCTCGGTCTCGCAGTAGTTCATAACGGTACCGATGAGCTTGACCTTCTCGGACTTCTTAAGCTGACCGATGGCGTTGAGCGCCTCCTCGCGCTTGGTGAAGTCCTCACGCACGACAAAAAGCGCACCGTCGGTCAGACTTGCGATCTCGGCAGCATCGATGAAGGTGCCGACCGGGGGAGCATCAAAGATGACGTACTGGAACTTGGCGGACAGTGCCTTTACCAGCTTGGCAAAGCGGTGAGAGACGATGATGTCGGCAGGATTGGGAATATGCGGCTCGGCATCGAGGAAGTAGAAGTTCTTCTGACCCGTCTCGACAATCGCCTGGTCAATAGAAACCTGCTCGGAAAGGACTGCATAGAGTCCGCCGCGGGAGCGGACGCCGAGCATATCGGCAAGGGACCTGCGACGCATATCAGCCTCGACCAGCAGGACGCTCTTGCCGCTGGTGGCGATAGCCTGGGCAAGGTTGATGGAAACCGTAGACTTGCCCTCGTTGGGAATCGAGGACGTAACGGTGATGGTGCGAATGGGGTCGTCCACGCTCGCAAAGCGGATGTTGGCCAGAAGGGTCTTGGCGGCATTCTGTACAACGAGCTTATCGGTGTTCTTTGCCTTAGCCATGCCTATTTACCACCTTTCATAGCCGGAATTCGGCCAACAACGGGAATGCCCAGGAGCTCTTCTGCCTCTTCGGCACCGCGGATGCGGGTGTTGAGCATGTCTGCCAAAACGACATAGGCAACTGCGATAAAGATGCCCGCGAGGAACGCGACAGCAACGTACAGCATACGCTTGGGGCCGCTGGGGACTTCGGGAGTCTTAGCCTCGTCGATAACGTTGATGCTCTGGGCAGCGCCGACGTTCTGAGCGACCGTACTCACCGAGCTGGCCATGGCCTTTGCGACCTTAGCCGTCTCCTTGGCATCGGTGCCGGTAACCGAAAGCGTAATGACACGCGTGGTGCTCTCGCAGGAAACAGCCACCTGGTAGTCATCCAAGTCAGCAAGGCCCAGCTCATTGGCAGCACCGCTCTTAACGCTATCGCTATCCAGCAGCGTGGCGATATCGTTGGAAAGCATCTGGCTCGCCGAGAGATCGTTGTAGCTCATCTGACCGCTATCGTCGGTTTTGGCGAGAATGTACATGCTCGTCGTCGCGGTGTAGGTGTTGTCCATCGCAACGAAGGACACGATGCCCATGGCGATCGCGCAGACCACCGGAAGGGTGATGACCAGCTTAAGGTGCTTCTTCAGCAGCTGGAACAGTTCGAGAAGGGTCATGCAGCTTGCCTTTCATTTCCCCAGTTCGGATTGACAAAACTGTCCGTATGTTATCGCATCTTTTTACCGAGACCAAACTCTATACATAAGAAACAGGCTCTCCTGTAAAAATGTCGGAAGCAATCGTAAAATTGCACAACAACGCCGCACCCGAAAGTCAAATGCGGCGTCTGCATCAATATCTATGTTGTATCGCTATGCGAATGGCTCGTCCTGCCGTATGGGAAACGTCACCGTAATGGTGGTTCCCACGCCCAACTCGCTCGACAGATCGAGCGTGGCGTGATGATACAGGGCCGCATGCTTGACAATTGCAAGCCCCAGACCGGTTCCGCCGCGCGCCTTGGACCTACTCTTGTCCACGCGATAGAACCGCTCAAATACCTTGCCCTGTTCTTCAGGCGCGATACCGATTCCCGTGTCGGCGACCGCAAGGAACGGATGGCCTTCGTCGTTGGTGCCGCACTGCAGCGTAACCGCACCGCCGGGTCGATTGTAGCGGATGGCGTTGCTCGCCAGATTATAGATGAGCTCGTCAATCAAGCGCGACACGCCTTCGATGACCACAGGCTTGGTCTCATGACTTATCGTCACATTCGCCTGACGGGCGACCTGTTCAAGACGCTGCTCAACCGCGTAGATGGCACGCGAGAGCTCAATAGGCTCCGTGGAACCAATGGGCACCGCCTCGCCCTCAGTTGCACGCTCGGCCTCGTCCAAGTTAGACAGCGTAAGGATATCGTTGACAAGCGCTGCCAAGCGGCCCGCCTCACGATAGATGCGACCGCCAAAGTTGCGCAGGTCGCCCTCGCCCTCGACCATGCCGTTTGCGATGAGCTCGGCATAGCCCGAAATCGCCGTAAGCGGCGTCTTGAGCTCATGGGTGATATTCGCCGTGAACTCGCGGCGCATACGGTCGTTGTCCGCCAGCACCGCCATTTGGCGCTTGAGCTCCTGGCGCTGCGACTCAATACGCTCAAGCATGGGGACCATCTCGGCATAGGCGTGCTCATAGCTACGGCGTGGGTGGTCCAAATCCACCTCTTGCAACGGCGCGATGATGGCACGGGACTCGCGGCGCGCCATAAAAAACGAGAGTACCGCACCCGCTGCTGCGATAAGCAGCATCGGCGCCACCATCGACAGCAAAATCGCCGCAACGCCAGGCTGGGCCTGCGCCAAGCGGACAACCTGGCCGTTATCAAGGGCGACGGCGCGATACAGCATAATCTCGTCGAGCGTAGAGCTTGCGCGCTCCGCGGAACCCGAACCACTCTCAAAGGCCTCGATGACCTCGGGGCGATCGCCATGGTTGGGCAGTGTGGAAGGCGACGCCTCGTTGTCGTAGGCAACCGATCCATCCTTGTTAATCAGCGTGATGCGCAAGTCCTCTCGATCGAGGCTACGCAAGAACGGGATGGGCTCCTGCTGCTCGTCGAGGGCGGCAGCAATGAGCTCGGTTTCTTGCGCCAGGTTGGCACTCGTGGCATCCGCCAAGGTGTTTTGCACAAAGAACGCACCCAGCACCGTAAACGCCACGATAACCGCCATGGCGCAGACAAAGATCGTCACAAAAACGCGGTGCGACAGCGTATGTTTTCCCTGGGGGGCGAAGACCACGGGTTACTCCTCCGATGCGGTGGCCGCGGTGTCGTCACCTTCGGCACCATCACCGGCAGAAGGCTCGGCCAAGCGGTAGCCCACGCCGCGCACGGTCTCGATGGCGCTGGCATGCTCGCCCAGTTTTTGGCGAAGCGTCTGCACGTGCACGTCAACGGTGCGCGAACCGCCGTCGAAGTCCCAGCCCCACACGCTCTGCAGCAACGACTCGCGGGTAAAGACCACGCCGGGCTTGCGCATGAGGTACTCGAGCAGGTCGAACTCGCGCAGGGTGAGCTTAAGCGACTCGCCGGCAACGGTCACCTCGCGATGGCTGGGCGAGAGCACAATGTCGCCCACGTTGAGCACATCGCTCGCCTGCTTGACCATGCCGCCGCGACGCAGCAGTGCGCGGCAGCGGCTCGCAAGCTCCATGAGCGAGAAGGGTTTAGTCAGGTAATCGTCGGCACCGCCATCGAGTGCCATCACCTTGTCGAGCTCGGTGTCCTTGGCGGTAAGCATCATGATGGGCACCGTCGCCGTCAGGCGATCGGCACGCAGGCGACGCATAATCGCCAAGCCATCGGTATCGGGCAGCATGATGTCGAGCAGGACGGCATCGGGTACCCGTCGCGCCACGGCAGCCTTAAACTCACCGTCGCACGAAAAGCCTTCGGCCTCAATCCCCTGCTTGCGCAGCGCATAGACCGTCAAATCCCTGATGTTGTCATCGTCCTCGACGTAATAGATCATGTTGAACCCCTTTGCGGCCGGCATGACCGCATCTTAACCCTAAAGGTACCTTTACTAGATGGTATCAGCCAAAACGTCCCGTCAAATAATCCGCCGTGCGCGGATCGGTCGGATTCTTGAAGAGTTGCGCGGTGGGCGCGTGCTCCACCAACTCACCCAGCAAGAAAAACGCGACCGAGTCGGAGATACGCGCCGCCTGCTGCATATTGTGCGTAACGACCACGAGCGTACAGACCTCCTTGAGCTCGCAGGCCAGCTGCTCAACCACCAGCGTCGACACGGGGTCGAGTGCCGAGGTCGGCTCGTCCATCAGCAGAATGTCGGGCTGCACGGCAAGCGCGCGGGCGATGCACAGGCGCTGCTGCTGTCCACCCGAAAGACCCAGGCCCGACTCTTTGAGCTTGTCCTTGACCTCGTCCCACAGTGCGGCGCGGCGCAGGGAGTCCTCGACCAGCTCATCAAGCACGGCGCGATCGCGCACGCCCATGCCGCGCGGACCATAGGCCACGTTGTCGTAGATGCTCATGGGAAACGGGTTGGGGCGCTGGAAGACCATGCCCACGCGCTGACGTAGGCGGCAGATGTCGAAATCGCCCAGGATATTCTGGCCGTCGAGCGCAATCTTGCCCTCGATGCGGCAATCCTTGATGCCATCGTTCATGCGGTTAAAGCAGCGCAACAGCGTGGACTTTCCGCAGCCCGAAGGCCCGATGAACGAGGTAATCTGCTTGTCGCGGATTTTGATGTTCACGTCCTTGAGCGCATGATGGTCGCCATAGAACAGGTCGAGGCCCTCGACATCGATGCGCGTCGGCGAGGCCGCAAGATCCTCTGCCGTGGGGCGAGTCGCATCCCCAACCTCCCGCTCGCGCGCGGCCTCGGCCTGCGCTTTCATGAGTTCTTCAAGCTCCGTGGGCCCCACAGCCGCAGCAGCCGTCATACCGCATACCTCCATATCGATATCAATTCAGCAGTATCGATAGTAAGAATCGCGGCTCATATGCACGTGAGCGCATTGTCAAGTGTTTGTAAGGGAACGCTGGCTATGCGGCGGGCAGCTCGATGGTGAATATCGTGTGTTCGGGCGTCGATTCACATGCAACGGTACCGCCGTGTGCCGCGATGATCTCCTTGGCAATAGCAAGGCCCAGACCGGCACCACCGCGATTGGTCGCACGCGCCGCATCCAGGCGATAGAACTTCTCAAAGATCACCTTGAGCTTTGACTCAGGGATAGGATCGCCCTGATTGATAAAGCGCACGCGCACGCCACCGTCGTCCCGGCGTCTGGCCTCGATCGTGATGGTCGAGCCCTCATAGCTATAGGCAATAGCGTTTTTCATGATGTTGTTGAACACGCGAGCCATCTTGTCGCCATCCACGAGCACCGTCAGGTCCTCGCGAATATCAACTTGGACTTCCTTATGCTGCTCGTTGAGGATGGGATAGAACTCGTCAGCCACCTGAGCCAGCAGCAACCCCAGATCAACATAGCCGCGCGTGAGCACGATATCGTGGAAGTCAAAGCGCGTGATATCGAAGAACTCTTCGATGAGCGTATCGAGCCGGTGCGCCTTGTCGAGCGCCACGCCCGTAAAGTGCGCACGTTGCTCAACCGGCAGCTCAGGAGCCTCTTGCAGCAGCGAAAGATAGCCCACCACACTGGCAAGCGGGGTGCGTAGGTCATGTGCCAAGTACGTGACCAGATCGTCCTTGCGATGCGACTCGTCACGCAGAGCTTGCTGCACCTTGCGCTCACGGTCACGCACGCGGTTAAGGGCGCCCTCGACCTCCAAGAAGTCGCCGTCGATGTTGTCCCAGGTGTCGGGGTGATCGATCAGGCGATCTTGAATACGAGCAGCAAGCACACAATCGGCATGCTGCTCGCCCTGCTCGTAGCCCTGGTAGTACAGGGCGCGGCCGCACAAGAACAGCACGCACACGGCAAGCGCCAGCACAAAGCCAAGCATGTTGAATACAAAGCCGGCATCGAACAACACCGGCCCTTCGATGCCGCCGAGCGCCATGGCGCCAATCGCCAACGTCATGGCCCACGCGGCGCCGCCAATCACCACGCAGCAGCACACGATCTCAAATCGATCGATCAGCAAAAAGCCGACAAGCAGCACCGCCAAGATTCCGACGATGTTGTCGATGCCAATCAGCAGCAGGCTCAGCAAAAAGAGCAGCACCGTTGCAAGCGCGCGGTTGTCGACGACCGATCTCACGTATTCAAAGAGCCGATCGGGCACCTCGAACGCTTGTCTATCGTCTTTTGTCATATCAAGATCCTCACAAGCGAAAAGCGTTATTCGATGATGTAGCCGACGCCCCAGACGTTTTTGATAAAGCGTGGCTTTTGTGCGTCGTCGCCGATCTTTTCGCGCAAGTGGCGAATGTGCACCATCACCGTATTGTTGGAGCCGGGCATAAAGTCCTCGTTCCACACCGCGCGGAACAGGTCCTCCACGGCCACCACGCTGCCGCGATGCTCGACCAGATACAGCAAGATTGAATACTCGGTGGGTGTGAGGCGTACCGGTGCACCGTCCACCGTCACGGAACGAGCGTCGCGGTTGATCTCCAAGCCGTCGAGCTGAATGGTCGGCGACTCGGCCGCCTGTGCACGGCTACCGTAGCTGGTGTAGCGGCGAAGCTGAGCGTGCACGCGCGCGATGAGCTCCAGCGGGCGGAACGGCTTGACCACGTAATCGTCCGCGCCAAGCGAAAGGCCCCCGATCTTGTCTTGCTGGGCATCGCGCGCCGTCAGCATGATCACGGGATAGGTATGGCTGGAACGGATCGTACGCAGCAGCTCAAAGCCATCGATATCGGGCAGCATGACATCCAGCAGCGCCAAATCAAACTCCTGCTCCAAGATTGCCTTGGCAGCATCGGCCCCGCTATAGGCAATCTGGACATCAAAGCCCTCTTTTGTAAGGTAGATGCCAACCAAGTCGGCGATGGCCTTCTCGTCATCAACTACCAGTATGCGCTCGTTCATGCGTGCTCCTCTCGCGCTCCATTATGCCCGAGGCGACGCACGCCACACACAACAAGCGTGGTTGATTAAGTCGGCCTTAAGCACCCTTGTGCCCGTTCGGGAGCGGATGTGGGCCACGCACGCACGCGATGATCGCCGACGCCGGCAAACGATATACTCTAGTTCCAGAAGAGACCATCCCGTCGAAAGCGAAATCCGTGAAGCCCCTCACCTCTTTTGCAAAGCGCTCAGCCCAGCTTGCCGCCGGCTTTGTCTGCGCTATCGCCCTTGCCGCTGGCGTGCCCACCGTCGCCGGCGCCCAAGTGCTCACGACCGACAATGTTTGCGGCAAAACCGCCGATGTGCGCGGCATCACGGCCGAAAACCTGCCCGATATCGATGCGACCAATGCCCTCGTCATGGGCAAAGACGGCACCGTCTACTATGGGCGCGGCGCCGATGAGCAGGTCAAAATCGCCTCGATCACCAAGGTCATGACCGCAATCCTAACCGTCGAGAATTGCAAGATGGACGAGAAGGTCACGGTGAGCAACGCCGCAGCCACCGTGGGTAATTCAACCGCCGGCTTGCTCGAAGGCGACGAGCTTACCGTTGAGCAGGCACTGCGCGGCCTGATGATTCCCTCGGGCAACGACGCCGCCATCGTGCTCGCCGAATATGTGGGCAAGAAGATCGACCCTAAGACCAAAGACGCCGAGGCCACATTTGTGAAGGCCATGAACGAGCGCGCTAAGAAGCTCGGCTGTACCGGCACGCTTTTTGAAAACCCGCATGGTCTGGACTTTGATGAGTGGGCTGGCGATATGCACTCAACCGCACACGACGTAGCGCTGATGATGCAGGAGGCCATGAAAAACGACACGATCCGCGAGGTCGTAGCGAGCGAGGATTCCTGGATCGAGGTCACGGGCGCCGACGGCACCGACCATTCGCATTCCATGGAC
>CAUEQX010000075.1 GCA_959020035.1 uncultured Collinsella sp. | reverse complement strand
ATATAGGGCGATGCGCGGCGGGGCCCACGTTCGGCAATCGTATGGACGTTGTCGACGAGCGTCGTCATGCCGCCCACGCCCGAGCCCACGTAGACGCCCAGGCGCTCGCGATCGATGGCGCCTTCGACATCAAAGCCCGCATCGTGCATGGCTTCGTCCGAAGCCGCCATCGCAAACTGAACGCAGGGGTCGAGATGCTTGGCGTCACGCTTGCCAAAGTACTCGTTGCCGTCAAAGCCCTTGACCTCGGCTGCCACCTTGACGGCAAACGCATCGGTATCGAAGTGCGTGATCGGGCCGATGCCGCACGTGCCGGCGCACATGGCCGCCCAGGTGGCAAGCGCGGTGTTGCCGAGCGGCGACACGGCACCGATACCGGTGATTGCAACTCTCTGTTCCATCATGGTCTCCTCATCCAAGCCGTTCTTCGGCCCTGGTTTCTACATCGCCATTCCGCCGTCGACGCGTACAACTTCGCCCGTAATGTAGGCAGCTGCATCGTTCACTAAAAATCGCACCACACCGGCCACCTCTTCGGGCTGCGCCATACGCTTAAGGGGAATCTGCTCCTCGGTTACCGTACGCACCTTCTCCGAGAGCTTTGCCGTCATATCTGTCTCGACAAACCCGGGGGCGACCGCGTTCACTCGTACACCGCGGGGCGCAAGCTCGCGCGCCACCGCCTTGGCCAGGCCCATCACGCCCGCCTTGGAGGCAGCGTAGTTGACCTGCCCGGCATTGCCCATCAGGCCCACAACCGAGCTCATGTTGACGACGCAGCCGCCGCGCTGGCGCATAAAGGACTTGGTGAGCGCGCGCGTCGTGTTAAACGTTCCTTTAAGATTGACATCGAGCACGCGATCGAAGGCGTCATCACCCATACGCATGAGCAGGCCATCGCGGGTGATGCCAGCGTTGTTGACGAGCGCCCAAATGGAGCCAAAGTCGTTGAGGACCGCTTCCACGCACGCGTTGACGGCAGCGGGATCGGCCACGTCGCATTGATATGCGCGAGCTGTGGCACCAGCGGCCTCGCAGGCTTCGCACGTCTCGCGCGCCGCATCGACGCTGCCGGCATAGACGACGGCGATATCAAAGCCGTCCTCCGCCAGACCGATAGCGCAGGCGCGGCCGATACCCCGCGAGCCGCCCGTGACCAGTGCCACGCGACGTGAGTCGTTGCGCTCGAGCGCGCCATTGTTCAAGTTGCCCATGTCATTCCTTTCGGGTTACAGCCCTGTGGACTATGCGAGCTCGTCGGCAATAGCTGCGACTTGCTCGGCCGTCTCGCACGAATACACACGAACGTCGCTCAACGTACGCTTGACCAGGCCGGACAGCGTTTTGCCGGGGCCGACCTCAATAAATGTGTCGATGCCTTGATCCTGCAGAGCATGCAGCGTGTCGACCCAGCGCACGGCATGACTCACCTGGTTGGCCAGCACCTCCGATGCCGTCTGGGGGTCCGCCGGATAGGGCGCCGCTGTCATATTTGCCAAAACAGGAATGAGCAACGGGGACGGCGCGTGACCGGCCTCAATATATGCGGCAAGGCCACAGGCCGCCTCGCCCATATAGGGGCTATGAAATGCACCCGACACCGCGACCTTCATGGCGCGGCCGCCAGCCTCTTTTACTAGGACGTCGAGGGTCTGCAGCGCATCGGGCGCTCCGGCCACAACCGTCTGCTGGGGGCTGTTGTAGTTGACTGGCCAGCAGTCCACGCCGGCCTGTTTTGCCAGGCCCTCGACTTGCGCCGCATCGAGCTTGATGACGGCGCGCATGCCGCCCGGATGGCGCTCGGCAGCCGCGGCCATCAGCGCCGCGCGCTCGCACACAAGCCCAAAGCCCGCTCGCGTATCGAACGCCCCCGCAAAGGTGAGTGCAGCGACCTCGCCCAGCGAGAATCCCGCACAGGCGGCAGGCACCACGCCGCGCTCGCGCAGGGCGACGGCGACAGCCAAGTCGTGCACGAACACGCAAGGCTGCGTGTTCTCGGTCTGCGAGAGCTCCTCCTTGGAGGCGCTCCGGCACTGCTCGCTCGTCCCCGGGCGCACCTCATCGGCAATGGCGAACACCTCGGCAGCCGCCGGCGATGTCTCGATCAAGTCGACGCCCATCGCGGGGTGCTGGGCACCCTGGCCGGCAAACAAAAACGCTACGCCACCCATGCGCACGCACCCTTCAGGACGTGCTCGGCGCCATCGACCAGGTCGTCAACGATTTCGCGTGCGCTCTGGCGCTCGTTGACCATGCCGGCAATCTGTCCACACAAAAACGAACCCTCTTCGTAGTTGCCGTCCTTGGCGGCCTTACGCAGCGCACCGGTTCCCATAGCACCGAGCTCCTCGGCACTCGCGCCGGAACCCTCGCTCTTGGCATAGGCGTTGGTGAAGGGGCTCTTGAGGGCGCGCACTGGATGTCCCGTCGAGCGACCGGTCGCACGCGTCGAAGTGTCGTTGGCCTTCAGGACCATCTCTTTGTACTGCTCCGAGACGGTGCACTCGTCTGCGACCAGAAAGCGCGTACCCACTTGCACGCCTTCGGCGCCCAGCATAAAGGCGGCCGCCACGCCGCGGCCGTCGGCAATACCGCCGGCGGCCACGACGGGAATGTCAACCGCATCGACGACCTGCGGCACCAGTGCCATCGTCGAGGTCTCGCCAATATGGCCGCCCGATTCGGTACCCTCGGCAACAACCGCCGTGGCTCCACGACGTGCCACGAGGCGCGCCAGCGCCACCGAGGCAACGACCGGGATGACCTTGATGCCCGCCTCGTTCCACGCCTTCATGTACTTGGCGGGATTGCCGGCGCCCGTCACGACGACCGGCACTCGCTCGTCAATCACGACCTGTGCAACCTCGTCGGCAAACGGGCTCATGAGCATGACGTTGACGCCAAAGGGCTTATCCGTCCTGGCGCGCAGCTCGTGAATCTGGTCGCGAAGCCAGTCGGCGTCGGCATTCATGGCCGCGATGATGCCTAAGCCACCCGCCTCGGACACTGCGGACGCCAGCGAGGCATCGGCAATCCAGGCCATACCGCCCTGGAACACGGGCTTTTCGATGCCGAGCAGATCGCAGAGAGGAGTCTTGAGCATCTCTACTTCTCCAATGCCGCCTCGACCGTATCGGCGAACTCGCCGACCGTCTTGGGGTTCTCCTCGGTATCGAGCTGGATGCCAAACTCGTCCTCGACGGCAACGAGGATCTCGACGGTGCCCAGGCTGTCGAGACCAATCTCCTCGAGCGTGGACTCGGGCTTCATCTCGACATCGTCAAGACCGGCGGTCTCGCGGATAACGTCGCAAACGCGCTCAAAGGTCTTCTGATCTGCCATGGTAGTTCTCCTTTGGTTGTGCCCTAGGGCGTTTTTATTTCCTATGTGCGACTACTTCCAACGAAGCAGATAACCACCTATATCCAGACCGGCGCCAAATCCAACCAAGGCGATGGTGTCGCCTGTGTGAAGTGCACCGGCGTTTGCCAGCCGGTCGAGGGCAAGCGGAATGCATGCGCTCGAAATGTTGCCGGTCTCGCGCAACGTGCGAACCACGCGCTCGTCCGGCACGCCCAGGCGCTTGACCGCCTGGCTCAGGATTCGTTCGTTAGCCTGATGGAATACAAAATGATCGATGTCTTCGACCAAAATGCCCGCATCGATCGCAAGCTTATGGACCGTGTCGCAGATGGCGTTGACGCCGAACTTGAACACGCGGCGGCCATTCATGGACAGCACGCTCGCGCTATCTGCGGAAGCCTTAAACGGCGAGGTACCGACCAGACCGGGAACGCGCAACGTCTCGACGTCGGGCGCCGTCGAAAGCTCAACGGCAAGGGGGTTGTCTCCCCCAGCTTCAATCACTGCGGCGCCTGCCCCATCGCCAAAAAGCACGCAGGTGGCACGGTCGGTCCAGTCGAGCGCGCGCGTCATCTGCTCGGCAGCAACAACAAGCACACGCTCGGCACGGCTGCGGGCGATATAGCCCTCGGCGACATCGAGCGCAAATACGAAGCCGGCACAAGCCGCCGAGACATCGAAGGCAGGGCACGTCGCGCCTAGTCGCTCAGCAACGGCACACGCCTCAGCGGGAACAAGGTGGTCACCCGTCGTCGTCGAGCAGACGATCAGATCCAGCTGGCTCGCGTCGATTCCGGACACCTGGAGTGCCCGCTCGCTCGCCGCTACGGCAAGGTCGTCAAGTGACTCGGTGGTGCAAACGTGGCGGCTCTTGATACCTGTGCGAGTAAAAATCCACTCATCCGAGGTATCGAGGAACTCAGACAGCTCGTCATTGGAAACACTGCGCTCAGGAAGTGCCGAACCTGTTCCAAGAATCGTGAAACCCATCACTAACCTCCTTTGAGTTGTTGACGTGTTTACATCGACCAAGAGAGGATAACGCATTTCAGTCTTTGTTGACGTGTTAACATTAAATTGTCTAAATGCGACAAAGGCTTCACATTGTGTCTATCTCTCGACACCATTGCGTCATTCACTTATTCAATAAGGAGGTAGCAGCCGCTATGGATGCCCAATTAACGATTGTCGACGTAACCGGATCGACCAACGATGACCTGCTCGAGGCAGGAAAACAGGGTGCGCCGCACGGCACAGGACTTGCCGCCCGCGCGCAAACGGCAGGACGCGGCCGGCGCGGCCACAAGTGGGATTCAACCGCCGGCAACCTATTGCTTTCGATTGTCCTGCGTCCATGCGTTAATCCCGCAAAGTACTCTGGTCTTGCCGCCGTCAGCGGCCTAGCGGTGCTCGAAGCACTCGAAAAGCAGGGTCTTGCAAACGAGATTCGCCTTAAATGGCCCAACGACCTGGTCGCGCGAGGACGCAAGCTCGGCGGCATTCTGGTCGAGGCCGCACGCGATAACGAAGGCAAACCTTTCGCCGTCTGCGGCATTGGCGTCAATGTGAACTATGTGCCCTCGGAGGTTCCCGATGGCGGCCTGCCGGCAATCGGTCTCTTGGATCTCAACGAGAACGTTCCCGCCGTCGACATGCTCCTCGATGAGGTCTATCACGCGGTCGTGAACGCAGTAGACGCGTGGGCAGAACACCTCAACGCCAAGGAAGAAGACGCCGGTCCGCTCGCGCCCGTCCACGACGAATATATCGCTCACCTCAATTGGATCGGGGAACACGTTCTCGCCCGCTCCCCTGCCGGACATGAGCTGGCACGTGGCATCTTTAAAACCGTCGATGCCTTTGGTCGCGCGTGTATCGAAGCGGAAAGCGGCGTGCGATCCTTCCATTTTGAGGAGGCATCGCTGCGCCCCTTGAGCGCATAGGGCGCCGCAGCCACCTACTCGGCAGCAATACCCGGCAGTCCAAACCATCATTCAAAACAAAAGAGCCCCGCTACCGTAATGGTAGCGGGGCTCTGTAAGCTATGAGCGATATCGCTTAGAGCTTGATGTCGATGTCGACGCCAGCGGGAAGGTCGAGACGCATGAGCGAATCAACGGTGCCCGAGGTGGGGTCGAGGATGTCGATGAGGCGCTTGTGGGTGCGCATCTCGAACTGCTCACGGGAGTCCTTGTTCACGTGCGGCGAGCGGATAACCGTGTACAGGTTGCGCTCGGTGGGCAGGGGGACAGGACCGGAAACGCGAGCGCCGGTCTTCTGAGCGGTCTCAACGATGAGCTTCGCGGACTGATCGACGACCTCGTGATCATAGCCCTTGAGGCGAATGCGGATCTTCTGGGTAGCCAACTTAAACCTCCAAAGAGTGCGAGAGATGTTCTCGCGGATTACGTAACAGGGAGCTCGAACTTAGGCGTTCTTGCTCATGACCTCGTCCACGATGGACTTGGGCGCCGGCTCATAAGAGTCGAACTGCATCGTGTAGGATGCACGGCCCTGGGTCTGGGAGCGAAGGTCGGTAGCGTAACCGAACATCTCGCCCAGCGGCACCTTGGCACGGATGAGCTTGCTGTTCTTGCGATCCTCCATGCCCTCGATCTTGCCGCGGCGACCGGAGAGGTTGCCCATAACGTCGCCCATGTACTGCTCGGGGGTCTCGACCTCGACAGCCATGATCGGCTCGAGCAGCTGCGGATCGGACTTCTTGAGGGCGTCCTTGATAGCCATGGAACCGGCGATCTTGAAGGCGGCCTCAGAGGAGTCGACCTCGTGGTAAGAACCGTCGAACAGGGTGACCTTAACGTCGAGGACCGGGAAGCCGGCGATAACACCGGTGTTCAGGGCCTCCTGGATGCCCTTGTCGATGGACGGGATGTACTCCTTGGGCACGACGCCGCCGACGATAGCGTTGACGAACTCGTAGCCGAAGCCCTCCTCCATCTTCTCGAGCTTAATGACGGCGTGGCCGTACTGACCGCGACCACCGGACTGACGGACGAACTTGCCCTCAGCCTTCTCGACGTCGTGACCAGCGGTCTCGCGGTAGGCAACCTGGGGCTTACCAACGTTAGCGTCAACCTTGAACTCGCGGAGCAGACGGTCGACGATGATCTCGAGGTGCAGCTCGCCCATGCCGGCGATGATGGTCTGGCCGGTCTCGTGATTGGTGGACACCTGGAAGGTCGGGTCCTCCTCGGCGAGCTTGGTCAGAGCCAGGGACATCTTGTCCTGCTCGGCCTTGGTCTTGGGCTCGATGGCAACGTCGATAACGGGCTTGGCGAACTCGATCTTCTCGAGGACGATCTCCTTGCCCTCGGCGCACAGGGTGTCACCGGTGGTGGAGTTCTTGAAGCCGACGCAAGCGACGATGTCGCCGGCAGCGGCGTCGTCACGGTCGATACGCTCGGCGGCGTTCATCTCGAGGATGCGGCCGAGGCGCTCACGCTGACCGTTGGAAGCGTTGACCACGTAGGAGCCGGACTCGGCGCGACCGGAGTAAACGCGGACATAGGTGAGCTTACCGACGAACGGGTCGGTCATGATCTTGAAGACCAGGCCGGAGAAGGGCTCGTCGAAGGAAGGATGACGCTGGATCTCCTCGCCGGTGTCCGGATCGGTACCGGTGACGGCCTCGACGTCGAGCGGGCTGGGCAGGTAGTCGACGACAGCGTCGAGCAGCTCCTGAACGCCCTTGTTCTTGTAGGCGGAGCCCACGAAGACGAGGTTGAGCTCGTTGGCCAGAACACCCTTACGCAGAGCAGCCTTGAGCTCCTCGACGGTGAAGTCCTCCTCCATGAGGATCTTCTCCATGAGCTCGTCATCAAAGCTGGCAGCAGCGTCGAGGAGCTCCTCGCGCTTGGTGGCAGCGATGTCGGCAAACTCAGCCGGGATCTCGTCCATCGGCTCGGGGTAGGTCATGCCCTTCTCGTCGGCCTTGAAGTCCCATGCAGTCATGGTGACCAGGTCGATGACGCCCCAGAAGTTGTCCTCGGCGCCCATCGGGACCTGAGCGGCCACGGCGTTAGCGTCGAGACGATCCTTCATGGTCTCGATAGCGTTGAAGAAGTCAGCGCCCACGCGGTCATACTTGTTGATGAAGGCGATGCGGGGGACGTTGAAGGTAGAAGCCTGACGCCAAACGGTCTCAGACTGGGGCTGAACGCCGGCAACGGCGTCGAAGACGGCGACAGCGCCATCGAGGACGCGCAGGCAGCGCTCGACCTCGGCGGTGAAGTCAACGTGGCCCGGGGTATCGATGATCTGGATGCGGTAGTCCTTACCGTCCTTGTTCCAGAAGCACGTGGTAGCAGCGGAGGTAATGGTTACGCCGCGCTCCTGCTCCTGAACCATCCAGTCCATGGTGGCAGCGCCCTCATGGACCTCACCGATCTTGTGGGTCTTACCGGTGTAGTAAAGAATACGCTCGGTCGTGGTGGTCTTACCGGCATCGATGTGGGCCATGATGCCGATGTTACGGGTATCGGAAAGCTTGTACTTAGGCTTAGCCATGTTAGTTCCTTACCTTAACTTACCAACGATAGTGAGAGAACGCGCGGTTGGCCTCGGCCATCTTGAAGACGTCCTCACGCTTCTTGACGGAAGCGCCCAGGCCGTTGGAAGCGTCGAGGATCTCGTTGGCGAGACGCTCGGCCATGGTCTTCTCCTTGCGAGCGCGGGAGAAGTTGACGATCCAGCGGATACCCAGAGCGGTGGAACGACGGGAGTTGACCTCCATCGGGACCTGATAGGTAGCGCCACCGACACGCTTGGGCTTAACCTCGAGCGTGGGCTTGACGTTGTCCATAGCCTTCTTGAAGGTAGCGAGAGCGTCGCCACCCTCGGACTTCTCGGCAACGATCTCGAAAGCGGTGTAAACGATGCGCTCAGCGGTGGCCTTCTTGCCGTCAAGAAGGACCTTGTTGATGAGCTGAGTCACCAGGCGGTTGTTGTAAACGGCGTCAGGCTGAACCTCGCGACGATTAGCTGCTGCACGACGCGGCATGTGAAATCTCCTTAAGTGTCTACCGTGCGGCGCTTAGGCGGCACACGGCGAAAGTATCAAAACGTTATCTGGCTTATTTGGCCTTGGGGCGCTTAGCACCGTACTTGGAACGGGCCTGCATACGGTTCTGGACCGGAGCAGCGTCGTAGGCGCCACGGATGACGTGATAACGGACACCAGGGAGGTCACGGACACGACCGCCGCGGACGAGCACGATGGAGTGCTCCTGCAGGTTGTGGCCCTCACCCGGGATGTAAGCGGTAACTTCGATGCCGTTGACGAGGCGAACACGGGCAACCTTACGAAGAGCCGAGTTCGGCTTCTTGGGGCTCGTGGTGAAGACACGGGTGCACACGCCGCGCTTCTGGGAGTTGTGCTGCAGAGCAGCGTTCTTGGACTTCTTGGGCACGGAACGACGGCCCTGGCGAACCAGCTGGTTAATAGTAGGCAAAGCGTACTCCTTCTCGAATGATTCCAGCTTTCTGTAAAGTGCAACGGCTTGAATCGAGGGGTCAGCATCCCCCTACGAAACACGCAGTTCGATAGGATACGTGCCGTTAGCTGTGTCGTCAACAGACCACGCCGCCGGGCGTATCCTTAAATAGCCACATTTCCGCAAAGCCTACACAAAAGGAATCCCCTCCTGTGCGCTTGGGCGGATTCCCGGACCGGGCGGCCCAGGTTTTAAGTTTGCTGCTCTACAGTCCTGCGCAAGACG
>CAUEQX010000074.1 GCA_959020035.1 uncultured Collinsella sp. | reverse complement strand
CTTTATAGCAGAAGTTAGCATAGCGATTGTTCGTAATGTAACCGCCGGAAACAGTAACGCTGCCGCCATTTTCGGCCATGATGCCGCCGCCAAATCCTTTATTGTTATTAAGCGTGCTGTTACCGGAGATTACGCCACCGGCCACTTTGACTATAGACTTATCGGCATATACACCGCCGCCACTAGGAGCGCAGTTGCCGGCAATTACGCCGTTAGAAATGCTAAGAGTCGATTCTTTGACAGATATTCCTGCGCCGGCACCACTCCACCGACAATAACCTCCACAAACGTAACCACCGTTCATATTGACGGTCGACTCATTCTCCGCGTACACCAGGTTTCGGACATAGCAGTCTTTCTCTTGTGTGAGCACGCCGTTCTCAAGACTGAAATGACCACCATTGATGTTGATAAGCTTCAGGTTTTCATTGCCACCGCATGCCACGATGGCGCCTTTAATATCGACGCTATGTACGTAAAGCGTCTCGGTTGTCTTGGTTGTGTCTGTTGCACTCGGGGACGATTGGGTCACATAGTAGGTAAGGTTAGACGGAATGCCATTGTCGTAAGACAACACTGCTTTTTTACCATAATTGTCGGGATTTAAATCCTGACCCTGATCATCTAGCTTATTGACTTCGCTGACACTTTCACTCGCTTTCTCAGGATCAGTATCCTCAATTGTAAGTGTCGTGCCACCGGTGATATTGAACAAAGACTGATCTTGACTCGCATGCTTAATCTTGCAGCCGTTTAGATCCAGCGTGATATTGCTGCCGTTGTTGAGCGTGATCGTCTCGCTGGTCACGACATCATTCATAAGCTTGAAGCTAGCAACACCGCTTGCATTCGCCAGTTTTTTCAACTCGTCAGCTGTTCGTATTTCAGTGGATGCCGTTTTAGTCTGCCCGCCTTCCGCAGCCAGCATTACGGCATTGCCATCCGACAACTCGCCATCTTCGGCCTGCAGCTTACCTTCAAGCTGACCTTGCTCAACACCATTTGAAGGGTCGGCTTCGCCACCCTCGATCTCGTCACTATTCTGGTTTTTGGTATCCCCATTGTTGGTGTCGTCCACACCAGTAGACTCAGTTGAGGAATCAGCCGCCGCCACAGTTCCCTCGGCTGCACCCGCCTGGGCATCGTTGGCAATGGCCTGCGAGATCGGAGGCATGACGAGCGACAGCACCAGGCTCAACACGGAGGCTCCGCACAAAACGCCTGCCAGTACACGGCGCGTCGCTTTATTACTCTGCTTAGTTTTTTCTGAATTTGCTTTCATCGATGTCTCCTCCCCAAGAGACCGCGATCTTGCTCTTTCACTATCAAACGTATCTGCGCAACCTGTAATTGCGCACGCTTGTAGTACATATTGTAACGATTGTTTGAACATCTAAGCAAAAATACCGATAGTTTTGTAGCGAATTCTCAATTCTCTTGACATTTACTCAGATTTGCCTTCGTTTATTCGCTATCTAATTTTTGTTTCTGCTGGTAATTTAGTTGCCTAATATTTTTTAATGGCATTAGATTTATTTGCACAACATTTTGCTCAAGAGCAAACATCCTGTGAACGGTCGAAAATCGACCGTGAACGGTAGGTCATTAACCGGGAGGAATAGACTACCAAATTGATGGGAATATTTTTATTTCATCGGTAGTTAGAAGCGTAATGTTCAGACAACCATATCTGAATTTTCGCGCAGATTTTAGGCATCAATTCGCCCAAATCGCCTGAGGACACCGCAAAGGTGTCTGTTCCCTTTGCGGTGACTCTCCCCCGGCGCTACAGCAGATGTTCCTCGATAAAGATCGCGATGCCGTCCTCGTCGTTGCTCGCGGTTACAAAGTCGGCGACGGCACGGGTGGCATCGCTGCCATTTGCCATGGCCACGCCCACGCCAGCGTCAGCCACCATGCAGGGATCGGTATCGGCATCGCCAAACACGCAGATGTCCTGGAGCTCCATGTCGTTGAGCTCCGCCACGCGCACAAGGCCGCGCGTCTTGGACACGCGCGGATCCATGAACTCGTAGAGCCGCTGCGTGGTTTGCAGAGCCGCCGCCTTAACAGTGTCATCGGCAAACGTCGACGCCCGCTCAATCACTCGCGGCATTACCTCGGGCGCCATGGTAAACATCACCTTGGGCTGCGGCTCGCGCAAGAACTCGGCAAAATCGACCACCTGGTAGGGCACGCCGTCGACGCGCGACAGGTGCTCGACGCACGCGTTGCTCTCGGGCACGTAGAACACGCCGTCTCGGGGGCAGACGGGCGTTGCCGGAAGGTCCGCCATGTGCTTGCAGATGCGCGCGATGGTCTCGCCCGGCAGCGAATAGCTCAGCTCGTTGATGTCGTGTGCGCGGTCGATGACCTCGGCGCCACCGCAGCCCACCATCACGTCTACCAGGCCTTCGATGCCCCAGAGCTCGTACATGGCCTCGGTCGCGTGGGCGTCGCGCCCGGTGCACAGGCCAAAGAGCACGCCGCGCTCGCGCAGGGCGCGGATCGCCGCCACGGTGCGCGGGGACACCGTGTGCTGGCTCGTGAGCAACGTGCCGTCGATATCGCAGAACACGGCTTTGATGTGGCTGAAGGTGGTGTCCATGGGGGGCCTTTCTGGGTTGTGCGGCGGTGTGGGGTGTATTCGCAAACGGCGTACATGGTATACCAAGGCGGACACGGGGCGCTTTGGCGCAAAACCACCACAAAGGTGCCTGGCCCCTTTGTGGTGGAAGTGACGTTTGCCCAGATAAAACCTGCCAAAATAAACCTGTCCCTTTTTGGCAGGTTATGGCAACGCAGCGAGCCGGTTCCAAGTGCCCCAGGTCGCCCCGAAAGAGGAGCGACGCGTACTTTGGTACGCGAGCGACGGCTTGAGGGGCGAGATGGGGTGCTTGGGGCCGGCGCAGCGCCAAGCCTTAAAGATGGTCTTGGATAAGGTCGCAGATGGCTCGGGCGTCGTTGATGTTGATGGCTCTGGTTGCAAAGCCGGCGTCGAAGGCCTGACGCGCCAGGGCCTCGTTGCAGGCAAGGGCCAGCGTGTGACCGTCGACCAGGTCGAGCGAGCTCTTGCCGCGCAGGCGGTCGACACCGGAGCGCGCGACCACGATGTTGTCGAAGCCCTCGGTCTTGTAGCCCTCGATGATCACCACATCGACATCGTTGTAGCGCGACAGCAGCTCGCGCGCGGGCATCTCGTCCTCCTCGCGCGTGTCGGCGTACTCCGCCCAGCGCGTAGCGCAGATGAGGCCCACGTGCTTGGATCCGGCTTGGTGATGGCGCCAGGTGTCCTTAGCGGGCACATCGATATCAAAGCCGTGATGCCCATGATGCTTGAGCGAACCCACGCGCAGGCCGCGGCGGGTGAGCTCGGCAATGACCTTCTCGACGAGCGTGGTCTTGCCCGAGTTTTGGTAGCCGATAAACGCGATCGCGGGGACGGCCGGGGCCGGAGCTGCGGGTGCGACGGCGACGGGTGCGCTCGCGGGTGCGGCACCGTCAGCGGCCACGGCCTCAACAGCAGCGGCCTGACGCTCTGCGCGATCCCACACGCCCGAGCGGCCGCCCTCCTTGTGCAGCAGGCGCACGTCGACGATCTCCATGCCGCGATCGACCGCCTTGCACATGTCATAGATCGTAAGGCACGCGGCACTCGCGCCGGTCAACGCCTCCATCTCGATACCCGTCTTGCCCGTCACGCCCGCCGTAACCAGTACGTGAAAGCCAACCTGCCCGTCCGCGCGCGCCGGCGTCCAGCCCTCGGGCATATCCTCGACAGGCGTCCCCGCCGGAGCGATGGGCGCAATGTCGCACTTGCTCTTGGTAATGAGCAACGGATGGCACATGGGAATGATGTCGCTCGTGCGCTTGATGGCCATGATGCCCGCCACGCGTGCGCAGGCAAGCACGTCGCCCTTTTTGGCGCGGTCCTGCAGCACCATGGCCTGCGTCTCGGGATGCATGAGGATGGTGCCCTCGGCGATGGCGATGCGGTGGGTCTCGGCCTTGTCGGACACGTCGACCATGCGTACCTCGCCCTTGGCGTCCACGTGCGTCAGCTCGTCACGACGGGCGTCACGGGCGGGCTCGGTGGCAGCACCGGCAGTCGGCTGCGCGGCTGCGACGGCGTCGCTGTCAGCATTCGCCGCAGCCGTGACTTTGTGGGCAGACATCGCGGCCCTGCGAGCGGCCTTGGTGGCATCGGCGTACCTGCTCTTGGCCATATGATCATCCTCCGATTTGGGACATAAATCGTTGCGTGCCCTCAATTATCGCGTGTTCCTGCGGTTTGTGGGCCACGGCATCGCGCCAAATCGAAAGTACCTGCATATCATCACCACGGCGCAGCGCCTCACGCACCGAATACTCGGCATCGCTGAACAGGCACGGACGCACGTTGCCATCGGCCGTCAGGCGCAGACGGTTGCAATTCGCACAAAAATGATTGGACATGGCGCTAATAAAGCCGACCGTTCCCGCCGCGCCCGGAAAGTGCCAATAGCGCGCAGGGCCCGCGCCGGCAGGAGCGTCGTTGATGTCGAGCGGCTCGAGCTCGCCCAGTCCCACCGCGGCGGCCCCGGCATTGATGCGCGCCCGCAACTCGTCACTCGGCACGGTATCGCTCGCGTCCCACAGCTCGGGATTGAGCGTGGGCGCATGCGGGTCCACGGCGCAATGCGAGCTCGTGTGCTCGTCGCCGATGGGCATGTATTCAATAAAGCGCAGGTGAATGGGACGGTCAACGGTCAGGCGCGCGAGGGCCGCTACGTCCTGGTTGAGGCGGCGGACCACCACACAGTTGACCTTAACCGGCTCAAAGCCCCAGGTTAGCGGCGCATCGATGCCAGCCATGGTTTGCTCGAGCCGACCTAGGCGCGTGATCTTTCCGAAGAGCGTGGGGTCGAGTGTGTCGAGTGAAATGTTGACGCGGTCGAGCCCGGCGTCTTTGAGCTGCGGCGCCAGCTTGGGCAGCAGGGCGCCGTTGGTGGTGAGCGAGATGTCCTCGATCTGAGGAATAGCGCGGATGTCGCGAATGAGCGGAATAATGCGGCGGCTGACCAGCGGCTCGCCACCCGTCAGGCGCACGCGGCGAATGCCCTCCCCCGCCACCAGACGCACAAAACGGGCGATTTCCTCGGCGCTGAGCAGCTCGTCGTGTGCGCGCGGCGCCACGCCGTCGGCAGGCATGCAGTAAATGCAGCGGAAATTGCACTTGTCGGTAACGGCAATGCGCAGGTAGTTGATATCGCGACCAAAGCCGTCATGTTGCACGTGCCCGTCCACGCAGCCCTCCCCTCACGCGGCGTTTTATTCTTCGGAAAACATAATACCCCACGACAGATTTATGCCGACACCCGTACGACAGGACAGGTCGCTTCGAGCAAGACCGGCTTCCCAAGCCCATCCTCAACACAGACCATCACAACATTCGATGCTTTTCCCGTTTTTGGCGAAAAACGTCGAATGTTGTGATGGTCTGCCTGCCCACAGCGCCCCGCAGAAGGGCCAGAACGCCCCTAGAGGCTACCATTCCAGTGCCGAATCACGAATTCTCGCAGGTCGTTCTGACGTTTCTGGAATGTCTCGCTTCGGTCGCACTTAAGGCCCATAGCGAGCGCGATGGCGTTCATCGCCCGGTGCAATTGCAGCTGGTGGGCAAACTGAGTCCCGGTGAGGACGATCATCCTAAAGCCCAGCGCGCTCAGCACGGTCATGCGCTCCGCATCCGACGCACTGCGCTGTTTATCAAGATGGTCCGAGCCGTTGTATTCAATCCCCGTACCGCTCGCAGGCGCATATACGTCGATCTCGAAATACCCGGCCTTTGCGAGATACTTGAACTCGTTGGGAACATCGACCCGATGGTTGAGCTCGATCTTGGCGCATCCCAGCCCTCCCTGGGAACGTTTCGCTACGACCATGATTGCGGTGGCTGTCTCCATAGGCGATCGCGCGCCATCGTGCACGCGCTTGAGCACGGCGGCCGCGCGTATAGCCCCCTGACGAGATCGGTTCTCATTGCAATAGGCAATCAAGTCGGCAACGGTATACCTCTGCCCCATCTCGATATAATCGCCTGTCGACAGATGATTCAAATGGTATCGGGCACAGATTTCGTAGCCATATTCCAGCTGCTCGGGCTCGCTCATCCACGAACCCGCTTGGACAAAGCACATGGCCTCATCAACCACCAGAAGGCCCTCTGCCACCTCGATAAGATGGCCTGGAGCTACCGGCGCCCCAAACACGTGGCACCTAAATCCAGCCGGCGTCGAGCGCTCAAAATCGAAGTTGACGAGCGTGTCGATATGATCGAGCTCTTCTCGTGGAATACCGAGCGAAACCAGATAGTCGGTAACGATTCCAACTGCCGTTGAAGCCCTCAGCCCCTTGGCATCGAGTCCCAATTTGGGCAGGCCCGCGGTCGGCTCCGCCTCGTTAGCAAGCGAGTCCTCATCGTATAGGCTGCTTGCTCGCGAGAGCGGCTCGGACGGGCGCGCCACGTTGTGGTACAGCCAGGCAGTCTTATGGGACAGGACGATCGGCAGGTCCATGAGCCCTCCAATGGAGTCGGATAACCAACCTTATTCCCCTGCCCACGGGTCCGCACACCTTCGTGCGCAAGAAAGCGATTCCACCCGGTCGAGTGGTAGAAAAACCATCACAACATCCGATGCTTTTCCCGATTTTGGCAAAAAACGTCGAATGTTGTGATGGTTTGAGGCGAGGTGAGGGGCACGGAGGGGTCAAAGCATCGTGCTTGGAGCGTGACTTTTTTTCGCACCGTCGTCATCAATAACCTTGACTCTACAATCGTTGTAGGGTTTTCACTACACTGGTACGTAAACAAACCCAGCCAGAAAGTGCCTCGCCCATGGAACACGACCTCACACGTGGCAATGTCCTCAAGACCATCGCGGTCTTTGCCCTGCCTTATATGCTCTCGTACTTTTTGCAGATGCTCTACGGCATGGCCGACCTGTACATGATGGGGCAGTTTAGCGGCGCCGCCGGCATCACCGCCGTGGGCAATGGCGCGCAGACGCTCTATATCATTACCGTGACGCTTGTGGGCCTGGCCATGGGAACGACGGTTATCGTCGGCCACGCCGTGGGCTCGCGCCGGTTTGACCGCGCCGAGACCGCCATCGGCAACACCATTACGCTCTTTATGGGTGTCTCGGTGGTGCTGGCCGCCATCTTGCTTGCGCTGTGCCCGCAAATTGTGGCGCTCATTGGAACTCCCGCCGAAGCCGTCGAAGGCACTGCCGCCTACCTGCGTATCTGCTTTATCGGCATTCCCTTTATCGCCGCGTACAACATTCTCTCGGCCATCTTTCGCGGGCTGGGCGATTCGCGCTCGCCTATGTACGTGATCGGCGTGGCGTGCATCATCAACATCGCGCTCGACTTTCTGTTTATCGGCCACATGGGACTCGGCCCCGTGGGCGCAGCGCTCGGCACGGTAACCGCCCAGACGGCCAGCGTTGCCCTCGCGCTCGTGTGGCTCAAGAGTCGCCGCACGAACATCCACGTTAAGCGCAGCGACCTGCGCCCCCAGCCCGAGGTGCTCGGCAGCATTCTTAAGATCGGCGTGCCCGTGGCCGTGCAGGACGGCTGCATCCAGGTGGCGTTTATGTTTATCACCGTCATCGCCAACCACCGAGGGCTCGTCGACGCCGCCGCCGTGGGCCTGGTCGAGAAGATGATCAGCTTTTTGTTCATTGTCCCGAGCTCCATGGGCGCTACCGTCAGCGCACTCACGGCGCAAAACGCCGGCGCGGGCAAGGGCGACCGCGCACGTCAGGTGCTCAAGGACGCCATGACGATCTCGGTGGTGTACGGCTGCCTGATCAAGGTGCTGATGTGGCTGGTGGCTCCGGCGTTTATTGGCTTTTTTGCCAAGGACGCTGCAGTAGTCGCGGCCGGCACCGGTTATATGCGCAGCTACATTTTCGACGCGATTTTTGCCGGCATCCACATTTGCTTTAGCGGCTTTTTCGCTGCGTATGGCAAGAGTTACATCGGCTTTGCGCACAACGTGCTAGCCGTGGCGCTCATTCGCGTGCCGGGCGCGTGGCTGCTGTCGAATGCCTATTCCGACACGCTGTTTCCCATGGGCATCGCTTCGCCGTGCGGATCGATTTTGTCGGCAGTCATCTGTGTTATCGCGTTTACCGTGCTCAACCGGCGCGGGGCTTTTGACAAGTTGGCAGCGTAGCGGGGCAACGCGAGCCTGGCGCCCCTCCCCGACCCCATTGAAAGGAGCGGTCCTGTGACCGACACGCCAAGTGAACATACTGAGGGCCTGCTCCGCATTGGCGAGGTGGCGCGCCTGTTTAACCTGAGCGTGGGGACGCTACGTCATTACGAGCAGATGGGCTTGCTGGACCCGGCGCACATCGATCCGGCAAGTGGGTACCGCTACTACGGATCGCGGCAGCTCTCCACCCTCAACACCATCAGCCACCTGCGCGTTCTCGATTTGTCACTCGCGCAAATCCGTGATTTTGTGACCACGCGCGATGTGGACCTTATGCAGCGGCAGCTGGCTCAGCAGCAGGAGCTCATCGAGCGCAAGCGCCGCGAGCTCGAACGCGTGTCGCGCAAGATCGATAACCGGCTTGCGCTGCTTCACGATGCCCTGAACACCAAGCTCGACACCATTTGCACAATCGATGCGCCCGAACTTCGCTGCGCCGTGCTGCGCGAACGCGTCAATCCTACCGACGCCTATGCGCTGGAGTGGCAGATTCGTCAATTGCAGAAGGGGCAGCACGAGACCTTTGTCTTCTTGGGCAACTTGGGCGTTGGGATCAGCGCCGAGCGCCTCGCCGCCGGCGACTTTGACGGCTACGACGAGGTCTTTTTGCTGCTCGATAACACCGATGATTACGTGGGCGACGTCGAGACGCGGCCCGCCGCGCGATGCCTGACCATAAGCTTCCGCGGCACGCACGGGCAGGCAGGCACGCGCTATGAGCAGCTGCTCGGCTATATGCGCGAGCGCAACCTGACACCCGCCGGGCCCTCGCGCGAGATTGCCCTGATCGACGACATCATCAGCGACGACCCCACAACCTACGTGACACAGATCACGGTGCCGATTGCCCCAGCAAAG
>CAUEQX010000073.1 GCA_959020035.1 uncultured Collinsella sp. | reverse complement strand
GACCGGTGATCCGGACGCACGCGAGCAGCTCGTTATGTCCCATATGAACCTGGTAAGGTTTCTTGCCAACAAATTTAAGAACCGCGGTGAGCCGCTCGACGACCTGATGCAGGTCGGATACCTGGGTTTGCTTAAAGCAATCGACCGCTTTGATCCCGAGCGCGGACTCGAGTTCACCACGTTTGCCACGCCTACCATCCTGGGCGAGATCAAGCGTCACTTCCGCGACAAGGGTTGGAGCGTGCGCGTGCCGCGCCGTCTGCAGGAGCTCTCGGCCAAGGTCAACCAAGCTACTGACAAACTTACCAACGAGCTGCAGCGTTCGCCCAAGGTTGAGGAGATCGCTGAGTATCTAGATGTGACTGTCGATGAGGTCCTCGAGGCTATGGAATCGTCTTCGGCCTATACCTCGGTGCCCATCGAGGCTCCTGGTGCGTCCGATTCCGACGATGCGCCCTCGATTCTCGACCGTTACGCCGACGATGATAACGAGCTCGACTTTACCGATGACCGCCTAGTGATCGAGGAAGCCATCCGTGATTTCTCGCCGCGCGAGCGCGAGGTGATCGAGCTGCGCTTTGTGAAGGGCATGACCCAGATCGAGATCGCCAAGAAGCTGGGTATTTCTCAGGTGCAGGTTTCGCGTCTGCTGCGACGCACGCTTAAGAAGATTCAGGACAAGATCGACCCCGACGGAGTGATGGTTCGTTCATGAGTGAGCACCCCCAACAAACCGATCGCGTTCTGCGCGACACCCGCATTCTGACGCTTCGCATTTGGGCTGTTGTCGGCTGCATTGTCATCGCCGCTGTCATCTTTAACCTTATGGGCATCCTGGCGCCGGTTATCGAGTTTCTCGCTGTTGGTTCCATCATTGCCTTTGTGATGTCCCCGATCACCAACTGGCTCGAGCACCATGGCGTGAATCGCGGCATCGGTTCGCTTATCGCGCTTATTGTTGTTGTTGCCGTGCTCGTCGGTGTCGTTTGCATCTTGTCGCCGATTCTCTTTGGTCAGATCATGGAAGTCCTGAGCCGCCTGCCCGAGCAACTTCGTGTTGCGGGCGGCGACCTCAACGAGATGGTCTCGCATGTCAAGACGCTTAACAACACGCCGCTCATGGAGTATCTGGACGATAATCTTTCGTCGCTGGTTACCGTGGCGTCCAAGTACGTCTCGCAAATCGCTGCCGAGCTTGGTCGCGGTGTATTCCCGCTCATTACCAACACGGCCTCGCAGTTGTTCGTCATCTTCCTTGGTCTGGTGCTTGCCTACTGGATGGCCTGCGACTACCCTCGCATGCACCACGAGATTTGCACCATTATCGGTCAGGAGAAGGAGACCTCGTACCGCTTTATGGTCGCCATCCTTTCTCGCTCTGTCGGCGGCTACATGCGCGGTATGGTCGTGACGTCCATCTGCGGTGGTTTCCTCGCCTTTATCGGTTTTATGATCATCGGCCATCCGTATGCGGCGCTCATGGCTATCTTTACCGGCATCATGCATTTGGTTCCGGTCGTCGGTCCTTGGGTGAGCGCAGCAATCGCCACAGTGCTTGGTTTCATGTTCAGCCCCATGTTGGCGTTATGGACGCTCATCGTGACGATGGTCGCGCAAAACGTCACTGACAACGTGATTTCGCCTAAGGTCATGCAGAGCTCGGTGCAGGTGCATCCCATCATGAGCCTCACGGCGCTCGTTATTGGCTCGGCACTCATGGGCCCCATCGGCATGATTATTGCCATCCCACTGTGCGCGGCCCTCAAGGGTATCTTCGTGTACTACTTCGAGAATGAGACCGGCCGCCAGCTTGTGGCCTATGACGGCGCCGTGTTTAAGGGCACACCGTACCGCGATGCCGAGGGCAACCCGGTCGCCGCCTACGACGCGCTCGGCGATGACACCTTCATATACGAGTCCGAGCTCATCGGCAACGAGACCGCGCCCGAGGCCCAGGCGATGCCTAAGCCCGAGTTCGATAATCCTTGGATCAAGCTCTCGGGTTTGCAACCCGATGCCACGGGCTTCTTCAAGAACCCCTTTGTCAAGGACGATGACTCCAACACGGACGACGATACCAAAACCGGCATCGACGGCTCCATGGACGACTCGGATTCTAAGTAGGTCCTATTAACGTTTCTTGAAGTTGAAAATGACAAGAAACGCGAGCAAAGCGATTGATAAGGGGCCGGCAACATAGAAAAAGAGAATGTCAATTGCGCGTAGAGTGTAATAAGCCTTATCGCCGGACATTACTGCATACAACACGTAGCCAAATGCTGGTTGGTTTGCGTACCAGCAGGTGAAAGCCAAAAGCGTTAAAAGTGCCGCTAACAGAAGTGCATTGAGGAAAAATCGTTTGCTTTTCATCGATCGCTCCTTCCGGGTGACTCTTATATGTAATTCTACAGCAGTCCTTTTTCAAAGGATCGCACAGTACCAAATAACGTGCACTTTCGCTGGAGGGTCGCTGTTTGGCGGCCCTCTTTTTTGCACAGGCGCGGTGGGATGGTAATATCGTTACGTTTGAACTGTTTCGATGTGAAACCGAGGAGATTCCCTCTATGAGTGCTGACTACCCGTCAATGACTACGGCCGAGATCCGCTCTAAGTTCCTCAACTTCTTTGAGGAGCGCGGTCTTAAGCTCTATCCTTCTTCGTCCCTCGTCCCCGACGATCCTTCGCTGCTGCTTGCCAACGCCGGCATGAACCAGTTTAAGGAGTATTACCAGGGCAAGAAGACCATGAAGGAGATCGGCGCGATCTCCTGCCAGAAGTGCGTCCGCACCAACGACATCGATTGCATCGGCGAGGACGGCCGTCACCTGTCCTTCTTCGAGATGCTCGGCGACTTCTCCTTTGGCGGCGTCTCCAAGCAGCAGGCCTGCGCTTGGGCCTTTGAGCTCATCACCAAGGAGTTCAAGCTGCCGCTCGACCGCCTGTACTTCACCGTCTTTACCGAGGACGACGAGACCCATGACGTGTGGCGCTCCCTGGGCGTTGCCGAGGATCACATCTCGCGTCTGGGCGAGGACGACAACTTCTGGGCCGCCGGTCCCACCGGCCCCTGCGGTCCGTGCTCCGAGATCTATTATGACATGGGCGAGGAGGTCGGCTGCGGCAGCCCCGACCGCAAGCCCGGCTGCGACTGCGACCGCTTCCTTGAGTTCTGGAACCTTGTGTTTACCCAGTACGACCGCCAGGAGGACGGCTCCATGCCGGAGCTGCCGCACCGCAACCTCGATACGGGTATGGGTCTGGAGCGCATGGCCGCCATCATGCAGCACAAGACCGCTAACTACGATGGCGATCTGATGCAGCACCTCATCAAGCTCGGTGAGGAGATCAGCGGTAAGACCTATGACGCCGACGATTACTCCGGCGCCAGCCGTTCTCTTCGCATCATCGCCGACCACTCCCGTGCCGTCGACTTCATGATCTCTGACGGCATCCTGCCCGGTAACGAGGGTCGCGAGTACGTCCTTCGCCGCCTGCTCCGCCGCGCCGTGTTCCACGGTCGTCTGCTGGGCATCGAGGGCGCCTTCCTGACCAAGTTCATCGACGAGGTCAACGCCCAGATGGGCGAGGCCTATCCCGAGCTGCTCAAGAACGTCGCACTCGTCAAGGGTATCGTCGCTTCCGAGGAGGAGCGCTTCTCCACGACACTCGATAACGGTCGCGTCTACCTGGACGAGGCCCTGGCCGCGCTTGCCGAGGGTGCTGTCCTTCCGGGCGACGTTGCCTTTAAGCTGCATGACACCTTTGGTTTCCCCATTGACCTGACTGTCGAGATCGCCGGCGCCGCTGGCCACGACGTCGACATGGACGGCTTCACCGCCTGCATGGAGGACCAGAAGGCCCGCGCTCGCGCCAATGCCAAGGGCGACGCGTGGGGCAGCTTCAACGACGTGTGGGTCGAGCTTTCGGACAAGGTCGCCGCGACCGAGTTCGACGGCTATGACAACGATGTGATCGAGGGTGCCAAGGTTGTCGCTATCGTGCGCAACGGCGAGTCTTTTGAGTCCGCTGCCGCCGGCGAGGATGTCGAGGTTGTGCTCGACCGCACCCCGTTCTACGCCGAGATGGGCGGCCAGCAGGGTGACGCCGGCGAGCTGAACCACAACGGCCTGTATGCTCACGTCGCCCACGTCACCGAGGGTACGCTGACCGTCGGTGCTACCGTGACCGCCGCGCTCGACGCCGAGCGCCGCGGCTTCCTGCGTCGCAACCACACCGCCACGCACCTGCTCGACGCCGCGCTTAAGCAGGTCCTGGGCGAGCATGTCTCCCAGGCTGGCTCGCTGGTGACGCCCGAGCACCTGCGTTTTGACTTCACGCACTTCGAGGCCCTGTCCTCCGAGCAGCTCAAGGCTGTCGAGGACCTGGTCAACCAGCAGATCTTCGCCTCCAAGCCGGTCGTGACCCGCGTCATGGGCATCGACGAGGCCAAGGCCGCCGGTGCTGTCGCCCTGTTTGGCGAGAAGTATGGCGACGTCGTCCGCGTTGTCTCCGTGGGCGCCGAGGACCAGCCGTTCTCCCGTGAGCTTTGCGGTGGCACCCATGCCGCCAACACCGCCGAGATCGGCCTGTTCAAGATCATTTCTGAGTCCTCTACGGGCTCCAACGTCCGCCGCATTGAGGCCGTGACCTCTAAGGGTGCTCTCGACTATATGGCCGACCGCCTGGCACTCGTTGACGCCGCCGCTGCTGCGCTCAAGTGCCGCGTCGACGAGGTTCCCGCCCGTGTGGAGAACCTGCAGGTCGAGCTGCGCGAGACGTCCAACAAGCTCAAAAAGGCTCTGACCGGTGGTTCCTCCGACGCCATTTCCAGCGCCATCGAGGGTGCTGTCGAGCTCGGTGGCTACAAGCTCGTCGTTGCTGAGCTCCAGGGCCTTGAGGCTGCCGACCTGCGCAACGTATGGGATACCGTGCACCAGAAGGTCGCCGGCCCTGTCGCTTGTGTCGTCGCCAGCGTGACTGAGAAGGGCACTCCGGCCCTGCTCGCTGCCGGCTCCGATGACGCCGTCAAGGCCGGTTTCCACGCCGGTAATGTGATCAAGCAGATCGCGGGTCTGGTCGACGGTCGCGGTGGTGGCCGTCCCAACATGGCCCAGGCCGGTGGCAAGAATGCTGCCGGCATCGCCGATGCCCTCGCGGCCGCCAAGACCGCGCTCGGCGCCTAAGAATCTAAGAAGTCACTGTGGTCGCGCTTGCGCTGGACATAGGGGAGACCAGGATTGGCATCGCCGTCTCGAGCCGTGATGGCAAGATGGCGATGCCCGTCAAGGTGCTCCCGGCCGCCGAGGTCACCGGTATGGCCAAGACGTTCCGCTACCTGGTCGAAGACTATGAGCCCGACATCCTGGTAAGCGGACGTCCCCTGACCATGGCCGGTGAGCCCGGCCCCCAAGCCGAGCGCGTTGCCGCCGTGGCGCAAAAGATTGCCGACGAGCTCGATCTTCCGCTGGAGTTTGAGGACGAGCGTCTGTCCTCGCAAGAGGCCAAGCGTATCCTGCGCGAGCAGGGCCTCAACGAAAAGCAGATGAGGGGCAAGATCGACATGATTGCCGCCAGCCTTTTTTTGCAGACGTGGCTCGATCGTAAAAACGAGGAGGTTTCGCATGCCTAGTGCTTCCGATCCGCGCCAGCCGAATCGTACACGTCAGCCGGCGTCGCGCCCTGCCCAGCCTGGCCAGCGTCCGGCACAGCCGACGCAGCGCGCAGCTCAGCCTGCCGCGCGCCCGGTGCAGTCCTTCTCTCGTTCGGCCCAACCTGTTCAACGGACGGGTCAGCAGCCTTCTGCTCGTTCGGTTCAGCATCCGGCTTCTCACGCGGCTCAGCAGCCCACTGCTCGTACGGCCCAGCCTGCAGGCGGTACCCGCTTTAAGCAGCAGGCACCTACCCAGCGAACGCAGGCCCCCCAATCGCATTCTCATCACGCCCGCGGTTCGCATGGCGTTGCTCCGGCGACCCGCTCGAGCTACAACACGCATACTCGTCGCGGTGCTCAAAAGAAGAGCTCTCCGGTTCCCATGATCATCGGCGTTGTGGTGGCGGTGCTTGCGCTTGTCGCGATCGTTTTCTTTGTCGTGCCGGCCGTCAAGGGCTTCTTTGCCGGTGAGGATACGAAGGTCACGGCTGGTCAGCAGGTTACGGTAACCATTCCCGACGGTGCTTCGGGCGATACGATCGCCTCGATTCTCTCCGAGAACCATATCGTCGAGAATCCCAAGGATTACTATGCGGCGGTGAAAAAGCTCAACGCCGATATGTCGCTCAAGCCTGGTACCTATTTGTTCACCACACTCATGGACGCGACCAAGGTTGTTCAGCAGCTCATGGAAGGTCCCAACGCGGGCTCCAATGCGCTAACTATCCCTGAGGGCCTGACGGTCGATCAAGTCGCCGACCGTGTGGCCCAGGCCTACGATGGCATCTCTAAGGAAGACTTCCTCAACCAGGCTAAGGCCTCCAACTACGTGGACGACTATAGCTTCCTTAAGGGCGCCGCCAACGACTCGCTTGAGGGTTTCTTGTTCCCCAAGACTTATTCGTTGGGCGATTCGCCGACGGTCGATGACGTGATTCGCGCTATGCTCGATCAGTTTAAGACCGAGTACAAGTCGCTTGACTTTGCGAGCTGCGAAGCCAAGATCAAGGAGCGCTATGGTGTGGAGATGTCCGACTACGACATCGTCAACTTGGCCTCTATCGTTGAGCGCGAGGGCCTCAACGCCGATCAACGTGCGCACGTGGCCTCGGTCTTCTACAACCGCCTTGCCGGCAAGCTCGACGGTCTGCGCTATCTCAACAGCGATGCGACCATGATGTATGTCACCGGTGGCGAGGTTACCGCCGACGACCTGCAGAGCGATAGCCCGTATAACACCTATAAGCATGAGGGCCTGCCGCCCACGCCCATCTGCTCTCCGTCGCTCGAGGCACTCAAGGCCACGCTTGAGCCGACCGACTCCGATGACCTGTATTTCTACATTACGCAGGACGAGGAGTACTTCTCGCAAACCTACGAAGAGCATCAACAGTCTTGGAATTAGCATGAGGATTTTTAGCCCCAAACGATATGTTGCCTCGGTCGATCGCATCGACCTTGATGCCCTGTGGGCCGACGGCAAACGCGCCATTCTGCTCGATCGCGATAACACCCTGGTGCCGCGCGACACCGAGCAGGTTCCCGCCGCGGTTTCCGCTTGGCTCGATGCCGCCCGCGCCAAAGGCTTTAAGCTGTGCATGGTGTCCAACAACTGGCATCGCGACCAGGTCATGAGCTCTGCACGCGAGCTGGGACTCGAGGCCATCAGCCACGCCATGAAGCCGGCGCCGTTTGCCCTCAAGGCGGGTCTTAAGCGCCTCGGCGCCACGGCCGACGAGGCGGTGCTGATCGGTGATCAGCTCTACACGGACGTGTGGAGCGGCAATTTTGCCGGCGTCGATACTATCCTGGTTAAGCCGCAGGCAACCCAGGACCTGTGGTACACGCAGATCTTCCGTATCTTTGAGCGCCGGGCCCTGCGCGACCTTCCCTGCGAGGAATAGGTCTCGCTATGTCCCAGCACACCAAACACGGCTGTGACCATATCTTCTTTATCGGCTTTTTGGGCGCGGGCAAGTCTACGCTTGCGCGCAACGTCGGCACCATGTTCAAGAGGCGTTTTATCGATACCGACCGCCTGGTCGTGCGCCGTTGCGGCAAGTCGGTAACCGAGATATTTGAGACCGAGGGCGAGGATCGTTTTCGCGAGCTCGAGACCTCGGCACTCCGTTCGCTTCAAAGCGAGCGCAGCCTGCTGGTATCGTGCGGGGGCGGCATTGTCGAGACGCCGGTGAACATTGAACTGATGCACGAGATGGGTACATGCGTGTACCTCGAAGGCGACTTTGAGGACTCGTTGCGCCAGATTCGCCGTTCTGATACCCGGCCCGATTTCCGCTCGCCCGAGCATGCTGCGCGCCTGTTTGAGCCTCGCCGTCCGCTGTATCGCCAAGCCGCCGATATTACCCTTGATATTCGCAACAAGTCCTTCGAGGACGTTTCCTACCTTTGTGCCGAGATGCTTTTGGAGCGTGGACTGCTATGATTCGCCGCCAACTTATCAATTTCCAAAACCGCAGTGTCGATGTCCGCGTCGGATTGGGCGCGTTCGAGGAACTGTCGCGCATGTTTGCCTCGGCTGTGGGCAAGCCTAAGCGCGCGATGGTGGTTTGGAACGACGCCACATCCGAGCGTTTTGGCGAGGCTGTCGAGCATGCACTGGTTGACGCCGGTTTTGCCTTGTCGCTGCTCGTCCTCGAGGTTTCGCCTGCCGGTGCTACGCTGGCCGATGCCGATACCGTCTTTGGCGCCCTGTCGGCTAACGGCATTACCTGTGACGATCTCGTTGTCGCTGTCGGCGACACGGCGACCTGCTCGGTCGTTTGCTGGTGTGCCAATCAGTGGTGCGGTCGCACCGAGTGCGCCTTGCTGCCGACGACGTTCGACGCCATGCTCACGGTCGCGACGACCATGAAGCCGCTCGTCGCCTCGTCGGAGAATGCGCTTCCCGCTATCGCGTTCCGTCCCGAGCCGGGCTTGGTCGTGTGTGACCTCGACCTTGTTCGCGCGGCGGACCCCGAGGACCTTAAGCTCGGTTATGCGGTACTTGTTGGCACCATGCTTTCGAGCAGCAAGTCCCGCTGGAATCAGTTTACTGAGACCGTCCCCGAGATTCTCGCGGGCGAGGAGGTCGCGCTCGTCAATGCCGTTCAGTGGTCTCAGACTGCCCGTAAGGACGTACTGATGGCTACGAATCCCAGCGCCCGCCACGCTCTAGACTTTGGCAAGACGGGGGAGCGTACCCTGCGCGCCTGCTTGGTCGATGCCGCGTCGCAGGTCCCTGTCTACCAGCTGCTGTCCGAGGGCATGCGCTTTGAGGCGCGCCTAGCACATGATGCCTGCGACTTCGATATCGATTACGTCTTTGAGGTCGATGACTGCCTGGAGGACTTTGGTATCGAGGAGCTTGCCTTCGATCTGGAGCCTGCCTCATATATCGAGGAGTTCCGCAGGCAGCAGTTTGTCCGCTCGAACCGCAGCATGTTGCCGCTGCCCGCGGCGCTCGGCGCCATTCGTCTAACGAGCGTTGAGGACGAGGTTCTCGACCGCCATGCTCGCGCATACTTGGCTTCTCGCAAAGAACTTCTCTAGGATTTATTGACATACATCGTCTTTCGTATCATGTTGAGGGG
>CAUEQX010000072.1 GCA_959020035.1 uncultured Collinsella sp. | reverse complement strand
GTGCCAGACGGGGGAGGCTGCCGGGCGCCTTGCCGTCTGCGGATTTTGGGACATGTGGCCCGCTTTTTGAGCCTGCCTGTCGGTACACTAAAAGCACTATGGGTACCCGCGAGCGACATATCGGCCACGCGGCCGCCCGATCCGCTCCCGTGGCGGATCCCAGGGGCGGCAGGCTCTTCGCCATGCCGCGATTCCTTGTTGGCATAACACATCAGGTGTACCGCCACCGCGTCTTTGCTATCGCCGGTGTCATCACCGCGCTGTTCCTCATGCTTTTGGCGGTCTTGCCGTCGCTGTTCGCCTTCGACCCCAAACTTTCCAACGCCGTGCCCGCCCATAGCGAGGTGTCCGAAGAGGTCGTGGATGCGCTCGTTCATTCGAGCTCTCTCCCGCTGCTTGTCGCCGCAATAGTATTTTCAATTTGGGGCGTATCGGTCTATCTGCGCTGTTTGGACTATGTGTTGCGCCGCCGCCTTGTTGCCATCGCCACCATCTGCACCCTGTGGATGATCGAAGTCATTCTCAAGTACAAGTCGTTCACGCCGTTCTATGCCACCGTGCTGTGGTACCTGTACTACGTGCCCATGACGCTCATTCCACTGCTCTACCAGTTGTGTGGTCTGCGCCTTGCGGGCCTGGAGCAACACCGCCTGGGTCGCCGCTACTGCGCTGCGCTGTGGATTATGGCTATCCTGCTTATCGGATTTGTGCTCACCAACGATTTTCACCAGCAGGTCTTCCACTTTGACCGCACAAGCGACACCTGGAGCAACGACTACACGTACGGCTGGGGTTATTTCGCCGTCCTCGTGTGGACGGCCTTTAACTTTGTGGCCTTTTTTATCCTGGTGGGCCGGTCCTCGTCCTTTCGCATCCAACGTTTCTCGGGCACGGCGGCGCTCGTGCTGCTGGGCGGCGCGTTCTTTGCCATCTCATATGCGTTGCGCGTGCCCTGGGCATGGAGGCTCAACTTCTCGCTCATCTATTGCGTCTTGTGCGTGGTGGCGATGGAAATCTGTCTCGATTGTGGTGTCATTCCGTCATATCACGACATCGCCGGCATCTTCGACACCTTGCCGCTTGACCTCAAAGTTCTAACGCGCGACCTGCAGGAAGTCTATGCCACGCCGGTGTCGAAGCCAATGCCGGCGGGCGTGTGCGAAGAGCTGCGAGCCCAGGAACACGAGCATGCCCATGCCTTTGCCGTGAAGTCCAATCCCGATGTGATGTACCGAGCCTTTCCACTGCTGGGCGGATCAGCCCTGCTTGCCCAAGACGTGTCGGATCTCAACGAGCTTAACCGTGAACTGGCACACCGTCGCATGGAGCTGCAGCGTCAAAACGAGCTGCTCGCCGCCGACTACGACCTTAAGACGCACCTGGCAGACCAAGAGGCCGAGACCTTGCTGGTCCAAGACGTGGACCAAGCGCTTGCCCGCGCGCTCAAAGGGATGTACGACCTGTTGAGCTCGCTGCCGCCATTGACCGACGAAGCGTCTTCGCGCGAGCGTTACCGCATGCTGCAGCGCGCCAAGATGCTCGTCGCCTATTGCAAGCGCAAGGGGTCGCTCACGTTGGCACAGCACGGGGAGAGCGGTTTTGATCGCGACCGCATTCAGCTCATTGCCAACGAGCTCGCAAGCGACCTGCGCACCATCGATATCGATTGCGCCTCGATTATCGCCATACGGCGCCCGTTGCACGCCAGTACGGTAAGCGCCCTGTACGACTGCGTGTATGACTTTGCGTTTTTTGCCTACACCACCGACCATCCGGCGCTTATGTATCACTTGGGCGACCATGACCGATGCAGTGTCGAGCTGCGCGCCACACTTTTTTCCAACGATGATGCAGATCTTTCGCAGACGCCCGCTGCGCAAGAGCTCGAAAGCGCTCTGCAAGGGCGCAACGTGGCATACCGCCTTGAGGGCGAGCCCGGCCAGCTGCGCATGATCGTCTTGATGCCGCGGGCGGGTGAGTGACGATGCAGATTTCGCTCATCCTTCCCCAAATCGTTGCACTCGATGTTGTCTTTGCCCTGGCTGCGTGTCTGCAGACGATTCACGTCCCGCTCATCGCATCGCGCCGCTCGTCCTATAACCGTAAGGTGATTTGTGCCTACGAGGCGAGCCTTGTACTTCACCTAGTTATTTCGGCGCTCATCTTGTTCGCGTCGTCTGGCTCCTATCTGGTGGCGCCGCTTGACGTTTGCGCCAGGGCAATGGGCGGAGCGCTGTGGCTCAATGCCGTGATCTTTGCCTACGGCGTGGTGCTTATGGTGCGCTATCGTCGCCCCGTCATGCTGGTCTAGCTGCTGCTTGTTGTCACCGTTACACCGCCGGTGGTTTTTGCCATGGGCTCGGCGTGGACCGTTGTCCTTATCACAGAGGGAGCGTTCTTCCTGTTCCGTTCCATCGCGGCGCTCTTGATGGACGTTCGCAACCGCCAAGAGGATATCACCATGTTCTCGACGATCGAGACCATCAACGTGATTCCCGTGGGCATCCTGTATCTGGACCCGAGGGGCCGTCCGCTGCTCATGAACCGCTGCATGCGAAAAAACCTGGTGGAGCTTCATATGCCCACCGACCTAGGCGATATGAGCGGTACATGGAACGACCTGCGCAAACTCAGCATGCAAATGCCCGAAAGCAGCAGGAACCGCGTACGGATTAATCTGGACCGCTTTGGTGAGGCGCGCGTTGTGGTCGAGGTTTCTCCCGCCGAGATTCGCTTGTTTGTGCACGATGACGTTATGGTTTCGGGCCGCCTTTTCGAGCGCATTATCGGCCTGGATGTAACAGAGTATGCGCATGCTCATGATCGCCTGGCGCAAGCCAACCACCTGCTTGAGCTTGCGGGCCAAGAGCTCCAAGCCCAGATCGAAGAAGTCAAAAAAGTTGCTGACAATGCGGCCTATCTGCGTATGCGCGCTCGCGTGCACGACGTGATCGGGCAGCGCCTGTCCATCCTCCATCGTTATCTGGAGGAGGGGCGCCTGGATGACGAGTCACTCGAGCAGATCGACCCGCTGCTGCGCTCAATCGCTGCCGATCTGCGCAGCGGGGGCGACACCGAACCGGCAGAGCAACTGGGTGATATCGTCCATGCTTTTGGCCTGGTGAGCGTGCAGATCGATGTGGAGGGCGAGCTGCCAAGCGACGCACGTGTCGCCGCAGCCTTTCTGCAGATTATCCGCGAGGCCTCGACCAATGCCACCAAGCATGCACAGGCCCATCAGGTCCATGTGCGCCTGCGGCAGGAGACGTCGGAAGACGGCGCTGTTGCGCGGATGACCGTTTCTAACGACGGCGCGCCTGCACCCGTATCGTATCGCGAGGGAACGGGTATCCCTGGCATGAGGCATGTCACACAGAATCTGGGCGGCAGCCTGGAAGTCCACAGCACCCCGCCCTTTACGCTTGCGGTGTCCATCCCGCTCGCCTCCAACGCCACGGTCCAAAGGAGAAGCTCATGATTCGCGTCCTTATAGTCGAAGACCAGGCCATTCTGCGCGAGAGCCTCTCGCACTCCGTCGGTGACCAGCCCGACATGACCGTTGTCGCCGCGATCGCCGACGCCTCGGATGCCTTGGACGTTGCGCTCAAGGAGCGTCCGGACATGATACTGATGGACGTATGCACCGAGCATGATTCCAACGGCATCGTGGCGGCGGCGCGCATCAAAGAACAACTGCCCGAGTGCCGCGTCATTATCATGACGGGTATGCCCGAAATCACCTTTGTGGACCAGGCGCGCGAGGCGGGCGTCGACAGCTTTGTGTACAAGAACGTCGGTATCGACGAGCTTTTCGCCGTGATGCGCTCCACGTTGGCGGGTTACTGCACGTTTCCCAAGCCGCCCGAGAGCATCTTCTCGGGCACGGCGGCCCTCGACGATGTAGAGCTGTCGATTTTGCGCCTTGCCTGCGAGGGCAAGAGCCGTCGCGAGATCGCGGCCGAGCTGTTTATGAGCGAGGGCACCATCAAACGCCGCATCTCGGAGATTCTCAATAAGACCGGCTACGACAACATCATGCGCTTGGCCGTGCGCGCAGTAACGGAGGGCAGCATCGTTCCCAACATGGAGCGCTAGCGCTCGTTACGCATCGGCATAAAGCGGCGGGGCCGCAGGATCAACTCCTGCGGTCCCGCCTGGTGTGCGTGGATGTGTCCGCCAATCCGCGGCTGTCGGTGTCTGCCGTTACGCGATGGTTGCGCTGTAAGAGGCAACGTCCTCGTAAGAGTCGGTCAGGTAGGCATCGATGCCGATGGTCGTGTTGACCAGGCTGTCGAAGCTGTCAAGCGTGCCCTTCGAGAAGGTGAACTCTTCGGTGGCGTTGGTGCCGGGCATCAGGTGAGCCGAGAACCAGGCTTCCTTCATGGTGCCGTTGACGTTGGTCTTGCCGGTGGGAGCGTAGAAGGTCAGGTCCTTGTCGCTCTTGTTGGTGATGTTGACGACAAAGCCGATGTCGCCCCAGTCGTCCTGGAACTTCTCGGTGATGGTGATGGTGCACAGGTCGTCATCGGCGACGGTGACGGCGGGGGAGATTTCGACGCTTTGGACATCGCCGTCTTCGACGGCCTCATCGATCTCCTCTTCTTTTTCGGCCGCCTCGCGATCCTTCTTCACCGTACCGGACAGATCCTTGTCGGACTTGGTAAAGACGAGTTCGTCACCGTCCGCCTCGAGAACGAGCTTGCCATCCTTGAGCTTCATGTCCTGCGAATCACCGTCGGCGGTGATGGTTGCGGTGGTGGCGTCCTTGGCCTCCCACTTAAGGTCGACAACTTCAAGGAACAGGTCGAGAGTGCCCGTGCCGTCCTCATCGAGGATCAGGATGCAGTTGACGCCCCACTCCTTGAGCATATCCATGTACTCATCGGTGAGCTCTTCGCCATCCAAGGTTCCACCCGAGTACTGCCAGCTGCCGACGAAGTTGGCCTTGGGGTCCTTGCCGCCGCCGCTGCAGCCCGTCAGGGCAAAGGCGAGCGCCAGGACGCATGTCAGAAATGCAAGTACGGACTTTTTGAACGTTGTCTTCATGGTGTCCTCCTTCATCGAACGAAACCCATAGAAGCAAATGCGGGGGTGGCGGATCCCCCGCCAATTACCAGATAGAGGGGCTAGGGCCGGGGCGTTCCGCAGTTGCTGCAGAACTTGCCGCCGTTTTCGCTGCCGCAGTTGGGGCAGAACCACTTTGCCGGTGCCGGGGCGGGTGCGGGACTGCCGCACTCGGAGCAGAACTTGCCGGTGTTGGTGGCGCCGCAGCTGCAAGTCCACGTGCCGGCCGCAGGTGCGGCGGCGGGAGCCGGTGCGGGGGCGGGAGCCGGAGCCGGCTGCGGGGCGGCCTGCTGCTGTGCCTGGCCGGCGGCGAACAGCTGGCTGGCGTTCATGCCGCCCATGCCACCTGCCATGCCCATGCCCATAAAGCCTGCCATCGCGCCGTTGGGGTTGGCGGCTGCCGCGCGCATCGCATCGCTCTGGGCGCTGGCGATGTTGGCTGCCGCCATGGTGGGATCGCGCATGACCGCGGCTTTCTGCAGGTCCTTGATCATCTGCTCGTCTTCTTGCGAGGCGGCGATGGAGTTGACGCCAAAGCTTACGATCTCGACGCCGCGCAGGTCACGCCAGTCGGCAGAGAGGACCTCGTTGAGCGCGCGGGCGAGCTCGGTGGTGTGGCCGGGGATGGCGCTGTAGCGGATGCCCATCTCCGAGATCTTGGCAAAGGCGGGCTGCAGGGCGGTGAGCAGCTCGGACTTAAGCTGGCTGTCGATCTTGTCGCGCGTGTAGCTATCGGTCACGTTGCCGCATACGTTGGTGTAGAACAGCAGCGGGTTGGTGATGCGGTACGAATACTCGCCGTTGCAGCGCACGGAGATGTCGACGTCCAGGCCAATGTTGTTATCGACCACGCGGAAGGGCACGGGCGAGGCGGTGCCGTACTTGTTGCCGATGATCTCCTTGGTGTTGATGAAGTAGACGCGCTGGTCCTTGCCCGCGTCGCCGCCAAAGGTAAAGCGGCTGCCGATATTGGCGAAGGTCTCCTTGATGGAATCGCCCAGGTTGCCGCTAAAGACGCTCGGCTCGCTGCCGGTATCGAAGACGAACTCACCGGGCTCCAGCGCGACTTCGATGATCTTGCCGTTTTGCACCACGAGCATGCCCTGGCCGTCGTTGACGGCGATGACCGAGCCGTTGGAGATGACGTTGTCCTCGCCGCGCGTGTTGGAGCTGCGGCCGCCGGTGCGCTTGCTGCCCTTGCAGGCCAAGACGTCAGCAGGCATCGATTCGCAGTAGATAAATTCCTTCCACTGGTCGGCTATGACGCCGCCGGCAGCTCCCAATCCAGCTTTCAAGAGTCCCATGGTGATCTTCCTTTCTCGTCAAAGGCCGGGTGGTATTGGTTGGATTGCTTAGTCGTCCTTGTCGTCTTTCATGACAACGGTGGTCTCGGTGTGGCTGAAGGTGTCGTGCTTCTCGGTCAGGTCGAGCTCGCCACAATACTCATCGGCATGGGTTGCTTCGTTGGCTGTCTTGAGCTGGCCTACCAGTAGCACGTCTCCGATAATCACGATGATCAGCGGCGCGATGATGTTGATGAGGATGCCCTCGATATCAAAGGTGAGGTAATCCGGATCGAAGGCGTTCTCACCCATAAAGAGAATCTGGGAGAGGATAAATCCGATCACAAAGAACAGCACCGAGGCGATGGCGAGCTTGGGCTTGGAGCAGGGGAGCTCGCCGACCAAGCGGCCGGTCTGGCCGTTCATGGCAAACAGGTAGCTCTTGCCGTTCCACGAGGTGGAGAGCATCCAGACGGGGAACAGGGCGTAGTCGCTGTCTTCCCAGGTGTAGTCGAGCTGCTTGCTTTCGACCGTGGCATCGTCGTATTCGTCGACGACGGTCTCGCGCAGGGCCGAGATCGTGCTTTCTTCCATGCGGCGCTCGGCGCGCGCCTTGCAGGTCTCGCAGTCCTCGTCGTAACGGTTGGCGATGTAGCCGGGCATATATGCGACCGAGAACGGACGCAGTGCGTCGTAGTCAAACGGCTCGATGGCGTCCATGTGGCCGTCGGGCATCTTGGATGATCCGTCGACGGGCACGCGCTTAAACGAGATATTGCCCTTGCGATAGGCATCGTAGTGGTCGGTGGTCGTGACGGTGCGGTCGGATTCCTCGGTCACGGTCTCGTTGGTCGCGTCAAAGTACACTTCGCCGTCAACGCGGGCGCCGTAGAGCCAGAACGGCACGTAGACACCTTGGACCTCGTCGATATGGTTGCCGGTGACAAAGCTCTTGGGCAGCAAGATCTTGCCCTTGTAGTGTTCCTTGAGTGCGGCCGTGACGTCATCGCGCCCGAGCTTAAACGGAATCACCAGGTCGGGCGAGAAGTCGCCAGAGAGCTGGCCGGGCGCCACGGCGGAGTTGCCGCAGTACGGGCAGGTGGTGACGGCGACGGTGCCGTCGGACACGAGCTCGGCGCCGCACGACGAGCAGATGTAGCCGGCGTTTTGGGCCAGCTCCTGCACGGCATCGTCGACAGCAGGCTTGGGGGCCGCGGCTGCGGCATCGGCTTTGGCATCTGCCTTGTCCTGGCGCTCGCGATAGAGGGCCTCGACTTCTTCGACTTCAAAACGAGAATCGCAGTAGTCGCAGACGAGCTTTTGCTCGGCACTGGCAAAGTGAAGGGGGCCGCCACACGCGGGGCATTGATAGTTGACGCTCTCGAAGGCCATGATCGGTCCTTTCGCTGCCGGAGGCTATGCGCCGATGGCGCCGCCGCAGTATTCGCAGCGCCCACTGGCATCGGGAATGGTGGTGGCTCCGCAGAAGGGGCAGGTCACCGCGGTCTTGGGGGCCTTGGCGGCCACGACGCTGTCGCGCGTCTCCTGGCGCAGCTGCACCAGCGCATCGCGGACTTCGGTTGCCTGGCGCTTGGCCTCGCGATATTCGATGGAGCCGCGCTGATCGATGGTGGAGTCGTTCACGCGCAGGTTGATCTCGGTAAAGTACGGCGTGTTGACGTGGATGGTCAGATTAAAGTCGTAATCCAGGTCGTAGCGCGGCGGGTTGTAGCTCTCGCGCTCGCCGTCCTTGGTCTCGCGGTAGATCTCGGTGCGCTGCTCGTCGATATCCATATCGCAGCCGAGTACCTGCGAGAACTCGATGATGTCGGGATTGGCGTCGCGCCAGCGGCTCTGCGAAGTGATGATCAGCAGGCCCGCGTCCTCATCGAGCATAATATTGGTGCGCCCGGCAGAAAGCGTGCGCGTGGGGTTGAACGACGCCAGGCGCTCGGCATTGGCCTCGCGGTAGGCGAGTTGCTCACGGATATCGTCCGCGGTGCTGGAGCGATAGCCGCCAAAGAAGGGGGAGAGCTTGCCGGCGCACTCTTTGCACAGGTAGCCTTCATTGATTTTTGTCTTAACTAGAAGTCCCAGCTCGGTACCGCAAATCGCGCACTCTTTCTTCTCGAACATCTTGTCAAAGAAGCCCATGGCTGCCTCCCATCAACTGGTAGCGTGTGTCACTTTTGATGATGGGGGAGTGCGCGATCCTTCGCGATACCCAGACGGCTCAAGGAGTCTCCACAACTGGGACACATGGCCCATTTTCCCGACTAGTCATCGGGGGCACTTTTGTTGAGGGCGGTTTGGGCCGGATTGGAAGCACTTCGGGCATTGCGTGTGTATCAGGACCCGTTCTCCATTAAAATGGTTTTCCGGACATCTAACCGGCTGGGGGTTACCATGAGGGACCTGGGAGACACAACCGCATACCTGCGCCGGGGCATACGGGAGATTCTGTGCCTGGCGCTTTTCGTTTTTACGTTTTTGGCTGTCGAGTACCTCTTTGATGTGCGCGTCGCCGAGTTTGTACCGTCGAATGAGGTTGTCATTTACGAGAGCATCGTCATTGGTGCGAGCGTGATCGGCTTTTTCGTGCGCCCTCTTCTGTACTATCGTCGCCCTCAGGCGATTGCTGCGACGAGTGACATCACAGGCGTGCTGTTGGTGTCGGCATTGCTGCTGATGATTATGGCGGTGCAGTTCCAAGTGGTGATTGCCGGGGGCTTGGTTGCCTGTTGCGCTCTGGGCTACTGCGGATCGACCGCCCATGCCAACTTTGCGCGTCGTTTTGCGCGGACCCCTTGCCTGGCGCGTGCCGCGGCGCTTTCCTATGCTGCCGGCATTCTGGTTCAGGTGCTCAACCATATGGTAATGCCCGCGGGAATTCCGCAACAATTTGTGCTGATTGCCTGCGCGATTGCGCAGGT
>CAUEQX010000071.1 GCA_959020035.1 uncultured Collinsella sp. | reverse complement strand
ATCAAAAGCTCGATGGGCGTCGCAGCCAGTGGGAGACCAAGTTTTGGGGCGGTCGCAACATCCTGTACGAACGCTATACCGAGACGACGAACGAGAACACCAAGGCGCGCCTGGAGAAGTACATTCGCGAGGAGCCGTGCTCGAGCTGCCACGGCGCTCGTTTGCGCTCCGAGATGCTCGCCGTCACCGTGGGCGGCAAGTCCATTTACGAGGTTTGTTGCCTGTCGTGCCGTGAATCGCTCGAGTTTTTTGAGGGCCTGGAGCTCACCGAGCGCCAACAGTTTATCGGCGGCCGTATCGTCAAGGAAATCCTGGAGCGCTTGCGTTTTCTGGTCGATGTTGGACTCGACTATCTGACGCTCGATCGTGCCTCGGCGACGCTTTCCGGTGGCGAGGCGCAGCGTATTCGTCTGGCAACGCAGATCGGCGCGGGTCTCATGGGCGTGCTCTATATTCTGGACGAGCCCTCGATCGGTCTTCATCAGCGTGACAACGAGCGCTTGATCAAGACGCTCGAGCGCCTGCGCGATATCGGCAATACCGTTATCGTCGTCGAACACGACGAGGATACAATTCGTGCCGCCGATTACGTGATCGACATGGGGCCCGGCGCCGGCGTCAACGGCGGACACGTAGTCGCGGCGGGAACGCCTGCCGATATCATGGCGTGTCCTGAGTCGATGACGGGCGCTTATCTGACCGGCAAACGAATGATCCGGGTGCCTGATGAACGGCGCAAGCCCGGTCGCGGCTGCCTTAAAATTACGGGCGCTCGAGCCAACAACCTCAAAAACGTTACCGCCAAAATCGAGTTTGGTACGCTTACGGTTGTTACCGGCGTGTCGGGATCGGGCAAGAGCTCCCTGGTTACCGACACCATTGCGCCTGCCCTTACGAATGTCATTCACCGTTCGACGCGCCCTGTGGGTCCGTATAAGAAAATCGAGGGCATCGAGTGTATCGATAAGGTTATCGATATCGACCAGTCGCCGATTGGCCGCACGCCGCGTTCCAACCCTGCTACCTATATCGGCCTGTGGGATGATCTTCGCGCGCTGTTTGCGAGTACGCCGGAGTCGAAGGCGCGCGGCTACTCGCCGGGTCGTTTCTCCTTTAATGTGAGTGGCGGGCGCTGTGAGGCGTGCAAGGGCGACGGACAGATCAAGATCGAGATGCACTTCCTTCCCGATATCTACGTTCCCTGCGAAGTTTGCGGCGGTAAACGCTACAACCGCGAGACACTCGAGGTCACCTACCGTGGCAAGACCATCTCGGACGTACTTGACATGAGCGTGGCCGAGGCGCTGGCCTTCTTTGGGAATATCCCGCAGATTAAGCGCAAGCTCCAAACGCTGTACGATGTAGGCTTGGGCTACGTGAGCCTGGGCCAGCCCGCCACGACGCTCTCGGGCGGCGAGGCGCAGCGTGTGAAGCTCGCCAAGGAGCTTCATCGACGCCAGACGGGCAAGACGTTCTATATTTTGGACGAGCCGACGACCGGCCTTCATTTTGAGGACGTCCGCCAGCTGCTCGATGTGCTGCAGCGCTTGGTCGATGCGGGCAACACGGTGCTGGTGATTGAGCACAACCTTGATGTCATCAAGGTTGCCGATCGTCTGATCGATATGGGTCCCGAGGGCGGTAACGGCGGCGGAACCGTTGTGGTTTCGGGCACACCGGAGCAGGTTGCGGACTGTCCGCAGAGTTATACGGGCAAGTTTTTGGCGCCGTTGCTCAGGCGTGACCGGGAGCGTCAGGCTCAACTTGATGCTCAATAAATAGGCGATTCAGTTTATGGGCGCCATCGACTCCTTGTGATTCGATGGCGCTTGCTGTGTCGAAGTGACGTATGCAGCCGAATTGGACATATACTTAATCTTTACGTCCGAATGCGAGGGAAAGGATATGTCATGGCAAAGGCTGTAAAGACGCCAAAAACCAATGCGATGCGCGAGCTGGAAAGCGCCGGCATTTCCTATGTTCTACATACGTACGAAGACGATGGTGATGAGTCGGTGGGCCTGGGGGTCGCGATTTCGGAGCAGCTTGGCGAGGAGCCCGGTCAAGGATTTAAGACTTTGGTCTGCGTGACACCGTCCAACGACTATGTCGTGTGCTGCATCCCTGTTGCCGACGAGCTCGATCTAAAGTCCGCCGCGCGTGCCGCGGGGGAGAAGTCCTTGGCCATGATGCATGTGAAGGATTTGCTTGCGGCGACTGGCTACGTTCGCGGCGGCTGCAGCCCGGTCGGTATGAAAAAACGCTACCGGACGCTCATTGATGAGACATGCGTCCTTTGGGATACCATTTTTATTTCGGGAGGCAAGCGTGGTTATCAGCTCGAGCTTGCACCCGATGATTTAATTGCATTTTGCGGGGCGACGGTTGCCGCGATTACGAGAGAGGACTGAGCGATGCCGCAGGAAGAATTGAAGCGCGGAGCTCATTTTGCAAAAGAATCTGCGCCTCAGACACCCTCATCCGAAGCTTCTTCGTCGCGAGATGACACTGACGACATGGGCTCGTCGGACTACTCCACGGTTGGTCGTTCCGCCGGGCTTATGACCATCCTGACTATCGTGTCTCGCGTCACCGGTTTTATCCGCACGTGGGCAATGGCGGCCGCTATCGGCATGTCGCTACTCTCGTCCTCCTATCAGGTCGCCAACAACCTGCCCAATATGCTCTACGAACTCGTGATGGGTGGCATGCTCGTGACGGCGTTTTTGCCCGTGTACATGGGCGTGAGGCGTGAGCAGGGTCGCGAGGCCTCGAACGAGTACGTGGGCAACCTGCTCGGCATTCTGCTTTTAGTGCTGGGTGGCATTTCGTTGCTGGGGACCGTGTTCGCCCCGGGCTTTATCTGGACGCAATCGTTCCTTTCGGGTGACGGTGGCAGCATGGATACCGCTGCGTTCATGTTCCGTTTCTTTGCCATCCAGATTCTGTTTTATGGTTTGGGCTCGGTGTTCTCGGGCGTTCTCAACGCACACCGCGACTACTTTTGGTCGACGTTTGCCCCGGTCCTCAACAATGTGATCGTCATTGCGAGCTTTATGGGTTTTGCGCCCGTGTCCGCACAGTTTGGCGAACGTGCCGGCATCATCTTGATTGCGGCCGGTACGACCCTCGGTGTCTTTGTTCAGATGGCATGTCAGATTCCCGCGCTTGGCAAGCACGGCGTGCATCCCCATATCCATATCGACTTTAAGGACCCCGCGCTGCGCCAGACGATTGCGCTCGGTATCCCGACGCTGCTCGCCACGGTGTGCATGTTTGTCTCGACTTCTATCACCAACGCTGCCGCGCTGGTGGTCCAGCCCGAGACTGGTCCTTCCGTCATCGCCTATGCGCGCCTGTGGTACACGCTGCCCTACGCGCTGATTGCCGCCTCGCTTTCGACGGCGCTCTATACCGAGCTCTCTCACGACGCACAGGAGAAGGATTACGACAGCGTACGCACGGGCATTTCGCGTGGCGTCGCCCAGATGCTGTTCTTCCTGATTCCGTTCGCACTGTACCTGATTGTCTTCGCACGTCCGCTCAACATGATCTACTGTGCTGGCAAGTTCGATGAATCCGGCGTGGCGCTGGTGTCCGAGTACCTTGTCTACCTGGCGCTCTCGCTGCCGCTCTACGGCGTGGTCGTGTTGATGCAGAAGAGCTTCTCTGCCTTGCTCGACATGAAGCCCTATAGCCGCTATTGCCTGTATTCCGCCATCGGCCAGGCCGGCTCGGTTCTGCTGTTTGGCGTTGTGCTGGGCTTCGGTATGCCGGCAATCGCGCTTTCGTATGTCGTCGACTACGTGATCTTGGTCGGCTGTTCGCTGTGGTGGCTGCGTCGTCGCCTGCGTGGCCTTCAGGTCAAATCTATCCTACATGGCGGTTTCTTTGGCCTTTTGCTCGGTGGCCTAGGTGCTGCCGCAGGCGCCGGCGTCATGTGGGCGCTTGAACACTTTGTCGGGGCACTTGGCGGCTCGATTCTGATTACTCTTGGCTACGTTTGCGTTGCGGGTGTCGCCTCGCTTGTTGTTACCTTTGGCCTTGCCGTCGTCCTTAAGATGCCCGAGGTCTCGGCGCTGCTTCGTCGCAAGTAGGTGCGCGTGGCCGGTCACGACAACATACCAACGCTTGCCGAGCAGGTTTCGCGCGTTCCCACACAGCCCGGATGCTACCTTTGGAAGGATGCCAAGGGCGATGTCATCTACGTGGGCAAGGCGAAAAACCTGCGCGCCCGCATGCGTCAATACGTGACACTGCAGGATGAGCGTCAAAAGATCCCGCTGATGATGCAGCTGGTGGCGAGCTTTGACTACATCGTTGTCGAAACCGAGCATGAGGCGCTTGTACTCGAGCGCAACCTGATCGGCCAGTACCATCCGTACTTTAACGTCGACCTCAAGGATGACAAGAGCTACCCCTTTATCGCCATTACAAAGGGCGACCTGTATCCCGCGATCAAATACACGCGTGAGCGTCATAAGCCGGGAACGCGCTATTTTGGACCCTATACCGATAGCCGTGCGGCACGTGAGACGATAGATACGCTGCGCAAGGTTATCCCCATCTGCTCTGCATCCTGTGCGGAGTGGCGTCGTTGTCGCCGTACCATCGAGTCCCACAAGGGCGAGGAAGACATCGTCAATATGATTTGCGCACAAAACGGGCGTCCCTGCTTTGACTACCATGTCGGGCGCGGCCCGGGTGCGTGTGTCGGCGCGATTTCCCCGGCAGACTATGCCAAGAACGTCAAGCGTGTCGAGCGCTTTTTGTCGGGCCATCGCAAGGATGTCGTCGATGAGCTGACCTCCGAGATGACGGATGCCGCCGAGGCGCTCGACTTTGAGCGCGCGGCACGCGTCAAACGTCGTTTGGAGGTCATCAGGGGTCTGGACGATCGTCAGCAAGTCGTTTTTCCCTCCAGTGTCGATATCGATGTCATCGGGTTCTATCGCGAGGAGACCATCTCCGCCGCTTGCGTCTTCGTCGTTCGCGAGGGCCGAACAGTTCGCACCTGCGAGTTCATTCTCGACAAGGGTCTTGATGTTGACGAGGAAGAGCTCCAGTCGGGCTTTCTTAAGCGCTATTACGACGAGACGGCTGATATTCCAGCTGAGGTCAACCTTTCCGTCGAGCTTGAGGATGCGGAGGCGCTGGGGGAGTGGCTTGCGGGCAAGCGTGAGCGTTCCTGCCATCTCCATAGGCCGCAGCGTGGCGAAAAGCACCGTCTGCTCGATATGGCATCCAAAAATGCGCGCCATGCCCTCATGCGCTACATGATGCGAACGGGGTACGCTGACGACCGCACCAATCAAGCGCTCCTGGAGCTCGAAAGTGCGTTGGCGCTGCCATCGCCGCCGTTGCGTATCGAGTGCTTCGATATCTCTACACTGCATGGCACCTTTACGGTCGCCTCGATGGTGGTGTTTACCAACGGGCGCGCCGACAAGAGCCAGTACCGTCGTTTTAAAATTCAGGCCGAATTGGACGAGGCAAACGACTTCGTGTCGATGTCCGAGGTTTTGGGACGACGCTATGCTCCCGAGCGCATGGCCGACGAGCGCTTTGGCTCGCGCCCCGATTTGCTCGTTGTCGATGGCGGTAAGCCGCAATTGACCGCTGCGATCAAGCAACTTGAGGCTCTTGGGCTCGATATACCAGTTTGTGGCTTGGCGAAGGCCGACGAGGAAGTTTTTGTGCCTTGGGACGAGACTCCTGTCGTGCTGCCGACCGGGTCTGCTTCGCTCTATCTAATTAAACAGGTACGCGATGAGTCCCACCGATTTGCCATCACGTTCCACCGTGAGTTGCGCGATAAAGCCATGACGGTTTCGGTGCTCGATGACGTTCCAGGCGTGGGACCCACCAGAAAACGTGCCCTTATGCGCCATTTTGGCTCGATGAAGCGTTTGCGCGCGGCGAGCGAGCAAGAGATCGCGAAAGTTCGCGGCATACCTGCCGATGTTGCCAAGGCGGTCCACGAGGCACTCGTTGCATGGAATGCCGAGCGCGCCGAGGCGGCGGCTGGCCATTCCGATAGCTAAACACGAGCCTAAACAACTGATATACATGATTGCGCGATTTTCAACCATTTATTTCGCCATGATTGCCTGCTGATTTCGGGTTTTATTAACGCTAAAACGTTTGACTAACCCAAGCGAAAACCCTGCTATCCTGCGGGTTGACGAAGACTGATATCTCACCTCGCCGATACATACTGTCTGGCGAATCATTTGTCAATGAATTCGGTGAACGGTAGTAAATACCGTTCAAGCGTATGTATGTATCGGTCGCCGAGCGCGGCACCTCAGTTGGGTTCGTCGGTAGGTAAGGTATATATCGTCCGCAAGTTGCGCGGGGGCACGTCTAGGTGCTCCCGAGTAAGATTCTCTATTGATAGGAGAAGACATGGCCATCATCAACAAGGGTATGTCCAGGCGTTCGTTCCTCGGCCTCACCGGCAGCGTCGCTGCTGTCGCCGGCCTTGGTCTCACTGGCTGCGGTGGCAGCTCTAGCGACGAGGGTTCCGCTTCCGGCTCCACCGATTCCGCCAACCGTGGCGGCGGCGTGATCACCCCTGGTTCCGCTTACGCTCCGTCCAGCTTCGATCCCGCCAGCACCGGCTCCGCTGTGGGCCTGGGTGCTAACTGGCACGTCGTCGAGGGCCTCTACGGCATCGATTACCACGACTACAGCACCTTCAACGAGCTCGCCACCGACGATCCCAAGTCTGTGGACGACACCACTTTCGAGGTCACCATCCGCAAGGGCGCCAAGTTCTCCGATGGCACCGAGGTCACCGCTGACGATGTCGTTGCCTCCTACACCGCTTGCGCCGCTTCCGCTACCTATGCTCCGTTCTTCCAGCCCTTCGAGTCCATCGAGGCCAAGGACGCCAGCACCGTGACGGTCAAGACTAAGGTCCCCAACTTCTCCCTGCTCAAGGATCGTCTGGCCATCGTCCGCGTTACCCCGGCCACCCAGACCGAGGAGGATCGCGCCAAGCAGCCGATCGGTTCCGGCCCCTGGATGTACGACTCTATCTCCGATACCGAGATCACCCTGGTTCCCAACCCCGAGTACAACGGTGAGTATGCTGCCGAGGATAAGAAGATCCAGTACAGCATCCTGACCGACCCCACCGCTCGCGTTACCGCTCAGCAGGAGGGCTCCACGCTCGTTATGGAGCTCGTTACCGCTGACGCCGTCGACCAGCTCGAGAGCGCCGGCTGCAAGATCGATAACGTTCAGGGTTTCGGCACCCGCTTCATCATGTTCAACGTCGCCAAGGAGCCTTGGAACAACGTCAAGGTCCGTCAGGCTGTCATGTATGCGCTCGACACCGAGAAGATGGTCAGCAACACCTTCGCCGGCCTTGCCACCGCTGCCAGCTGCTACCTGCCCAAGAGCTTCACCAACTATCATGAGGCTTCCACGGTGTACAAGACCGACGCCAAGAAGGCTAAGAAGCTCATCGAGGAGTCTGGCATCACCCCGGGTGCCATCACCCTGCGCACCACCGACAACGAGCAGATTAAGGGCATGGCCGCCCAGGTCAAGAACGACCTCGACGCTCTCGGCTTCGATGTGACCATCCAGACCGATACCTCGCCGGCCACCTACGCTGCCATCGACGGCGGCGAGGCCTACGATATCCTCCTTGCCCCTGGCGATCCTTCCTGCTTCGGCGCCGACCCCGACCTGCTGCTCAACTGGTGGTACGGCGACAACGTCTGGATGCAGACCCGTTGCCCGTGGAAGGAGTCCGCTGAGTGGCAGAAGCTCCACGGTCTCATGGACGAGGCTCTTGCCGCTGAGGGCGACGAGCAGCAGAAGAAGTGGAACGAGTGCTTCGACATCATTGCCGACAACGCCGTTCTGTACCCCGTTGTCCACGTCAAGACCGTCTCCGCTTCCTGGGACGATCCGTCCACTGCGCCCAACGGCGAGGCCCTCGATGGCTTCAAGGGCATCGGCACGACGAGCATGTCCTTCAGGGGCGTTGCGACCGTCAAGGCGTAAGACTCGCTTGAGTCTGTATGCAGGATGTCGGTCGTTGGGACCGTATCCTCATAGTTGAAACAAAGACCCGGGCGGCAACGATGTCGCTCGGGTCTTGTAATGAGTATCCGTACTCATATACCAGTTGGTCCTACCGACAAAAGAAAGGGGAGAGAACGTGAACAACTTGCTACGTTTGATTGGAAGGCGTCTTGTGGCGCTGCCGATCATGGCATTGGGCGTCACCGTCCTGGTGTTCTTCCTTATGTCGTTCTCCAAGACCGACCCCGCCTACACGGCGTTGGGTGACGGCGCCTCGCCCGAGGCGGTTGCCGAGTACCATGAGAAGTATGGTCTGGACGACCCCTGGCCCGTGCGCTACGTGCGCTATATGGGCGATTTGATCCATGGCGACATGGGCACCTATGGTGCTGCTCGCAACTCCGTTGCCAAGCGCATCTCCACGGCCCTGCCCGTCACGATGCAGCTGACCTTCATCGGTCTTGCCATCGGTGCGGTCGTTTCGTTTTTGCTCGGCGTCATCGCGGCACTGTATCGCGACAAATGGCCGGACCAAGTGATCCGCGTCTTTTCCATCGCCGGCTTGGCAACCCCGTCGTTCTGGCTTGCCGTTCTGTTGATCCTGCTGTTCTCTTCCTACCTTAAGGTGCTCCCGGCATCGGGTGCTCTGCCTCACTTCACCACGAATCCGGTTGGCTATCTGGGACGTATGATCATGCCCGCCATCGCCTTGGCATTTCCGCTGACGGGCCAGATGACTCGTATCGTGCGTACCGCCATGGTCGAGGAGCTCGACAAGGATTATGTCCGTATGGCTCGCGGCGCCGGCGTTCCCGAGAAGGTCGTCGTCGGCATCAACGTTCTTCGCAATGCGCTGATCACCCCGGTCACCACCCTCGGTCTTAAGATCGGTTACCTCATGGGCGGCGCCGTCGTCATCGAGGTTATCTTCAACCTCCCCGGCATGGGCACCGCGATTCTGCAGGGCGTTCAGGGCAACGAGGCGAACCTGGTTCAGGGCGTCGTTATCGTCGTTGCTCTTGCCTTCATCATCATCAACATCGTGGTTGACATGCTCTACCTGCTCATCAACCCGCGCATCAGGACGGTGTAGATTATGGTAAAGATTCGAGAGAAGCAAACCGAGCAGCTCGAGAAGGCTGCCTCCAAGGGGCTCAAGCTCGGTGGCTGGAAGAAGATGACGCTGTCTTCTAAGATTGCCGCCGTCGTGCTGGTGCTGGTCGCCCTGACTGCGATCCTGGCGCCCCTTCTTGCCCCCTAT
>CAUEQX010000070.1 GCA_959020035.1 uncultured Collinsella sp. | reverse complement strand
CACGGCGAAGTCGTAAGCCTGGGCGTGCTGGTGTTGTTCGCCTACACGGGCGACACCGAGAACCTTAAGCGCTATGCTGACTTCAACAAGCAGATGGGGCTGCCCGTAACGCTTGAGCAGGTCGGGCTTTCCGAGACCGATATCCCTGCCCTGTGCGAGCACGCGCACGCCACCAACGAGTGGAAGCAAGGCAACCCGGAGCCCTTCACCGACGAAAAATTCGCCGCCGCCATCAAGACCGCCAACGCCTACGGCCACACGCTCTAGACCCAGGCCAAAACCACCACAAGGGAGCAGTGCCCTTGTGGTGGTTTTTTATTGCTCCAGCATGCTGGGGTCGAACTCGCTTGCCGGGATCACACGGTAGCCGTGGCGCAGGAGCAGGTCGACGAAAACACCGTTGCCCGCGGTGAGCGTACTGCTAAAGGTGCCGTCGTAGATGTGACCCGCACCGCACGAGGGGCTGCGGTCCTGAAGGATGCACGCGACTATCTCTTCCGGTCCGCCTGCCTGCTCGCACATATCGAGCGCACGTTGGGCACCCAGGCGAAATTCACGATCAACCGAGATGCCCTCGCAGGTACGAACCTCGCCGTTCACAATCTCGGACGGCTTGCGCGGCGTGAGCAGGCCGCCAAAGACCTCGGGGCACACGAGGAGGACCTCGGTCCCCGTGCGCTCGCAAGCCTCGACCAACGCGCGGTGGTAGTTATCGAGCCCGTTATACTTGCAGCTCTCGCCCATCAAGCAGGCGCTCACCACGATCTTCATTTCCATCCCTCTCAAGCAAAACGCCCCATTTGAGAAAGCTGCTCAAATGGGGCGTCGGCGTTTACTGGCTCGGCCGCGGCGTTACTGCTGCTTGGGCATCAGCGGGTTCTCGCGCGTGAGGAGATTCATGAACTCCTCGCCCGTGATCGTCTCCTTCTTGTACAGATAACGAGCCAGCTCGTGGAGCTTGAACTTGTTTTCCTTGAGGATCTGCAGGGCGCGGTCGTGCGCATCCTCAATCAACTTGGCGACAATTGCGTCCACACGCTCGGCCGTACCGGGGGCGCAGGTGAGCGACGTATCCTGGTTGAGGTACGCATTCTGGACGGTACCGAGCGCCATCATGCCAAACTCGTCGGACATACCAAAGCGCGTCACCATGTTTCGGGCGAGCTTGGTGGCCTGCTCGATATCGTTGGCGGCGCCAGTCGTCATCTCACCAAAGATGAGCTCCTCGGCCGCACGGCCACCGCAGTAGACGGCGAGCTTGTCCAGGACCTCCTGGCGTGTGGTCAGGAAGCGCTCATCCTCCTCGACCTGCATGGTGTAGCCCAGAGCACCGCTCGTGCGTGGCACGATGGTGATCTTCGTGACCGGCGCAGAGCCCTTCTGGCGAGCGGCAACAATGGCATGGCCGATCTCATGGTAGGAAACGACCTGCTTCTCGTGGTCGGAAAGCACCGTGGACTTACGCTGTTGGCCGGCAATGACGACCTCCACCGACTCCTCGAAGTCGTCCTGGGTTGCACGCTTGCGACCTTCGCGAACGGCGCGCAGGGCGCCCTCGTTGATGATATTGGCCAAATCGGCGCCCGAGGCACCAGGCGTGGCGCGGGCAATCGCGGTCAAATCGATCGGCGGCTGCGTCTTCACGCTCTTGGCATGCAACTCAAGAATGTTCTTACGGCCGGTCAGATCGGGCAACTCGACGGGGATGCGGCGGTCAAAACGACCGGGGCGTAGCAGGGCCGGATCGAGGCTGTCGGGACGGTTGGTGGCAGCGAGGACGACGATACCCTTGTGGTTATCGAAGCCGTCCATCTCGGTCAACAGCTGGTTGAGCGTCTGCTCGCGCTCGTCGTTGCCGCTAAAGCCGCCGCCGTCACGCTTTTTGCCGATCGTATCGATCTCGTCGATAAAGACGATGCACGGGGCCTTTTCCTTGGCCTGCTTAAACAGGTCGCGCACCTTGGCGGCGCCACGGCCGACGAACATCTCGACGAACTCAGAACCAGAAATGCTAAAGAACGGAACACCAGCCTCGCCGGCAACAGCCTTGGCTAGCAGGGTCTTACCGGTACCCGGAGGGCCAACAAGGAGAGCACCGCGCGGCAGCTTGGCGCCAATCTCCTCGTAGCGCTGGGGCTTCTCCAGAAAGTCGACGACCTCCTTGAGGGACTCCTTGGCCTCTTCCTGGCCGGCGACATCCTTAAAGGTCACGCCCACGTCCTTGGAGGCGATCACGCGCGCGCCGGACTTGCCCAGTCCACCGCCGCCAAAGCCACCGCCGCCAAAGTTCATCGAAGGACCGTCATCACCCATGGCCTTCTTCATGCGGCGGTTGAGCCACCAGCCGATCAGGAAGAAAATCGCCATGGGAAGGATGAGCGTAAGCAGGTAGTAGGTCATCAAACCCGAGTTTTTATCGGGAACGACCGACTCCAGCGAAGCGCCAGACTCAAGCACGCGATCGGTAAAGCCCGCATCGTTCGGCACACCGGTCGTCTTATAGGCGATGTTCTCGTCCTCGCCCTTCTTGGTGTAATAAATCGAGTAATCGTCCGTGTTGTACTCGACCTTGTCGACACTCTTCTTATCGAGCGCTTTGACAAACGTCGAGTAATCGGTCTTCGTAATCTGCTGCGTGTGACCGATGTTGGGGAACAGAACGGTCGAGAGCACGAGGTAGACGACGAAGGCGATGAGCACGTAGAGGATCATATTCCGTCTACGCTTGTTGTCATCCATCTCCATCTGCTTGAACTCCATCTACTGGGGTTAATAATGCTTTCTAGAATACCCAACCCGGACGGCGATAAACCGACGCCGGGCACGAAAAGACAGAGATGGCATCACTGGAAGTCGGCAAGGTTCAAATCTATACGGGCGACGGCAAGGGCAAGACGACGGCTGCGCTGGGGCTCGCGCTGCGTGCCACGGGCTATGGACTTAACGTGCTCATGCTTCAGTTTGCCAAGAAGCTGCACTGCGCCGAACATGACGCAGCACCTCGATTGGGGCTACGCATCGTACAAGCCGACCGCGACACACCCGAGGCTTGCGCCGCGCAGATCATGGAGCTCGCATGCGAGCAGATATCACAGGTCGACGTTCTGATTTTGGATGAACTCGGCGAGGCCATGCGCCGCGGCTTCGTGACGCGCGAGGATGTCGAAGCGCTGATCGCGATAAAGCCCGCCACCACGGAGCTCGTGCTCACCGGCCGGGGCTTGCTGCCCCTCGCGAACCTCGCCGACCTTGTCACCGAAATGCGCCCCATCAAACACTACTTCGACGAAGGGCTCCTAGCCCGCCAAGGCATCAAATACTAGCCATTGGGGACGTCCCGAATGGCTAGGCGGTGGCGCGGCCGAGCCAGTTGCCGCTGTGGTGGTAGATGGTGAACATCGTGGCCGTGATGAGCCAGGTTACGGGGTAAACCAACAGCAGGTGCTCAAGAGACGGATCGAACGGCATAATCGCAAACACCCAGATCACCCTGAGCACGACAGTGCCAAAAATCGTGAGCAGCATGGGCTGCAAGCTCACGCCGGCACCGCGAATGGAGCCCGACGCGTTTTCGATAATCGAGAAGATCGCGTAGAACGGCGCGATGAAATGAAGAATCGTCGTGGTGTACGCCGAAATCGAAACATCGTCGACAAACAGACGCGACAACGGACCCGAGAACACCAGCAGCACGGCAGACAGGCCACCAATGAGCATAAACGACAGCACGAGCGACGTATGGTAGCCCTTGCGCATGCGCTCATAGTTGCGCGCGCCAAAGTTCTGTGCCGAGAACGTGGTGATCGACACGCCGAGCGCCTCGGTAACCATCCAGACAATGCCATCTAAGCGGCCCGAAAGACCCCACGCCGTGGTGACATCGGCACCAAACGAGTTGACCGACACCTGAATCAAAACGTTGGAAATCGAATACGCAGCAGACTGAAAGCCAAGCGGCAGACCACACGAGATCATGCTCTTACAAATGCCAGGATCAATGCCGAGTTTGGACAGCGAAAGCCGCCACGCACCCGGTGCGTGCATCATGCGAATCACGATCATCGTGGCGTTGGAGCAAATGGTCAGCGCCACCGCGATGCCGCAGCCCAGCGCCTCCATATGAAGCACGGCAACAAAGATGACATCCAGCACCGCATTAACAAGGCAGCCGGAAGCGATGATCACAGCAGGCCCGCGCGTGTCGCCCACGGCGCGTAGCAGTGCCGTTCCCATATTGAGCAGCAGCGCCGCAACCATGGCGGCAAAATAGCAACGAGCATAGGCCACGCCCTCGGCCAAAAGTTCATGCGGAGTGTTCATAAGTACCAGCATGGGCTCAACGAACACTATGCCAAGAATCGAGAAAACGATACCGCCCACCAGCGCGAGCGTCATGGCCGTATGGACCGAACGGCTCAGTCGCTCATCATCGTGCTGACCAAAATACTGACCGGTAATGACCGCGCAGCCGGCGCCGACGCCAACGCAAAAGCCAATGCAGAGCTCAGTGAGCACCATCGTAGCTTGAATGCCACCTAGCGCGAGCTTGCCGCCAAACTGACCGACGATATAGGTACCGATAAGCGTGTAGGCCTGCTGAAAAAACGAACTAAAAAAGATGGGAACGCACAGCGACAGCAATTGCTGCCAAATGACTCCTTGCGTTACATCGATAGCCGTAGATTTCTTAGCCACACGCCCTCCCCACACGCATACGTCAATCAGCAAAACAGCAATTTAAAACCAAAGCCAAAACCAGCTTAGCACCGACTGGCGGCGACCGAAACACCCCGAATTAGAGCACGGTGCGGAATAACTGCCTAGTGATACAAACCCGGCTGGTAGTGATACTCATTGCTCACGTGCGGGCATAGCTGCCAAAAGGCGACGGCGCTCGCCGCGGCCACGTTGAGCGAATCGACCCCGTGCGCCATCGGAATACGCACCGCGTGGTCACAGCCGGCAATGGTCTTGGCGCCCAAGCCGGCACCCTCGGTGCCCATAAAAATCGCCAAGCGATCAATCTTCTGCAGCACAGGATCATCAAGCGAAACAGAGTCGTCCGTCAACGCCATAGCGGCACACGAAAAACCGGCATCGTGCAACGCGCTCAGACCATCATGCGGCCACACACGAGCCTCGCTGCCAATGCGCGTCCACGGCACCTGAAACACGGTGCCCATGCTCACGCGGGCCGAGCGACGGTACAGCGGGTCGCAGCACGTCGGGCTGACCAAAATACCGTCAACGTTCAATGCGGCAGCAGAGCGGAAAATCGCGCCAACATTGGTGTGGTCGACAATACCCTCGAGCACGCACACGCGCACCGGACGCTCCCCCGCCGCCTCGACGACGCCACCCAAGAACTCATCAACCGGAATCTGACGCGGGCGACGAAACGCCGCAAGCGCACCGCGCGTCACGTTAAAGCCCGTCAACTGCTCCATGAGCTCCATGGAGGCGACGAACACAGGAACAGGACCCGCGCCCTCGCGCACGACTAGGCGCTCAAACAGCGGCATCATCTGGTCGAGCCAGCGTTCGCCCAAAAGAAAGCTCACCGGCTCGTATCCGGCACGCACCGCGCGCTCAATAACCTTGGCACTCTCGGCGATAAAGATGCCCTTTTGCGGCTCTAGCACGCAGCGCAGCTCACGCTCGGTCAGTCGCACGTAGGCATCGAGCCGCTCGTCCTCGAGCGAATCAATTCGCAGAACCTCAACGACATTAGTCATAGCAGACTGCCCGCACCCTTCTTTACAGCACATCTATACCAAACGAGGCGACGCTAAGCGCCGCCCCATACATTCAATCAACCCGATAATACCGTTCACGCCAGGCGATTTGCGCCTCAACGCGACGATACGTCACGAACTCATAATCGACACCCTCGTCGCCCTCGCCCGAGGCAATCGTGGCAACACCGCCACGCCGCGCAATCTCCCACGCGGGATCGGCGTCCAAATCGGGAAAGTACGTGTCCACGGCATGAGTGCAATGGTCGTGCGTGACCTCGGCCTCGGCGCAATACGGCAAAAACTGCCGATACACCTCGCCGCCACCGATCACCCAGGCAACGGGCTCATCGGCAACCGCGGCGAGCGCCTCGTCGATGCTATGCACCACGTCGACGCCCTCGACAGCAAAATCCTCGTCGCGGGTAAGCACGATATTGCGACGGTTCTTGAGTGGACGCCCACCGGGAAAACTCAGCAGCGTCTTGCGCCCCATGATGACCGGGCAGCCCTTGGTGCAGGCCACAAAATGGCGCATGTCGGCGCGATTGGACACCACCATGTCGCCCTCGCACCCAATGCCCCAATCGTCACACACGGCAACGATAGCAGATAGCTTACACGTCATGAGCACCGCCTACACCGCAATGGGAATGTTCTTGACCTGCGGACCGTGCTCGTAGCCCTCCACAATCAGGTCGTCGGTCGTAAACGCATAGAAATCGTGCACGTCGGGGTTAAGCGTTACCTTAGGCGCCGCAAACTGCGGACGCTCGATAAGTTCGCGGACAATATCGACATGACGGTCGTAGATATGGGCGTCGGCGATCACATGCAGCAGCTCGCCGGGAATCATATCGATCGACTGCGCAACCATCATCAGCAAGATGGCGTACTGGCACACATTCCAGTTGTTCGCGGCCAAAATGTCCTGGCTGCGCTGGTTGAGAATCATGTTGAGCGTCGGCTTGTCGTCCTGCGGGCGCTGCGTGACGTTATAGGTCACGCTGTACGCGCACGGATACAGGTGCATCTCGGACAGGTCGCTAAACACATACGTGTTGGTCATGATGCGGCGACTGTACGGTGTGTGCTTAAGATCGTACAGCACTCGGTCCATCTGGTCGAAATCGCCCTCGGCATAATGGCTCTTCTGGCCAATCTGGTACCCGTAGGCCTTGCCGATGGAGCCGGTCTCGTCGGCCCACTCATCCCAAATATGGCTGTTGAGGTCATGGACGTTATTGGACTTCTTTTGATAGATCCACAAAATCTCGTCCATCGCAGACTTAAGCGCCGTGCGGCGCAGGGTGAGCGCAGGGAACTCCTCGCGCAGGTCATAGCGCGCCGTAACGCCAAAGTTTTTAATGGTATAGGCAGGGGTGCCGTCCTCCCACACCGGACGGACCTTTTGGCCCTCGGTGGTGGTGCCATGGTCCAGAATGTCGCGGCACATGGATACAAACTGTTGATCAGCCTTGCTCATTGACCCTCCTGTCAGTCGCCTATAAGCGAGATTTATTGTAGCCCAGGCGCGCGAGTGTCGAATTGGACACTTAGTCCGGCACACGCAATGCACGGCAGCGCGGCTCCGCATGCGGCAACGAGGCATCTTAGCCTTTTTCTGACATATGACAGAAATGCCTTGCGCCCAACGACTAACGCGTTATCCTATTGTTGACATATGTCAGATTTGGAGTGTGCATGGCAGGAAGACGCGAAAAACTGCGCCGCGTCGGGATCATCCCCGAATACCGCGGCTTTACCCCCGATGGCCTGGCCAGCGGTGATGCCATCGACATGACCGTCGACGAGCTTGAGGTGCTGCGCCTGTGCGACCTGGAGGGTCTCAACCAAGAGGCGGTCGCCCAGCAGATGGGCATCGCCCGCGCAACGGTGGCGGCCATTTGCAGCCGCGCGCATCGCAAGGTGGCCGATGCGCTGGTCAACGGACGGGCGCTCGTTATCGAGGGCGGCAATATCGCATACTCCCCCATCACCACGACAACGGCCGCATGGCCAGCAAAGGAGGTCGACACCATGAGGGTGGCAACGACGTACGACAACGGCAACATCTTTATGCACTTTGGCCGCAGCGAGCAGTTCAAGATCTACGACATCCAGGATGGCAAGGTGCTCAACGAGCAGGTCGTAGGCACCGGCGGCACCGGCCACGGCGCCTTGGCGGGCCTGCTTGCCAACGGTGGCGTTGACACGCTCATTTGCGGCGGTATCGGCGGCGGAGCTATCAACGCGCTTGCCCAAGCCGGCATCACGGTCTATGCGGGCGCCCAGGGCAGCTGCGATGCCTGCGTCGAGGCCCTCATTGCCGGCACGCTCGCACAGAACGGCGAGGCCACCTGCGACTGCCATGGACATGATCACGAGCACATCCACGAGCATGGCGAGTCCTGCGGCTGCCACGGTCACCACGACCATGACGGGCACGAAGGCTGCGGCTGCCACTAGCGGCAAGCACCTCGTCGAGAACGCGCTTCCACGCGTGCGACAACCAGCGAACAAACGGCGAAGGCCGCCTGGAATACCATCCAGGCGGCCTTCGCCATACACGACTCAACTAGTCGTTACTTCTTGTTGCGCATCTGCGCTTCCATCTGGCGCAGCAGGTCCATATCGGACTTGGGGCCGCCCGTTCCCAGGCCGCCCATGCCGCCCAGCCCCATGGCATCCAGACCGGGAATATTGGGCATGCGCATCTTTTTGCCCTTCTTACCCTTCTTGCCCTTCTTGCCGCCGGCCTGTGCCTGATTGGCCATCGTGCGCATGCGGCCCATCATCTTATTCATCTCGCCCCACTGCTTCATAAGGCTATTGACCTCGGTGGGGGTCACGCCGGCGCCCTTGGCAATGCGGGCACGACGCTGGCCGTTGATGATGGAGGGGCGAAGGCGCTCCTCCTTGGTCATCGACATGATGATGGCCTCGTTCTTATCGAAGATACCTTCGTCCAGGTTGCCACCCATCTGGTTAAGCGCACGCTGGCCACCGGGGAGCATGCCCAGAATGCCCTTCATGCCGCCCATCTTCTTGACGGCCTTCATCTGGTCGAGCATGTCGTTCATGGTGAAGCCCTCGCGCAGCATGCGCTCGGCAGCCTCGAGCTGCTCGGCGTCGGCCGCCTCCTGGGCCTTCTCAATAATGCCGACAACGTCGCCCATGCCCAAGATTCGCTTGGCCATACGATCGGGATAGAACGGCTCCAGCGAATCGGGCTTCTCGCCCATGCTCACGAACTTGATGGGCTTGCCGGTCACCTGGCGCACGGAAAGCGCGCCGCCGCCACGGGCATCGCCGTCGAGCTTGGAGATGATCACTCCGTCAAAGTCGGTGCGCTCGGCAAAGGTCGAGACGACGTTGACGATATCCTGGCCGGTCATGGCATCGACGACCATCAGCACCTGATCGGGCTTGACGGCCTTCTTGATGTCCACGGCCTCCTGCATCATCTGCTCGTCGATCTGCAGACGACCAGCGGTATCGACGATGACCACGTCGCGCAGGTGGTCGACGGCCTCCTGGATGGCGCCCTTGGCGATATCGACCGGGTGCTCGCCGTCACCGCGGAAGACCGGAACGCCGATCTCTCCAC
>CAUEQX010000069.1 GCA_959020035.1 uncultured Collinsella sp. | reverse complement strand
CACCTGCTGCAACATCCGCGCGGCCCACGCCCACGCCTACGACTGCGGTTATCGACCCTTCGATATCCCCCACCCCACCGGCGAATGGCAACCCACGCCCCTCGCCTAACTAGTCGTTTAAGAACGTCCCCAATGACTAGTGGCGGCGGGCGTTGAGTTCGCCGGCTAGCTCGTCGAGGGTGATACCGTAGCGCTCGAGCGTCACGAGCAGGTGGTAGACCAGGTCGCCGGCCTCGTAGCGGATGTGATCGTGATCGTTATCCTTGCAGGCCATGATCACCTCGCTTGCCTCCTCGGCAAGCTTCTTGAGCAGCTCGTCCTCGACGTCAGTCAACAGACGAGCGGTGTAGCTCTCCTGCGGCGATACATCACGACGACCGTGAATCACCTCGGCCAGACCTGTCAGCGTCTCACCGATATTTCCATCCTGAACGTTTGCGGTGCGCACACCCATAGTTCAATCCTTTCTGGTGGCCGAGCGTCTAATCGAGCGCCCGCCCTACGCGAGTTTCTTAAAGAAGCAGGTACGGTTGCCGGTGTGGCAGGCCGGACCCGGCGAGTCGACCTTGACCAGTAGCGTATCGCTATCGCAATCGGCCCAGAGCTCCTTGACCTCCTGCATGTTGCCGCTCGTCGCACCCTTGTTCCAGAGCTCCTGGCGGCTGCGGCTCCAAAACCACGTGGTGCCGGTCTTGAGCGTCAATCCCACCGACTCCTCGTTCATCCAGGCGACCATAAGTACCTCACCAGTGTCATATTGCTGAACTACACAAGGAATCAGCCCCTTGGCGTCATATGTAAGCTTTGAAGGATCGGTTATCTCTTCCATTTCTCTCCCCAATTTAAACCCCACAGGTCGGCGAGGGTTGTCCAGGTGCCCGAGATTCCGAGCGACAAGCCCGACGACGCGTACTTAAGTACGCGAGGAGGGTTGGAGCCGGAAGGTCGGGTGCCTGGGCAAGCCGCAGCGCTAAAAGTCCAGCCTGACAGGGATGCCCTGCGACGCCATATACTCCTTCACCTGGCGAATGCTGAAGGTTCCAAAGTGAAAGACGCTCGCTGCTAGCACGGCATCGGCCTCGCCCTCGATCACGCCCTCGGCAAAATGTTCGAGCGTGCCCACGCCGCCGCTCGCAATCACCGGAATCGGCACCGCGCGCGCCACGGCGCGGGTGAGCGCCAGGTCAAAGCCAGCCTTGGTGCCGTCGCGGTCCATGCTGGTCAGCAGGATCTCGCCGGCGCCGCGGCGAGCCGCCTCCTCGGCCCACGCCACCGCGTCGATGCCCGTGGCGTTGCGGCCGCCCGCCGTGAAGACCTCCCACTTGTCGGCACCAGATGCGCCGGGCAGGCCCACGCGCTTGGCATCGATCGCCACGACCACGGCCTGGCTGCCAAACGCCGCGGCAGCCTGGCTAATCAGCGACGGGTCGCGCACGGCGGCAGAGTTGAGCGACACCTTGTCAGCACCGGCTGCAACCATGGTGCGCATGCCCGCCAGGTCGCGAAAGCCGCCGCCCACGGTATAGGGAATGGCGAGCTCCTCGGCCGCGTGCGCCGCCATCTCGATGGTCGTCGCACGGTTGTCGCTCGTGGCGGTAATGTCCAGGAAGACGACCTCGTCCGCACCCTCGCGATCGTAGGCACGCGCTAGCTCCACCGGGTCGCCCGCATCGCGCAGGCTCACAAAGTTGACGCCCTTGACCACACGGCCATCCTTGACGTCCAAGCAGGGAATTACGCGTTTGGTAAGCATGGGCTACTCCTCCCCTCGGGCGGCGGCCAGCGCCTGTGCCAGCGTAAAGTTGCCTTCGCAGAGCGCACGGCCGGTGATGGCACCCTCGATGGCGTCCTCACCCACCGCGGCAAGCGCGCGGATATCGTCGAGCGTCGAGATGCCACCCGATGCCACGACGGGAAAGCCCGCGACCTCGGCCACATGGCGATACGCCGCCACATCGATGCCCGTCTGCATGCCATCGCGCGCGATGTCGGTATACACCAGATGCTTAAAACCCAGCTCGGAAAGCTGCGCCACGGCATCGTCGAGTGCCACGCCCGCGCCGTCGCGCCAACCATTCACCTTGACCTGACCGTCGCGCGCGGCGATGTCTGCCACCAGCAACTCGCCAAAGCCTTGGGCCGCCACCTCGGCAAAACCCGGCTCGGTCACCAGCACGGTGCCCAGTGCGATGCGGCGTGCGCCGTAGCCTGCCAACTCGTCGATGCGTGCAAGCGAGCGAACGCCGCCGCCCACGTCCACGGACAGACCGTCGACGCCGCAGATGGCCTTAATCGCTGCCGAGTTGGCAGCACACGCATCCTCGTCCTCGCCAAAGGCAGCGGACAGGTCGACGACGTGCACCCAGCTCGCGCCCTGCTCGGCAAACGAGCGGGCAACGGCCACGGGGTCGTCGGAATATACCTTGCAGCGACTGCGGTCGCCGCGCTCCAGGCGCACGACCTTGCCGCCGATCAGATCGATTGCGGGAAACAGGATCATCGGCCAGCCTCCTCGACGATGTTGACGAAGTTCTTAAGGATGCGCTGACCCAGCGCGGAGGATTTCTCGGGATGGAACTGGCAGCCCCACACGTTGCCATGACGCACGATGCACGGGAAGCTCCGCGTATAGTGCGTGCGTGCCAGCACATCGGCGGTATCGGCGTCGTCGGCCACCGCATAGCTGTGGGTGAAGTACATGTTGGCGCCCTCGGCAAAACCGGCGAGCAGCGGATCGGCCGCACCGGCAGGCGTCATATGCACCTGGTCCCAGCCCACGTGCGGCACCTTAAGGCGGCTCGACTCCAAGCGCGTGCACGAACCGCGCATAATGCCCAGGCCATCGACCCAGGGACCGCCAGTCTGCTCAGAGGCATTGCCGTCGGCGACCGCGCCCTCGTCCGCAGGCACGCCCTCGTTGCCGCGCTCAAAAAATAGCTGAAGGCCCAGGCAGATGCCGAGCAGCGGAGTTCCGGCGGCGACGGCATCGAGCACCGCGTCCGCCTCGCCGCTCTGGCGCATAAAGGCGATCGCGTCATAGAACGCGCCCACGCCCGGGATGACCAGGCCGTCGGCGCGGCGGATCTGCTCCGGATCGTCCGACGTGCAGGCGGCGGCACCGGCGCGCGCAAGCCCGCGCGCAACGCTCGACAAGTTGCCCTTGTGGTAGTCAACTACCACGATCTTCGGTTCGCCCACGCGACCCTCCTTTTCCCCATTCAAAACCTGCCAAAAAGGGACAGGTTACAGCGAGCCCTTGGTGCTGGGGATGCCCTGCACGCGGGGATCGAGCTCGCAGGCATGGCGCATCGTGCGGCCCACGGCCTTAAAGGCGGCCTCGATAATGTGATGCGAGTTGCCACCCGCCAGTTCGCGCACGTGCAGCGTGAGCTTGGCATCGCGTGCGAAGGCATAGAAGAACTCAACGGCCAGCTCGGTATCGAAGCTGCCCACGCGCTCGGTCGGCACGGGCAGCTCGCAGTAGGCCTGGCCGCGACCCGAAATGTCCACGGCGGCCATCACGAGCGTCTCGTCCATGGCGATCGCCGCGTCGGCAAAGCGCGTAATACCCGCCTTGTCGCCCAGCGCTTGGCAAAACGTCTCGCCCAACACAATGCCCGTGTCCTCGACGGTGTGATGCGCGTCGACCTCAACGTCGCCTACCGCATGTACCGTCAAATCGAACAGGCCATGGCGACCAAAGGCGTTGAGCATGTGGTCGAAAAACGGCACGCCGGTCGAGATATCGCACATACCGGTTCCATCCAGGTCGAGTTTGACGATAATGTCGGTCTCCCCCGTCTTGCGGGTCACCTCGGCATAACGGCCCATCTACATTTCCTCCTTCACCAGCGCGGCAAACGCAGCCAGCACCTCGTCGTTTTCCTGCGGCGTGCCCACGGTAATGCGCAGACAGTCCGCGAGCCCCGGCGCATAGCTAAAGTCGCGCACCAAAATCGAATACTCGTCGCGTAGACGCTCGCGTACGCGCGTAGCATGCGGCGTGCGTACGAGCACAAAGTTAGCCGCGCTCGGCCATGCCTCCACGGGCAGGCCCTCGGCAGCCATCGCGCGCAGGGCGCACAGCTCGCGCTCGCGCTCGGATGCGACCTGCGCCACCACGGGTGCATAGGCATCACGGGCACGCACGCAGGCAAGTGCTGCCGCCTGGCTCAGCACGTTGACCGAATAGATCTGGCGAATCGCCGCGAACACGTCGATGACCTCGGGAGCCGCGATCACGTAGCCCAGACGCGTGCCGGCGGCGCCAAACGCCTTGGACAGCGTATGCAGAATCACCAGGTTTGGATACTCGGCGATAAGGTCTTGCGCCGTGGTGACCGCGCCAAACGAATCGTCGGCAAACTCAACGTAGGCCTCGTCGACCATGACCATGCCGGGGCACGCATCGCACAGGGCCGCGACAAAGTCGAGCGGCGTCACGTCACCCGTGGGGTTATTGGGCGAGGTCACGATCGCCAGATTGCACTCGGGCGCCGCTGCGAGCACAGCCGCTTGGTCGAGCTCAAAGGTCGCCGGGTCGCGCCACACATCGCGCACCTCGGTCTGACAAAGCGACGCAAAGAACGCATACTCACTAAAGCACGGCGGGCAGTTGAGCAGGGTCCGTCCCGCGCCGCCAAACGCCAGCAGGTAGTTATAGAGCAGCTCGTCGCCGCCGTTTCCCACGCAAATATTCTCACGCGCCACGCCATGCCAAGCGACAAGCTCGTCGCGCAGGTCGTTGGACATGGGATCGGGATAGCGGTTGAGCGGTGTGGCAGCCAAGGCCGCGTCGATCGCCTCGCGCACGCCGGCCGGCACGGGATAGGTGTTCTCGTTGGCCGAAAGGTTGATGCGCGTGGGCGTAAAGTTGGGGTCATAGGGCTCGATGCCGGCCAAGTAGGGCTGGACGAGCTCCTTCATGCGAGGCGTCAGCTCGGCCATGTTAGGCCTCCTCGCCGGTCGCGCCGGCGCCATCCGAGCCTGCAGCCGCCAGGTCCACACCCTCGGCGACCGTCGCCACAGCGTCGCCCGGCCAGGCGACCTTGGTCAGGTCGGCCGCAGCCAGCGACTCGGCACTCACGGCATCCTCACCCTGCTCCAGCACGCGACGACGCAGGGCAGCAGAGAGCGCGTGCGCCCACAGGCCCTCGGCCTCGGCCAGACGCTGTGTGGCGGGAGCGTCGGAGAGCAGGCCCTCGGGCGTATAGCAAATGACACTCGAGCGCTTAACGAACTCTTCGACCGAAAGCGGATTGGAGAACATGGCCGTGCCGCCGGTCGGCAGCGTGTGGTTGGGGCCGGCAACATAATCGCCAAGCGGTTCGGAGCTCCAAGCGCCCACAAAGATGGCGCCGGCGTTGCGAATGCCGCCGAGCAAGCCCATCGCATCCTTGCAGTGCAGCTCCAAGTGCTCGGGCGCCACGGTGTTCACGGCCTCGACGGCGGCAGCCATATCGGCGGCCACCACAATGGTGCCTTCGTTGTCGAGCGAGGCGCGCGTGATCTCGGCACGCGGCGACTGCGCCACCAGAATGTCGATGCCGGCCTCGACCTCGCGCGCAAACTGCTCGTCGCAAGTCACCAGATAGCAGGCTGCCAGCGGATCGTGCTCGGCCTGGGCCATCAGGTCTGCCGCGACCACCATAGGCTTGGCCGTGGCGTCGGCCAGCACGCAGACCTCGGAGGGACCGGCGACCATATCGATACCCACATCGCCCGAGACAATCTGCTTGGCCGCGGCGACAAAAGCGTTGCCCGGTCCGGTAATTTTGTCGACGCGCGGAATGGTCTCGGTACCATACGCAAGTGCGGCCACGGCCTGAGCGCCGCCCACCATATAGATCTCGTCCACGCCGCCGAGCTTTGCCGCGGCGAGCGTGTAGGGACTGATCAGGCCGTCTTTTTGCGGCGGGGTCACCATAACCACGCGCTTGACGCCGGCGACCTTGGCGGGAATGGCGTTCATGAGCACGGTGGAGGGATATTGCGCGCGACCGCCCGGTACATAGATGCCGGCCGCCGCGAGCGGGGTCACCTTAACGCCGAGCATCGTGCCGTCCACACGCGTGGTAAACCAGCTCTGCTCGACCTCGCACTGGTGGAACTCGCGAATCTGGCGCGCGGCCTTCTCAAGCGCGGCGACAAAGGCCGGGTCAAGGCCTTCGAGCGCGGCATCGATCTGCTCCTGCGGCAAGCGGAAGCTCTGCAGCTCAACGCCGTCAAAACGCTGACAGTAATCGCGCACCGCGGCATCCCCGTTGGCACGCACGTTGGCCACGATATCGCGGGCGGCGTCGACGATGTTTTGCGGCAGCACACCCTTGCGGTTGAGTTGGTTGGTAACGAGGCGCTCACCGGGAGCAAGCTTGATGGTCTTCATATCGGTATCCCCTATCGGTCGAGGTTGTGTTCGAAAAACGAGAGGCCGAGCGGCGGCGCCAGTCGGCCCGCAGCCCGTACGTTGGGGCGCCCGTGAGTGCTCGCGCTATTGTGCCGAGCCCGCAACGGGCTCAAAATGCTTGCCCTTCACGGCTGCCGCCAAGCGATCTGCCAGATTGCGTACGCGCGGATCCAAACGTGCGGCGCCCGGATTGACAAAGAAGCGGGCCGTGCAGTCCATGATGCGGCCGGTGATGACCAGGTCGTTATCGCGCAGCGTGGCGCCCGTGGCGGTAATATCCACGATGCGATCGGTCATGCCGACGATGGGGCCCAGCTCGATGTTGCCGTGCAGTGAGACGATATCGGCGTTCACGCCGCGCTCGGCATACCAGGCACTCGCGATGCGCGGATACTTGGTGGCCACGCGAAGCGACCCGCGGCGGGCATAGTTGCGCTCGGCCTGGCCGGCGCGCCACGCGGGCTCTGCCTCGATAAACGTGCACAGGCCGTAGCCCAGATCGACCAGCTGCAGCAAGTTGAGGTCTGCCTCGATGAGCGAGTCCCAGCCACAGATGCCGCAATCGGCACCACCACAGCCCACAAAAGCGGGCGCGTCGCTGGGACGCACGATGACAAACTCGATATCGCCGACCGTGCCCTCGCCGGCACGCGTGTCGCGACCGCGCACAATCAGGTGACGGCCGGGGTCGCGCAGCTCAGAGACGTCCAGGCCCGCGGCCTCGAGCACGTCGAGCGTGTCGGCCTTAAGTGAGCCCTTGGGCACGGCGATACGTAGCGGGCCTTCGGCGCCGCGGCCCACGGCGTGGTCACCATCGGAGGCGGCGTCCTCGGCAGAGGTGCACGCGGCCTCCAGACGCTCGAGCGAAAAGGCGAAGCCCGCCGCCGGCACCTCGATGCCGTCGCCGAACGCGCCGGTAAAGATAGAGTCGTAGCGACCGCCCGAGCCCACCGGATCGGGCAGGCCACCGGCATAGGCCTTAAAGACCAGGCCCGTGTAGTAATCGAAAGAATTCATAATGGAAAAGTCGAAGGACAGCACCTGAGCGTCCTCGGGCGCCAGACCCTCGACCAGCGCGCGCAGCTCACGCGTGAGCGGCGCGACAATACCGGCAGCCGCCAGCAGCGCATCCACGCGATCGAGCACTTCGGCCCCACCATGCAGGCGCGGCAGTTCGCTGACGGCGGCCTTAACGGCATCGGTCTCGGCGCTTGCCGCCACGCGGGCATCGAGGCCCACAAAGTCGTTGGCGTGCACGCAGCGCAGAGCCTCGGCAGCCAGCTCGCGATCCTCGCACGCCGCGAGCAGCTCCTTAAACGGGCGCACGCTACCTGCGATAATGCGCGCATCGGGCAGCGCCAACTTGCGAACGGCCTCGGCCACCAGCGAGACGGTCTCGACATCGCCCGCGGTATCGCCCGCGCCGATAAGCTCAAAACCCAGTTGCGTAAACTGACGCGAGCCGCCGGCATTGCGCTGACACTCGCGGACCACCGGCGCCTCATAGCGCAGGCGCAGCGGCAGATCGGCCGCGCGCATGCGAGTCGAAACCAGGCGAACGATCGGCAGCGTGTTGTCGGGACGGACCACCAGCAGGCGACCGTCGTCATCAAAGAGCTTAAACGGCGTGTCCGCAATGCGGCCGCCCTCCTCGAGAGAGCCCTTGTCCTCGAGCAGCGGCGTCTCGACCGGCAGGTAATGATGCTCCCTGAAGCAGCCCTTCACCGTCAGCGCGATCTCCTCGCGCGCCTGAGCCTCCTCGGGCAATATGTCCCGGAATCCCCACGGTGTGGCCGTCATCTGGTGAGCCTCCTCATGCTGTGTTTCATGTAGAACAGAAGACCGGCATAGCTCCGCCGGTCTTCTGGGTACTTTAGCATACTAGAGTGCTTGCGGGGAAAATCCGTCGCAGCCGCTCACACCGTATTCATTTGGAAACATAGGGCAGATTGTCGCAACCCAACCCCACCTAGACGCCAATCGCACGACGATACTCTGCCATTACCTGCGCATCGGCAGCTGCGGGGTCGGCAAAATAGCGCCAGTCATAAGTCTCGGCCGAAACAACTCCGCGATAGCCGCGCGCCACCAGCCTATCCAGGTCGGCGCGCATATCGCGGTCGCCGTCACCCCAGGCAAGATGCGTCGTGCCATCTGCCGCAACATCGACAAAATGCACGTGGGCGACATCATCGCCAAGCAGATCGAAATAATCGTCGATGGTATCCCCCGCCACCGCCATAGCGCCCAAATCCAGACATGCCTTAAGTGCCGGATGATCAACTGCCTCGATCATGCGCTTCGTATCGGCCGCCGAGTTCACGATCATCGACTCAACCGGCTGTAGGGCCTCGAGCACCAGTCGCACGCCGCACTCTCCCGCATGCTCGGCAATCGCACGCAGCATCGAGGCGCTGCGACCCCACGCGTCCTCGATCGGCTCGTTCAAAAATGCCCAGCCGCTCGAGACCATGACCTGCTCGGCTCCAAGTTCCGCCGCGATATCTACAACGTTCTTAAAGTACGCGAGCGTGCGGGCACGCGCCTCATTCCCGCGCGCCGCGATATTCCACGGCTTGGGGTTGTTCTGTTCGGGACAAAGCCCCACAATCCGAACCCCATACCGCTGTGATAGCTCCCGCACCTGCTCGAGCGAATCGTATCCATGGCAATCGACATACAGATGCATCGCCCCGGTCCAAAGCTCGCAACACGTGTAGCCCGAAGCCGACGCCGAAGAAAAGAACTCCTCAAGGTCAAAATAACGATGGCTGATATTCATGACAGCAAGCTGAGGGTAGCTCATAATTACTCTCCAACCCAAACGGGGCCCCGTTCCATATAGGAGCGGGGCCCAATTACACAAACGTTATTTGCTCTTAGTAATCGAACTGGTGATAGTAGCGACGATAGTTCAGGTTGTGCTTGGTGACCGTCTCGTAGTAAGCGGCAAGGCGATCGGTGATCAGCGAGGAGAGGATCCACGGAGACACGATGACGCGGAACTCGTCGTCAAGGCCGGGGATCGCGAACTCGGCGGTGTCGA
>CAUEQX010000068.1 GCA_959020035.1 uncultured Collinsella sp. | reverse complement strand
GGCAATCTTCATCGACCGGCACGCAATCACAGCCCAAAGCCGACAACCCTACGCAGCGGATCTGGTTCGCCTCGATGCCCGCGCGCTCGATAAGCTCGCGAGACAGCCGGCAAAAATCACCCCACCAAATCGCTTCTGCATCGTGCTGATACCAACCATCCTGAGGGTTCTCGGTCTCATGTTGACAAGATGCCTGCGCCACAATTTGACACTCCGCATCTATTAACACACCCTTGGACGCACTCGTTCCTATGTCGATGCCAAGATAGTACGGCATGCCGCTCACTCCCCTCTCGCGGCACGGGCGGCAGCCATGAACCGCGCGACCCGTTCGGCTTCGGCAGGGGCGTCGAGCTTGCCGTCTCGCTTGAGGCAGGTACCGACAAACGCGCCATCATAATGCGAAAACACGTCTGCAACGGTATTCTCGCGGCATCCCGTTCCACATACCACCGGCACATCGCCAACACGGGCGCGCACCTCGTCGGCAAGTTCGCCCGAAGCGCCGCGCCCGGCAGCAGACCCACCAATAACAAGGGCGTCCGGCAGGCAGTTGAATACCAGCGAATCGGCAATATCGGGAGTCGATCGGTCGTTAAGGTACACCTCGCCCTCGCTTGTGATGAAATGGAACATCTTTAGGTCATCCAGACGCAGGGCGGCGCGGCGGCGCATGGTGCGCGCAAAGTCACGATTGATCAGGCCAAGGTCGCCAGCCCAGGCACCGCAGAAATTGCAGCGCGTAAACTGCGCCTCGACGGCGGCGCACAGCTCAATCGTGGCATCGCCGTCATAAATAGCCTCTGCACCCCAAGGGGTCGAGAAATCTGCGGCAAGAGCTCCGATGACATGCCCCATAGCGGCAAGGGTCACTGCCGACACATGCTGCTCGTAGGGCATCGATAGCTCATTGGTGATCAGAATGCCGTCCACGCCACCCGACTGCAGCGCTTCGAGATCGCGCTTGGCGGCATCGATCACGCGCGAAACGCTGCCGCCCGGATAATACAGAGGATCGCCAGGCAGCGGCTGCAGATGCAGCATGCCAATTACCGGTTTCTCGGTCCCAAACATCGAAGCCATAAACGACATGGTCAATCTCCTTTAGCTCGCCGACTCACAGACATCAACTGCTACTCGCCCAGCACCTCAACGAACACTTTTCGCTTCTGAGGTCCATCGAACTCCGCAAGGTAGATGTTCTGGGCCCCGCCACATACAATGTGGCCGTCTTGAACAGGGAAGAAGCAGCTATTGCCGCAAATCATGCTCTTGATATGACCACAGGAGTTATTGCCCGTGGCACCATAGCTCGGCAAGAAATGAGCATGCGCATAGGGGGCATCGGGCGGGGCAATGCGATCGAGCGTCTCCATGAGATCGGTCTCCACGCACGGAAGCCCCTCGTTCACCACGATGCCGCAAGTCGTATGCGACAAAATAATCGCTGCCAGTCCGTCGGTCACCGCACTACGCTCGATGGCGGCATGCACATCTTCTGTGATGTCGATGAACTGGTCGGGCGCCGTCGATAGATAGCTCAATGTCTCGAGTGTCACCATGTCACTCATCACCTTTCAGAAAACGCAGCGCCGTGCCAGAATACAGATTCTCCCGCGCCGCATCGCGCATGGGCACGGTATCAAGCGCCCGCTTGAGCTTGAAGGCGCGGAAGCGTGGCGTATTGCTGGCAAACATCACCTGATGAGACAGGGCACGCTCATACCACAGCGGTCCCATATCGACGGTGAAGAGCCGCTGCATCATTTCTTCGGGCGAATCGATATAGGTAATAGAGGCGTCCGTATAGCAATTGGGATACTTGAGCAGCATCGCCACGGTTTCGCGCACCCAGGGCCAGCCAAAATGCGTCAGGTTAAAGCGCACATCCGGATGCGTTGCGATGGTGTGCTCAAACGCAAGCGGGTGGCTTCGCGAAAGCTCCGCACCCGGCTCCCAGGACATACCGGCATGAAAAACCACCGGCTTGTTGTAGCGTTCACAGAGCTTGTAGAGCGGCTCGGCCACGGCATCATCGGGCACAAAACCTTGCTTTGCCGGATGCAGGCAGAGCCCCTTGGCCCCCAGCTCGGTAAAGGCACGCTCCAGCTCATCGGCGGCGCCACTCACTTGCGGGTCCACGCTCGCGAATCCCCATAGGCGATCGGGGTGCGCGGCAACAAGCGCGGCAACCTGGTCGTTGGTGCCAAAGTGCCCGCCGCACGCCGTGGTCACATCGAGCGGCATGAGCACGCTTTTCCGCACATCGCAGACATCCATTTCGGCCACGAGCTCATCCCAGTCCATGGGGCCCATGTGCCCCATGCCAAACTCACGCTCCCAAAAACCAAAGCCGTCTGGCTCGTCGCCTGGCGTATAGATCTCGCCGTAGAGCATGGGCTGGACCAGCATATCGATTACCATCTTGCACTCCTTTCCAGGCTTTTATTCCTAGTACGGTTCGAACGACCCAATGACTCGGGACGAAAGCTCGGCACCGGCATGCATGCACGCCGGCACGTCAAGCCCATCCAGTACACCCTTGGTGAATCCGGCGATATACGAGTCGCCGGCGCCCACGGTATTGACAACCTTCTCGGCCGGCACGATCCCACATTCATAGAAGCGCTCACCGTCATAGGCGATGCTTCCCTTCTCGCCAAGTGTGGCGACTGCCACGCGCGGGCCCAGCTCCTGCACATGGCGCACCCAGTCGCGCAGCTCCGCGCTATCCTCCTCAAACGACATAAAGGCATAGTCAACGTAAGGAAAATGGTTCTCACAGGCGTATTCGGGATCTTGACTGAACACCGAAAAGTCCATGACGACGATCTTGCCTGCCTCGTGCCATTCGGGCAGCAGGTCTAAGCAGTTTCCAAACAGGTCGGTATGGATGACATCGTGCTCCAGGATAAATGCCCGGTCATCATCGTTTGGTCGGTACGTTTCCATGACACCGTCAATCGCTTCGAGATGCACGCGGTCGACGCCGTCCTTCAACGCCATGAGCATCACCGAGGTATCGCCGTCCTCCACGCGAAGATGCGAGATGTCGAACCCCTCGGCAGCCAGCGCCTCGCGCATTTTGTCTCCGTACTCGTCCTTTCCGACGACCGACACCGCAGATACCGATATGCCCATTCGCGCCAGGTGGATACCCCAGTCGATGCCATTGCCAGTCGGATAGAACACGCCGATGTTTTGGTACACGTCCGCACAGCAAAAGCCAGCTGCACATGCTTTGATATCCATAGTCTTCTCCAGCAATCAAAAAGGGGCCCACCCAAGGCGAGCCCCTATCCGAATTCCGATGTAATCTAGCGTCAGTCAGCCAAGGCTTCAGCCCCAAGCCTCCCAGCGCTTTCTCAGGCTACTCGGTGATCGGAGCTCCGTGGCCCCAAGAGCCCTCCATGCCGCACACGGTCGAGGCAAAACCTGCCGCAAAATCGAGCGCACGCTCAATGGCCTCAGGTCCGTCCTCGCCGCGCTTGGCGGAATCGAGATAGCACATCAGGAATGAGGTCAGGAACGAGTCACCGGCTCCCATGGTGTCCTTCATGTCCGTTACGGGCTTTGCCAGCTGGCGATAGTAGCGCTCGCCGTCATAGGCGATGCAGCCCTCGGCGCCCGCCGTTGCGGACACAAAGCGCGGGCCCAAATTCTTAACCCAAGCGAGGCGCTCGCGAATCTCATCCTCACTTGCAGCATCGGCAGCGCTAAAGAAGGCGAAGTCGACAAACGGGGCAATCTGCTCATAGTATTCATCGGTGGAATCGTCCGAGAAGTCAAACGATACGGTGATGCCTGCAGCCTTCAGCTTGGGGAGCTCGCGCTCGGTAAAGCAGTAGTTGCCCGAGTGGACTACGTCGAACTGCTTCATGTATGCCAGATCGAAGCGATCGAGCACATAGCGCGCATCGCCACGGATGCCGCCCTCGTTGGAGCCGAGGAATACGCGGTCGCCATCGACCACGGTCACACGCGCCGCGCCGTTCTCGCCAATAAGCTGCTCGCACTTAGCGAGCTCGATGCCCTCATCCTCGAGACTTGCAATCACATGCTCGGCAGCGGCGTCGTTACCAAAGATGCCCATGTACGCGGAGCGCGCGGCGCCGCACTTCTTGGCGTAAACGGCAAAATTCACCGCATTGCCGCCGGGATACATGGTATGGATATGCTCATAGCGATCGACGACGTTGTCACCGAACCCGAGCGCGTTCACGTTAAAAGCCATGGTATCCATCCTTCCTAGTACTCAACAACGCCCATGTAGCGGCGGAAGTCGGGGTCGTGATCGAACACCTTGCCGCGCGCTGCACGCAGCTCGCAGTTCATAGCGTAGAACAGCACCGGATCCAGATAGGCACGAACGCTCGCCGGCACGGCCTCCATACCGTACTCCTTGGCATCAAGCACCATCAGCGTGTCGGTATGGGTCTCGAGGAACGCCAGGGCGCGCTCGTCCATAGGACGGCACTCGCTCGAGCCCATCTGCAAGAAGTAGAAGACGCCATCCTGGGTAGCCTCAAAGGGGCCATGGAAGTACTCGGCGGAGTGGATATAGCTGCAGTGCTGCCACTGCATCTCCATCAGCGAGCAGATAGCGAAGCCGTACGTCTGGCTAAAGTTGGGACCGCTGCCCAGGATATAGAAGAACTCATGCTCCTGGCAAAGCTTGGCGAAGCGATCGCCCAGCTCGGCATTTACCTTTTCGCGTGCGGGAGGCAGAATCTTATCCATTTCGGCAATACCGGCATACATGTCGGCGAGATCGGCGTAGCCCTCCTGCTGGTCGAGCAGCTCGGCCGCGAGCGACAGCGAGATACCGGCAGGAACTTCGGCCTGCGGAACGCCCTCGCCCCACGGGTACACCCAGGTGACCCACTTGCCATTATCGATCTTGGAACCGGCGTTATCGGTCTGCGCGATCACCGTCGCGCCCGCGGCAAGGGCAATCTCGCAGCCCTCGACGACCTCGGGGGTATTGCCGCTGTGACTGCAGGCAATGACCAGAGACTTCTCGCCCAGGCGACGGGGACGCATGATGTCGAACTCACGGGCCGTATAGATATACGAGGTGAACGTCGTCGCCTCGCGCTGCAAGAGCTCATGGGCCGGGATCAGATCGATCATGGAGCCACCGCAGGCGATCCAGTAGACGCTGTCGAACTTGCCCTTCTCGGCAATTGCTTCCTTAATCAGATCATGTGCGTTCATGTTTAGTTCCTTTCCAGCTTGGCCGGCCATGCAGGACGTGTCTTGCATGGCCGAGCAAAATCTTATCTAGTCAATCAGATACCTCTCGAAGGCGGCCATGTTCTTGGCATCTGCCGCCGCCGGATCATCGAAGTAGCGACCGTCCGTGATTTCCTGGCCCAACATGCCATCGAAACCATGGGCGTTGAGCGTGGCGACGAAGGCATCCATATCGTGCTTGCCGTCACCCCAGACCAGATGGCCATAGGGATCGCCGTCGATAAAGTGCATCTCGTGGATCGCACCGTCGCCAAATGCGGCAAACCAGTCCTCGAGCGACTCACCCGCAACGCCCATTGCGGTCGTATCGACCATAGGCTGCAGGTACGGACTCGCGACCTCATCAATCATGCGCTTAGCATCGGCGACGGTCGTCACAAGGTTGCTCTCCTCGGGACGCAGGCTCTCCATCGTTAGCACCAGACCGTGCTCGCCGGCATACTCCGCCAAGATGGATAGGTGCTCGCGACTGCGCTTCCACGCCTCTTCGCGATCCTCGTCCCAGTCACCCCAACCCGAGTTTACGGACATGCGGTCGCATCCCAGCACCTCGGCAAGCTCGATGCCATGCTTGAAGTACGCCAGGCTCCGCTGCTCATGGAGCGGCTTACGAGCGCAATACTGCCATGGGTAGACCACGTTCTCGGGACAGAGCGTCCGATAGCGCAGACCACGGTCGGCGGCCTTTTTCGCCAGAACCTCGGCCTCAAAATACCCAGTGTGATCGAGCGTCACATGGGGCTCGGCGCACCACAGCTCGATGGACTCAAAGCCCAGGCGCTGTTGCGTATCCAAAAAATAGTCGAGCGACCACATGATGTAGTGGATGTTCATGCCCACGATCTGCTCGCGACGCAGCGTCGGTTTGGTTTCAGGCATGCTAAACCTCCTTATTTCGGTCGAACACGATACGTCCGTCCGACATGGTCATATCAACAGCAAGGTCACAAGCATCATGGTAGTCAAGGCCAAACACATCGCGATTGAGCACACAGATGTCGGCAAGCTTACCGGCCTCGAGCGTCCCCAGCTCATCCTCGCGCATGAGGTCATATGCGCCCCCTGCCGTCCACGCACGAAGGAGCTCGGCAATCGTCAGCGTATTGCCCTCATTCACGGACAAACCGTCGGCAAAGAAACCGCCGCATGCGCTAAATACTGATTCGCCCAAGCTCGGAATCAAGAGCGGGAGGTCGGTGCCACAGCACACCGTGCACCCCGCGTCTTCCATACCGCGACGGTTCCAGCTGTGCAGCAGTCGGACCTCGCCGATCTGCCGACGCATCATCGACAGGCAGTCCTCGCGTTTATCGAGCGTGAGGATCTGGGGGTAGACCTCGCAGATTCCGCCCAGCTTGCCAAACAGGGCAAGGTCTTCCGGATCAGAGTTCTCGAGGTCGGTAATCGCATGGCGTCGAAGCATGACTCCGTGTTCATCTCGCGGCAGCGAAGCATACAGCGCAACGGTGTGGCGAACGGCGCCGTCACCCTGACAATGAAGCGAGTAACGGAAGCCCTCGGCATCAATCGCGCGCAGCTCGTCCTCAATCAAACCCCACTCGGGCTCCTCGACACCCGTCTTGACGGCAGCCCCTGCATCGGCCGTCTCCTCATAAGGATCGATCATCTCGGCAAGTCCTGCCCACACGCCACGATCGGTCATACGGTTGAAGCCCGAGAAACGAACAAACGGTCCCTGAAAGCGATCGCGCGCCGCACGAGCATAGGACAGATTCGCCCCGGCGCCCACCGGCTGCGACATCATGGAGACGCGAACCGTCAGCTCGCCAGATTCCTCACGACGCGCCATCTCGTCGGCAAATCCGTAATAGTCGTCGAAGGCCATCTCTTTGATAGCCGTGACACCGCGAGCGTTCAGCATCGCCATGTAATCAGAATACCCGGCGCGTACCTCGGGAAGCGCCAGGAAGTCCCGCATCATACGCCAGGTCTTCTCGGCGTAGCAGGCCTCGGGCGTAAAACCATAGCGCTCGCTGGCGGCGGCGTTGAGAACGCGCGTCTCGGCACCCGGAGTAAAGCAAACAACAGGAACGTCTCCGAAGGCGTCGTCGAGCGCTGCCGCCGTTTTTTCATTCTCGGCGCCTTCGGCGAGCGATGCGGGAAGGTCGTGCCCAAAGGCGGCGGCACAATCGAGATGGGCATCCTTCCACAAACGCAGAAGCGCTACCACTTCGTCGACGTCAGAGGCTTCGGATAAGTCGGCTCCCAAGCTCCGCAACGCCCAGCCCGTATAGAACGTATGCACATCGACCAAGCCAGGCATGACCGTTCTGTCGCCACAATCGATCACCTCATCTGCCTGGGCGAGAAACGAGTCTGCCTCGCCAGCGCTACCGACGGCTTCAATCCGATTGCCGCGTACCGCGACAAAACCTTCAAACGGCTGGTCTTCCGTACCGGTGAAGACGCTCTTGGACGTCAGCACCGTCAAACGATCGGACATCGCGACCTCCTTACGCCGGAAGCATGCCGGAGATGGCGGTAATGACCAAGCCAAACACGACCATGAAGATGAAGAACTTCCAGATGGTCTTCCACCATTGGCCAAACGAGATCTTTGCCACGGCAAGGCCCGCCACCGTCATACCTGCCACGGGGCTAATGGTGTTAATGGTCTGGTTGGCAAACTGCAGCGCCGTTACGGCGGCTTCGGGGTTGAGGCCCATAAGCTCGGTCAAAGGACCCATGACCGGCATGGTAAGCGCGGCCAGGCCGGAGCTCGAAGGAACCAGGAAGGACAGGAGGCCAAGGACAACGTACATGAACGTGGTGTACACGGCGGCAGGGGCTCCAGCAAGCAGAGTGGCAAGTGCCTGAAGGATGGTGTCGATAATCATGCCGCCCTCGGCGATGACCAGAATGCCGCGAGCGATACCGATAACGACGGCTGCGTAGGCAAAGTCGGCAAGACCCTTAACGAACTCATCGGCGATGGTCTGCTGGTCAAGACCGCCCAGGATACCGGCGAGCAGCCCCATGCCAAGGAACACGGCAGAGATCTCGTTCATATACCAGCCCTGCGTAACAAGACCCCACACGATAAGCGCCATACCACCGGCAAAATCAATCAGCACGAGCTTCTGGCGAGTGGTGAACTCTTCCTCGATGGAAGCATCGGTCACGGAGACCTCAATGCGCTTGAGTTTGTCGTCCTCGAACGTAACGGACGACTTGGGGTTCTTCTTGACGCGCATGGCATAACGCATGGCCCATGCGATGCCGGCGGCGGTGAAAATAACCCATGCAACGGCACGCAACCACAGCTGCGGGTTGCCCTCGATGCCAATGATGCCCTGCGCGATCAAAACGTTGAACGGGTCAATCGTCGAGGCGCAGTAGCCCAAGTTGGGACCGAGGAAGCAGATGATAAATGCCGTCATGGAGTCATATCCGATGCCCATCATGATGGGGATGAAGATGGCATAGAACGGCAGGGCTTCCTCAGACATGCCAAACGTGGTGCCGCAAATGGACAACAGCGTCATGGTAATAGGAATGATGAGGATGTCTTTGTTTTTGAGCTTTTTAATCACGCGGCTCATACCGGCGTTAAGCGCGTTGGTCTTGGTGATGATCGCGAACGAGCCGCCGATCAGCAAGACGAACGCAACGACGTCGGCGGCCTCTTGAATACCCTTAGTAGGCGCCTGCAGGACCGCAAAGATATCTTGGCCCAGGTTAACGGTCTCGCCGGTCTCGGAATCGGTATAGTTCTTATCGACCTGTTCATAGGTTCCGGCAACGGCGACTTCGCGCTCGCCTGCCGCAGTCGAGATCGTCTTGCGCTGGTATTGGCCAGAAGGAACGACCCAGGTTAAAACTGCAAAAACCACGATCAGCAAGAACATGATCGTATAGACGTGCGGTAATTTGAATTTGAAACGTCTGTTTGTCTTCTTCGCCTTCGTATCTGACATAGATACCTCCAAAGAACCCGAGACCTTATCGTGTCTCGCTTTAACGTTCGCGCAATGCAAACGTCCTATGACGTTTTATAGATTATCAGCGTGTTTTTAGCACTTCAAGGATATTTCGGACAGATTACGAGGACTCGGGTGAACGGTCGTTCAACGGCGGCGAACGGCAAAAACGCCCGGCAGGCAATTTAGCCTGCCGGGCGTTCTCTTGATCAACGTCCTAAATATCAAAAACGTAGCGCGATCCTACAATCCGCTGTCGGCCGATGATAAACGGCCGCTGCTGCTCGTCATAGAAATATGCC
>CAUEQX010000067.1 GCA_959020035.1 uncultured Collinsella sp. | reverse complement strand
CCATAGCCCTGGCCAAGCATGCCCGAGGCGATCGTCTCGTCGGGAACCTCGTTCAGGTTGACGAGCACGCCGTTGACGGGGGCATAGATGACGCCTTCGCGGGTAGCGAAGCTTGCTGCAGGCGGAACGGACGCCTCGCCGGTCGAGGTGAAGGTGGACTTAAGCGAATCGAGCAGACCCATAGTTGCCTCCAACTTAAATAGGCGCATATCGCGCGTTTGGTTTGCCGGAAACGTTTCACATGTGTTTCGCGGCTTGGTCAACGCCCCTATTCTACGCTGCTCAACGATACCTCTGAACTGGGATTATGTGATATATCAGTTGAAGGGAAACTTATTGCCGGAGTGTTTCTGCGCCACGGGTTCAAGTGGGGTACGCTTGAAGGCGAAAAATAAGGGCGCATAATTTGCGCGAAGGGAGCACATATGATTGTCGAGAACCATGCGCTGTGGGGCGAGGAGCCGACCGAGGATTATCCGGCGACGTTTACGTATTTGGGTGCCTAGCCGTTTCCCGATAAGCGGTATGGCCGCGGCCCCGCGGTGATTCTCTGTGGCGGAGGTGCGTTTACGCATATCGCTCCGCATGAGCAGGATCCTGTGGCGTTTGCGTTTTTGGATCACGGTTACCAGGCCTTTGTGCTCAACTATGTCACGAGTTCTACGGGTGACGTGAGCTTTCCGCATCCCCAGGCAGATCTTGCCAAGATGGTCGCCACGGTGCGCGCCAACGCCGACGAGTGGCATGTCGATCCTAAGCGCGTGTGCGTCGTGGGCTTTTCTGCTGGCGGCATGATTTGCGCCTCGCTGGCAACACAGTGGAAGACCGGCCCCTTTGCGGCACTTGCCGGGGCGCGTCCGGACGACATTCGTCCCGATGCCGTGGTGCTGGGCTATCCATTGCTCGACTTTGCCTATGTGCGCGACATGCAGACGCGCGATCCGCGCATTGACTTGCGTGTGCCCAAGACGGGTGGCAAGACGGGGCGCGATTTGCTCAACGACTACCTGTCGATGGTGACGGGCGGCGAGGCAACTGACGAGCATCTGGCCGACATCTGCCCCACCACGCATGTTTCGCGTCAGATGCCACCGACCTTTGTGTGGGGCGTGTCCGACGACAAGACGGCGCCGATCGCGCAGGTCTACCCGTTTGCGCAGCGCATGGCCGAGGAGGGCGTTGCATGCGAGATGCACGTCTTCGACCAGGGTGGTCATGGCCTTTCGCTCGGCAACGCCAACACCGCGGTCGACAACGAGGACAAGCAGGTTTCCGTCCGTCCCTGGATCCGCCTGGCCTTCCGCTTCCTCGAGCGCCATCTGTAAGAGTCCCGGCATCCAAGCTCTTCAATAACTTGCGGTGAAATAGTTCCTATCTGGGGCATCAACCAGCCCATCCAGGAACTATTCCACCGCAACTTCGTTTTTGATGCCCCGTCCGGAAACTGCGCCCCAGTTTTGCCTTTCAAGGTGGGACGCAGTTTCCCATAGGGCCTCGACTGGGAAAGCGCGTCCCGTTTCGAGCGGGGATTCCGGGATGCATTTTCCGTAAGAGGCCTGTTTGGGAAACCATATCCCGTTTCGAGCCGGAATTCTGGGATGTAGTTTCCCCGAGAGGCCTCATCGGGAAACTATGGCCCTGAACTCTCCTGCCTGTCCCCATTGCGCCAATTTGCTGATTGAACATCGTTGTGTGTTCGCGCTATCATGCATGGATAAATTGGTTAGCCATGGCAAACGGTTAGCCATGGTGAACATAAATACAACGCCCTGTGGGCGCCGGGGGAGGAACACGGACGTGAGGCTCGATACACTCGAGATTGGAAAGGACGCCGTTGTCGCATCGGTGGCATCGGACGATCAGGCACTCCGACAGCATATTTTGGACATGGGTCTAACGCCGGGCACCGAAGTCACCATGATGAAGTACGCCCCCATGGGCGACCCGCTCGAGATCCGCCTGCGTGGCTACGAGTTGACACTGCGCAAGGACGATGCCGCTCGCATCGAGCTCGTGGGTATTCACGACACCGATACGGGTCCGCGCGCTAACGCCGCAATCGGCACGACGGAGCATCCGGCTCTGGGCGAGGGGACGTATTCGCCCCGTGCGGCAAAGACGGCCGTGCCCGAGGGCGCGCCGCTGCACTTTGCCCTCGCCGGCAACCAAAACTGCGGCAAGACCACGTTATTCAACCAGCTGACGGGCTCCAACCAGCACGTCGGTAACTTTCCCGGCGTGACGGTCGACCGCAAAGATGGCACCATCCGTAACCATCCCGAGGCGAGCGTTACCGACCTGCCTGGCATTTACTCCCTGTCGCCGTACACAGGCGAAGAGGTCGTGAGCCGTCAGTTCATCCTCGACGAGCGCCCGGACGCCATCATCGACATCATTGACGCCACCAACATCGAGCGTAACCTGTACCTGACACTGCAGCTCATGGAACTCGACCGCCCCATGGTCATCGCGCTCAACATGATGGACGAGGTGACCGCCAACGGCGGCGCCGTGGACGTCAACCTGCTCGAGAGCCTGATGGGCGTGCCTGTTGTCCCCATTAGCGCTGCCCGCAACGAGGGTATCGGCGAGCTGGTGGATCATGCCTTGCACGTCGCGCGGTTCCGCGAGCGCCCCGGTCGCCTGGACTTTTGCGCGCCCGACGGTCCGGACGGCGGTGCGCTGCATCGCTGCATCCACGGTATTGCTAACCTGATCGAGGACCATGCCGTGACGGCGCACATCCCGGTGCGCTTTGCGGCGACCAAGCTGGTCGAGGGCGATGAGCTGGTAACCGAGGCGCTTCACCTGGATCGCAATGAGCTCGACGCTATCGAGCACATCATTACCCAGATGGAGGGCGAGGCCGGCACCGACCGCCTATCTGCGTTGGCCGATATGCGTTTTAGCTTTATCGGCGACGTGTGCGGGCGTTGCGTCGTCAAGCCGCACGAAAGCCGCGAGCACGTGCGCTCCGTCAAGATTGACCGCATCCTGACAGGTCGTTACACAGCCATTCCGGCGTTTCTGGTGATCATGGGCCTCGTCTTTTGGCTGACGTTTGGCGTGATCGGCGCGGCGTTGCAGGGACTCATGGAGGACGGCATCGCTGCCATCGTCGCCTCGGCCGATGCGGGCCTCAAGGCGTTCGGCACCAACGACGTAGTGCGCTCGCTGGCTGTCGACGGCGTGCTTACGGGTGTGGGCAGCGTGCTGACCTTCCTGCCGATTATCGTCGTGCTCTTTTTGTTCCTCTCCATTCTGGAAGACTCCGGATACATGGCGCGCGTGGCCTTTGTCATGGATAAGGTGTTGCGTCGCTTTGGCCTGTCGGGCCGCAGCTTTGTGCCCATGCTCGTCGGTTTTGGCTGCACCGTGCCGGCTATCATGTCGACCCGTACGCTCCCATCCGAGCACGACCGCAAGATGACGGTCATGCTCACGCCGTTTATGAGCTGCTCAGCCAAGTTGCCGGTTTACGGCTTGCTGTGCGGGGCGTTTTTCCCGCAGGCGACGGTTCCCGCCATGGTCTCGCTCTATCTGATCGGTATCGTGGTCGGCTGTATCGCGGCTTTGGTGCTCAACCGCACGGCATTTAAGGGCGACCCGGTGCCGTTTATCATGGAGCTTCCCAATTACCGCCTGCCGAGCGTCAAGACGACGGTGATGCTGGCATGGGATAAGGCCAAGGACTTCATCACCAAGGCCTTTACCATTATCTTTGCCGCTACGGTGGTCATCTGGTTCCTGCAGACGTTCGATATCCGCTTTAACGTGGTCGCCGACCAGTCGCAAAGCCTGCTTGCGGGCCTCGGCAGCATCATCGCGCCGGTGCTGGCGCCGCTCGGTTTTGGCGACTGGCGCGCCTCGACGGCACTCGTCACGGGGCTCATTGCCAAGGAGAGCGTCATCTCGACGCTCACGGTGCTTTTGGGCGCAACCTGTCCCGCGGCACTGTCAGCCATGTTTTCGCCGTTTACCGCCTACGTGTTCTTGGTCTTTACGCTGCTGTACCCGCCTTGCGTGGCGTCCATCGGCGCCGTCAAGAGCGAGTTGGGCGCACGCTATGCCGTGGCCGTATTCGCGTTTCAGGTGACGGTCGCCTGGGTCGTGGCGTTTGTCGTGCATTCGGCGGGCATGTTGCTGGGGTTGGCTTAGCTATTTATTGACGGCGCAACCTCTGTGTATTGAGTTGATTGCGGCCCTGCATCTGTACTGACGGATGCGGGGCCGTTGCTATATAATCGCCCACCGCCCAAGACAATCGGAGAGGTTTCCTACATGACTCAGGCAAGACAAGATGGCATCTCGCTCAAGCAGTGGCTCCCGCTTATCGGGCTCGCCTGTTGCGCGTTCGTATTCAACACGTCGGAGTTCATGCCCATCGGTCTTCTGACTGATATTGCCGCATCGTTCTCGCTCACCGAGGCCCAGGCAGGCATCATGATCTCGGTCTACGCCTGGGGCGTCATGCTGCTGTCGCTGCCGCTCATGGTGTTTGCCTCACGTTTTGAGTTCAAGCGGATGCTGCTGGGCGTGCTCGCCGTGTTCTCGCTCGGCCAGTTCCTGTCCGCCTTGGCGCCATCCTATCCCATTTTGGTTTGTGCGCGCCTGGTGGTCGCCTGTGCACATGCCGTGTTCTGGTCGGTCGCCTCGATCATGGCCTCGCGCCTCGTCGACACCCGCCATGGGGCGCTCGCCATCAGCATAATCGCCACGGGCTCGTCCATCGTGCAGATCTTTGGCCTGCCGATCGGCCGCGCCATCGGGCTGGCCGTGGGCTGGCGCATGACATTCGCCGTGGTCGGGGCCTTTTCTGCCGCCGCGGTGGTGTACCAGGCGGCGGTGTTCCCGGCCATGCCGGCGGGTGAGCGCTTTACCGTTAAGCAGCTGCCCGAGCTGCTCAAGAACCCGTTTTTAATCGCGCTCTACGCGGTCACGGTCTTTATGGCGACCGGCTATTACGCAAGCTACAGCTATATCGAGCCCTTCCTGGCGCAGGTCGCGCACGTCGATGCGGGCGCCATCACCATGACGCTGACGGCGTTTGGCTGCTCTGGTCTGCTCGGAAGCTGGCTGTTTGGCCGCCTGTTCGATGGGCATCGCTTTCCGTTCCTTGCTATCACGCTCTCCGGGGTACCGGTCGCCTTGCTGCTTATGGGTCCTGCCGCGTCGTCGCTCGCCGCGGTTCTTGGCGTTTGCGCGCTGTGGGGCTGCTGCGCCACGGCCTTTAACGTGGCGTTTCAGGCCGAGCTCATCAAGTACACGCCCGCGGATTCGTCGGCTGTCGCCATGTCGATCTTCTCGGGTCTGTTCAATCTGGGTATCGGCACGGGCACCGCAATCGGCGGCGCCGTGGTTTCGGGTCCCGGTATCGCTTGGATCGGCTTCGTGGGCGGGGCGATTGCCGTCGTGGGCGTCATCCTCGCCATTACCGTACTGTTCCCAGCCATCCGCCGCGCCAAGCCCGTCGCCTAGCCACATCCTCCTCATCAGTTGCGGTGGAATAGTTCCTGTTTAAGGCCTCTGAAGGCCCAAGCAGGAACTATTCCACCGCAACTTATTTTGGGGAAGAGGATACAAGCCGGGCATACAATGGATGTCGTTGTGTTGAGCTTACCGGGAGGTTGCTATGTGGGCATACGAGACGACGTTCTATCAGATCTATCCGCTGGGCTTCTGCGGAGCTCCGCGCGAAAACGCCGCCCCCGTCGCCGAGGATGAACTCGCCCAGGCTGCCAACGCCGCGCCCAACCCCGATGCGCCCATCATGAAGATTGCCCAATGGGCCGACTACCTGCAGGAACTCGGCGTTGGCGCTGTGCTCATCAACCCGCCGCTCGAATCCGACAGCCATGGCTACGACACGCGCAGTCTGCGCCATATCGACCGCCGCCTGGGTGGGGACGCCGACTTTGCCGCCGTGTGCGAGACGCTGCACGCCCATGGCATCCGTGTGGTGCTCGATGCTGTCTTTAACCACGTCGGTCGTGGCTTTTGGGCCTTCCGCGATGTGCAGGAGCGCAAGTGGGACTCGCCCTACAAGGACTGGTTCCACATCAGCTTTGACGGTGACTCGTGCTACGGCGACGGCTTTTGGTACGAGGGCTGGGAGGGCCATTTTGAGCTTGTGAAGCTCAACCTGCAAAACCCTGCCGTGGTCGATTACCTGCTTGAGTCCGTGCGTCGCTGGTCCGAAGTCTTTGGCGTCGACGGTCTGCGCCTGGACGTCGCCTATATGCTCGATCGCGATTTTATGCGCCGCCTGCATACTTTTACCCGTGAGCTCAAGCCCGACTTTGTGCTGATTGGTGAGACGCTCCACGGCGACTACAACCAGATCGTCAACGACGAGATGCTCGACTCCTGCACCAACTACGAGTGCTACAAAGGCCTGTACTCCAGCTTTAACTCGGTCAATATGTTCGAGATCGCGCACTCGCTGCACCGTCAGTTTGGCGGCGATCCCTGGTGCATCTACCGCGGCAAGCACCTGCTGTCGTTTGTCGACAACCACGACGTGCCGCGACTGGCAAGCATCCTCACCGACAAGTCGTGCCTGCGTCCCGCCTATGGCATGCTCTTTGGCATGCCGGGCATCCCGTGCGTCTACTATGGCGGCGAGTGGGGAATCGCTGGCGAAAAGGGCGGCCCCGATGGCGACTGGGCACTTCGCCCTGCGCTCGTCGAGCCCGCGCCCAACGAGCTGACGGCCTTCATCACGCAGCTCGCGCACCTGCGCTCGGCCGACGACGCGGCGGCACGCGCTCTCAACTACGGCGCGTACCGCAACGTGGTGATCCAGAACAAGCAGCTGCTGTTCGAGCGCGCCTGCGACGACGCGACGGTGCTCGTGGCGGTGAACGCCGTGGGCGAGCCTTACACCTTTGGCGCCGGCGAGCTCAACGGCTCCTTTGTCGACCTGCTTGTCGACGATGCACCCACGGTCGAGCTGACGGGCGCGCTTGAGCTTGCGCCCTACGAGGTGCGTTATCTGCTGAGGGCCTAGGCCATGGCAACGTTTGACGAGGGCTATCAACATATTGAGCATGGGTTTGAGCCCGTGTTCGACCGGCACTCGCGCGTTTTGGTGCTGGGGTCGTTTCCCTCGGTGCTCTCGCGTGCCAATGCCTTCTACTACGGCAACCCTCAGAATCGTTTTTGGCGCGTGATGGCCGCGTGCCTTGGCGTGCCCGTGCCGCCCAACGAGGGTGACCCTTTGGCAGGCGGTGAGCCCGCGACGCTCGACGCCTCGATTGTCGCCAAGCGATCCATGCTGCTGAACGGCGGCGTGGCCCTGTGGGATGTGATCGAGAGCTGCGACATTAAGGGCTCGAGTGACGCGAGCATTCGCAACGTTGTGCCGGCACATATCGAGCGCATTACCGGCGCAGCTCCCATTGAGCAGGTGATATGCAACGGTGGTACAGCTGGCCGGCTCTACAAGCGCTATCTACAAGAACGCACCGGGCTGCCTGCCATCGTCCTGCCCTCGACAAGTCCCGCCAATGCCGCCTGGCGCCTGGAGCGTCTTGTTGAGCGTTGGAACGGCGCCGCCGATTGGCGGGCTTCTTCGATTTAGCAGTTTGAGTGTTTGGCAAGACGTCTCATAACGGCGTGCCAGATCGGTGTGGGCAGTGCAGGCTCGGCGCGTACCATGCCGTCGGTGTCGGCGCCGCCCGTTGCTGCGCCACCGAGCTTCTGCGCGTGTTCGACGGAACACCCCATGCGAATGGCGCCCACGAGCTTGTCCATGGCCTCCGAAAACGGTCGTCGCAAGAGTCCCATGCGCGGGGAGCGACGAAGCGCCGCAATGCCGCTGCCGGCGCAGATGACAACGCCGCCACACCACAATTGGCCCTGGCGTTCGCATGCCTTGTGCAGACGAACGGCGGCCCCACGCGCCTGTTCAGCGCCCTCTTGTGCGGTTCGAATCACGGCATAGACACGCGTTCCCGTACCGCCAAAGCGATCGAGTATCTGCTCGACAGCGATCATGGCCTCATCATCAAGTGCATCATCAACAGCGAGCACTATGCCATCGACTGCACCGGCATCATCCACCCCCAAATCGACCGGGCGGGGGAGCGCGGTGCCAGAAAGCTGAGCATAGGCGGCGATGGCATCCTGCAGGTCCCAAAGCAAAAACTCAAGATCGGCGCTATCGGGAATGCTGATATACGCAATGGTTTGCAACGTTTTTGGTACATCGCCGCGCGCGGTCGTCTCCATGCCGCCTCCTTTCCGGTTGGTTTCCGTTTAGGTTACACCGTCTGGCGGCGCCCCGCCGCGCTATCCTAGTGCAACCCTTACGAAAGGAACGCCATGCGTCTGCCCATGAATACCTCGCTTGCCACGCTCAAGCCCTCCGGCATCCGCCGGATTAACGCGCTCGCCGCCCAGCACCCGGGGTGCATCGCGCTTGCGCTTGGCGAGCCCGATTTTCCCACGCCCGATGTGATTAGCGCCGAGGTGACCGCCGCACTGGACCGCGGTGACACGCACTATCCGCCCAACAACGGTCGCCCCGCCCTGCGTGAGGCGTTATCTGCCTACATGGGGGATGCGGGCCTTACGTTTTCGGCGGACGAGGTCATTCTGACCGACGGTGCGACCGAGGCCCTGTCGGCAGCATTCATGGCTATGCTCAACCCCGGCGACGAGGTCATTATCCCCACGCCGGCCTTTGGCCTGTACGAGAGCATCGTCGTGGCCAATCACGCCAAGGCGGTCTTTTTGGATACGGAGCCTGCGCAATTCCAGATTGACGAGGACGCACTTCGTGCTTACGTGACGCCGGCGACCAAGGCCATCGTCATCTGCTCGCCCAACAATCCTACGGGTTGCATCCTCAACACGGCGTCGCTCGACGCCGTGGCGCGCGTGGCGGAGGAGGCGGGCATCTACGTGGTCTGCGACGACGTATACAACCGCCTGGTTTATGTGGATGGCTACGAGCGCTTTGCCCAGCGTCACCCGGAGCTGCGTGAGCAGACGGTCGTCATCGAGAGCTTCTCCAAGCCCTGGGCCATGACCGGCTGGCGCTTGGGCTGGCTCGCAGCCGCAGCCCCCGTTATCGCCGAGATCGTAAAGGCCCACCAATACTTAGTATCGAGCGCCGTCTCCTTCGAGATGGACGCCGCAGCCCGAGCCCTCACCGTCGACCCCACCCCTATGCTCAACGTCTACCGAGCCCGTCGCGAACGCGTACTCGCGGCCTTAGACGCCATGGGCCTCGACGTAGTAGAGCCCGCAGGAGCCTTCTACACTTTCCCGAGCATCAAAAAGTTCGGCCTAACCAGCGAAGACTTCTGCATCAAAGCCATCAAAGAGGCAAACGTAGCCCTAGTCCCGGGCGACTGTTTCGGAACCGAAGGCCACATCCGCCTAAGCTACTGCGTCTCCGACGAAAACCTGGACGAAGGCCTCCGCCGCCTGTCCACCTTCATTTCAACCTTGTAGCCCTCAGGGATGCAACACATCAGCCCACCGACTTAAGGCTTATGAGTGGGGG
>CAUEQX010000066.1 GCA_959020035.1 uncultured Collinsella sp. | reverse complement strand
TCTTGACGAGCGGCGAGTTGGCGACGGCACGAGCGGCGATATCGGCCTCCTCGTCGTTCACGGCGCCGGTGACGTTAACCGTCACGAGCTTGGATGCGCCCTCGCCATCTGCGGCGATGTTGCGCGCCAGGCTCTCGCACACCTCATGCACGGCAAAGGCTAGCTCGTCGAAGGCGTCAGAGCCCTCGACAATAGGCTCGGCATCTGCGGCAGCGGCGCCGGAGGCAAGCATGATGCAGGTGTCGTTAGTCGAGGTGTCGGAATCGACCGTTACCTTGTTGAAGGTCTGTTTGACGGTGGAGAGCAACAGGGCATGGAGCGCCTCCGGCTCGACGGGGGCATCGGTAGTGATGACCGCGATCATGGTTGCCATGTTGGGCATGATCATACCCGAGCCCTTGCACATACCGCCCACCGTATAAGCGTTGCCCGCATGGCCAGCAGCCTCGCTACGATAGCGAACGGCATACTCCTTGGAGTGTGTATCGGTCGTCATGATAGCGCGGGCGGCATCGGCGCCACCGTGGGCGGAGAGCGCCTCGTAGGCGGCAGGAACGGCAGTCTCAAACGTGTCGATCGGCAGAATCTGACCAATTACGCCCGTGGAGGCGACCAGAATCTGCTGGGGCTCGCAGCCGATGACCTGCGAGGCGATGTTGCAGGTCTCGCGCGCGCAGGCAAGACCGATCTCACCCGTGGCAGCGTTCGCGTTGCCGGAGTTGATTGAAACACCGGCGATGATGCCATAGCCCTTATCGGCACCGCCCAGGTTGGCGCGGCTCACCTGCACAGGCGCCGCACAAAAGCGGTTAGTCGTAAACACGCCGGCCCCGGGACAGGGTTTATCGGGCACGACGAGCGCGTAATCCAAGCGCTCGGGATTCTTGCGGAATCCGGCATGGATGCCCGCCGCCTTAAAGCCGGCTGCCGCCGTTACGCCACCCTCGACGGCACGAATCTTGATATCGAACTGCTTAGCATTCATCGTCTTTATGACTCCTTATGTCAAACAAAAAATGGGCATCGGTTGGTGCGCCATGCCAGCCACAATCATGAGACCAGCTTAAGAGTGGCGCCCCACTCGATGCCCGACTACCAAATCGTCAACAATCGAATGTGCTACACCGGGCACGCCACTGTGGGCAAGCCTCGTCGCTCGTCAAAACCAAAGACGATGTTGGCGCACTGGACCGCCTGGCCCGCGGCACCCTTGCACAGATTGTCGATGGCGCCCGTAGCCACCAGAACGCCCGCGCGCTTGTTGAGCGCGAGGCCGATCTGGGCGGCGTTGGTGCCGACGACCGAAGCCGTCTTGGGCTGCTGACCGGCATCGAGTACGCGCACGAAGGTGCGACCGGCGTAGAACTGCTTGTAATGGTCGACAACGTCCTCAAGGGTCAAGGCATCGATAGCCCGCGGCGTAAGCGGCATCGTCACCGTAGAGAGCAGACCGCGCTTGAGCGGTGCCAGATGCGGAGTGAAGACGATGCGATCGGTTAGGCCCAAGATCTGCTCGATTTCGGGCGTGTGACGATGCTTGCCCACGCCATAGGCCTCCAGGTTTTCGTCCGCGCTGCAAAAATGCGTACGGGCGTTGCAGGACTTACCGGCACCCGTTACACCGCTGATAGCGTCAACGATCACTGGGCCGCTCTGGGCAACCCAGCCGGCGCGCACGGCAGGCGCAGCGGCAAGGCTCGTTGCGGTGGGATAGCAACCGGCGCAGGCGACCAGCACGGACTTGCCGTCAGCATAGTCGGATGCAGCGGTCTCCAAATCCTGGGAGAACAGCTCGGGCAGACCAAAGGCGCGGGTCTTGAGCAGCTCGGGGCTCGTGTGCTCGGCGGCATACCATGCCTCAAAGACGGACGGGTCGCTCAGACGGTAATCGGCCGAAAGATCAAAGCAGGAAACGCCCGCGGCAAGCAGCGCGGGCACCTGTGCCATGGCAGCCGTGTGCGGCACGGCAAGAAAAACCGCATCGCAACTCTTGAGCTCGGGGGCGTCATGCATCGTGAAGACCAGATCGCTCACGCCAGCAAAGCTCGGATACACCGCAGACAACGGCTGGCCGGCATCGGCGTTGGACGTAATGGCGACAAGTTCAAACTCGGGATGACCGAGCACGAGGCGAATGAGCTCGGCTCCGGCATATCCAGCCGCGCCGACGATTCCAACCTTCAAAGACATATCAGACTCCTTGTCTGCGATTTATGCACCGATGCGCATTTCGCAGCGGTCGTTATGAAGTGGGTTGAAACTTTAGCACCAAAAGATGCATTAACACGTAAATGGTTTACATATTCATGCATTGAAACATTCCCGACACATTCGCTTGAAGGAATTGACAAATGGAGCGGGCCCCGTATTGACCGGCGCTCCTAACGGCGCCGGGCAATACGGGGCCCGCCCATGCGAAAACCAAGTTGTTAGGATGAGCCAGCCGGCTAGAGCTCGACCGGCACCCATTCGTCGTGATTGCAGATAAAAGCCTCGGGATCCTCGACGCTAAAGAAGACGAGCGTGGGGTCGTTAGGCCCCTCATAGTGCTCGCCCAGGCGCTCTAGATGCTTCCACCCGGCTTCGCGCATTTCGTCTAAAGCCCGGTCATCCAAGCCGGCACGCCCGCGCAAGATGAGCCAGCCATGGCCCGGCCACCAACTCGTGGCCTCGAAGCGCTGGTTTTGCAGCAGCTCCTGCCACACATCTTTGGTGCGCGCCGTTACAAACCACAGCTTGCCGTCCTGGATCTGCGCAAACGAAAACGGACGCACATGCGGCTGTCCGTCAACGCTCGTCGCCAAATACCATGCCGGCACTGACGTCAGATACTCCAAAACCGTATTCAATCCGTCCATGTGTCCTCCTGGCACTAGCTAATTCAGAACGGGTAGTTAATTTGAGACGCGCTAGAGCTCCAGACGCTCCTCGCTACCGTCGATATCACAAAAGCGCGCGGCAATGTTGCGGACCGAAAAGAAAGCAAGGCGGCCGTCGTTGACGCTCTCGTGCTCCTCACCGATGCCCACCATGTGCTTAAAACCCGCTTGACGCACCTTGTCGCTCGCAGCTGCGTCGTCCTCAAGTGCGGCCTCGCCGGTCAACACGATCCAGCACTCCCCCGGCTTCCAGCCCGAGAGTTCAAACTTGGGATTCGCACTCAGCTCCGCCCACACATCCTTGTCGCGCGATGTGCAAAACCACAGCTTGCCGTCATCGACCATGGCAAACGAAAACGGTCTCACGCGGGGCTGATGTCCGTCGGCCACATCGGTCGTGGCCAGATACCACGCCGGAATGCGCCTGAGATACGAACAGGCGCGCTCAAGCTGAGCCGTGCGGTCGTTGTCGGTCATAGGGACCCCTTTCTTGCGCTCGAATCGCGCCTAAACAAGTTGAAGGTTGATGACGATGACGCAGATGAGCAGCAGCGCCGTCACCACCGCAGCCAGCGCATCCCCGCGGCCAAACGTAAGTGTATGCAGGCGCGTGCGGCCCTGCTCGCCGTGATAGCAGCGTGCATCCATGGCGGCCGAAAGCGTCTCGGCATGACGGAACACGCCCGTGAACAGCGGAATCGCCACACTGCCGAGCATACGCACGCCGCCGAGCGGGCCTCCCGTCACGCGCGCACCGCGGCTCGCCTGCGCATCGGCCGTCTGCTTCATCTCGGTGGCAAACTGCGGCATAAAGCGCAACGCGATACCCATGATCATGCCGAGCTCATGCGCAGGGAGCCCCACGCGCGCAAACGGTGCGAGCAGACGCTCAAAGCCCGCGGTGAGGTCGAGCGTGGGCGTGGTGAGCGTAATGGCGCTCATGCCGGCCATCATCAGGGTCAGGCGGCACGCCATAAAGGCGGCAGAACGCAGCGAGCCCTCGCTTATCTGCAGAAAGCCGAGCTGCCACAGGATGCGCCCACCCTGATCGGTAAACAAGTTGAGCACCGCGACCACGACAACGATTGCCAGCAATGGTGCCATCGATGATAGGACCCGACGCAACGGCACCCGGGACACGGCATAGATCAGGACAACGAAGATTGCGACCGGGGCCAGTCCGCGGAAGCTGCTGACTGTGAGCGTCGTGATCAGAAACACAAAGCCCAAGAGCAACTTAGTTCGCGGGTCCAGGCGGTGGATCGCACTATCGCCGGGATAGTAGCTGCCAAAAGAAAACGCCTCCATTAGCAGCCCTCCTCTCGCGCGACCGTCTTGGATTTAGCAATGTCCGCGACGTTAGAAGGACCGCCCGAGCGACCGATTAGCAGGTCCACCAACTCGTCTGCCAGCGACTCAACCGTATAGAGCCCGCCGCGACGCAGCGGCACGCCCGCCTCCGTAAGCGCCAGCGCCATACGCTGGGCGGCGGGAACGCCCAAGCCGATCGACTTGAGCTCATCGGCATGCGCAAACACCTGCGCGGGGGTTCCCTCGGCAAACACCGCGCCTTCGTTCATTACGACAATGCGGTCGCAGCAATTGGCCAGGTCATCCATACTATGCGAAACCATGACAACGGTCAGGCCATCGCGGTGAAGTCGATCGATAAGCTCAAGGAAATCCCTGCGCGCAGCCGGATCGAGCCCCGCCATGGGTTCATCGAGCACCAGGACTTCGGGCTCCATGGCGAGCACGCCGGCGAATGCCACACGCCGTTGCTGACCGCCCGAAAGCTCAAAGGGACTCTTGTCGCCGACCGCGGAAAGGTCGAGACCCACACGTGAGAGCGATGACTCGACACGACGGTCGACTTCATCTTGCGGCAAGCCAAGGTTATGCGGACCAAACGCCACGTCCTGCGCCACGGTTTCGGCAAATAGCTGGCGCTCGGGATACTGAAACACCACGCCGACCTTGGCCTTAACAGCGGCGGCGTCTTTCTTGTTTGATAGGTCGAGCCCCAGCGCACAAACGCTTCCCTCCTGGGGACGAATCAAACCGTTAAGATGCTGGACCAGCGTCGACTTACCCGAACCGGTATGACCTGCCAAACCCAGGAACTCGCCGCGACGCACCGTCAGCGAAACATCGCGCAGTGCCCAGGGGCTGCTGGGGTCGTTTCCCCAGAGAGCCTGTTTGTTCGATTTGCCCGCAGTGGCCGAGCGCTTATGCCAGCGGCGGCGCTCGCGCGGACTGAGCGAATAACTGTACGAAACACGGGCTAGCTCGATGACGGGCTCCGACGCGTTGTCCTCGTTGTCTACCGGAACAGTGCCGTCAGCGATTTCCAACTGGGATACGGAAGACTGCCCCGCGATGTCTGCCCCACTTCGCTCGGCATAAGTCTGCGCAACCTCGGCGACCATATCCACCTCGCGCACCTGCGCGTGAACGGGCACGCCCTTCGCACGAAGCGCCATGCCCAAACGGCACGACGCCGGCATATCTAGGTTGAGCTCCGCGAGCTCATCTGCCCGCGTCAGAATCTCCTCGGGCGTACCCAGCATGGCAACATGCCCCGCCCGAAACACCGCGACACGATCGGCCTCGGCGGCCTCTTCCATAAAGTGCGTAATCATCACGATGGTCATGCCGCGATCGTGCAACGCGCGGCAAGCCTTCATGAGGCCCTTGCGCCCACGCGGATCAAGCATCGAGGAAGCCTCGTCCAATATGAGCACGCGCGGTTCCATGGCAAGCACGCCGGCAAGCGCCACGCGCTGCTTTTGGCCGCCCGAAAGCGCATGGGTCTCGTGGTGCTCAAAGCCCACCAGGCCCACGCCCTTCAGCGCCTCGCATACGCGCTGCGCAATTTGCGCCGATGACACGCCTAGGTTTTCGGGACCAAACGCAATGTCATCTTCGACAAGCGTTGCCACCAGCTGGTCGTCGGGATTCTGGAATACCATGCCCGCGGTCGAACGAATGTCGTAGACCAGCTCGGGGTCGGACGCATCCATGCCGTTGATGCGTACCGTGCCCGCATCGGGCTGCAACAGCGCATTCAGATGCTTGGCAAACGTCGACTTGCCCGACCCATTGCCACCGAGGATGCAGAAAAACTCCCCGTCCTCGATGTTCAGATCGACACCGTCGAGTGCCGACACGGCACCGTCATAGCTAAAGGAAACGCCCCGACACTCAATCATGCGCGGCCTTTGACCTGGTCCTTTTTAGGCGTGATGAGGTTGGAGACTGCTTTATACACCGCCAGCGTCAACACCGAGTTAAGCACGGTCTTGATAAGGTTGAACGGCAGTACGGCAGGAATCATGAGCGGGGCGATCGCATCGACCGAGCCATACCAGAACCAAACGCCAATGGTAAGGTTTGCGACCATAGACAGCGCCGTAGCGGCAATGACGCCGAGCACCAGGCCAATCACGGCACCCTTATAGGTGTGCATCTTCTGATAGACGATAGCCGCAGGCAGAATGTAGCCCAGCGTGGCAACCAGATTCATAAGCGCGCCGACCCAGTCACCCGTGGTGAGCGCATGGATAACGATAGCCATAGCGGCAACAGCAGTACCGGCGCCAGGACCATACGCAAATCCGCACACCATCGCCGGCACCAGCGACGGGTCATACGTCAAAAACGGCGCCGAGGGAAGGATGGGCAGCTGCACGTACATAAACAGGGCGCCCAAGGCACACATCAACGCCATGGTAACGAGCTGTTTGGTGCTCCACCTATTCGTGTTCTCAAAATGGATATGCTGCGACTGTTCAGACATAAGATCACCTGCCTCTTTCATCCGGACTCTAACCGTTGGTACTGGGATCTCACCAGTTCAGCCGGCATGCGAACCAACGCACACACGGGTCGCGGACTCATCGGCTCGGCCGCAGGCGTCTCGCCTGCGCCACGGCACCCCTTTGGCACCGCCCGATTTACCGCCAGTGGGGAATTTCACCCCGCCCTGAAACAGCAATTGCAAGTGTAGCACCAGTAGGCTTTCGCGCAAGTATGCCATGGGTAATTTATGGCGGGGACCAGTTACCGCAACAACCACGTTCCCCACCCGTCCCAAAGTAACGCGCCTTTCGCGGCAAAGCCGCGAAACAGCGACCGGGACACGTATCCCCATCAGCCACGATCTCCGCCCACGCCGACCTCAAGGCCGTAAACGCAGGGAATCCGGGGGCGGGACGGGCATATTCCGCACCCCGCAGACCGGCTCCGCAGCGCCTAGCGCGACGCGGAGCCGCATCGCCCGTCCGAGGACGTTCCGGAGAGAAGTCCCCGTCCCGCCCCCGGATTCCCGGTGGGAGTTCTAGACCTTGTCGGCCTTAGTACATACCGCCGCCCTGCTGACCAGCGGTAGCAGCAGCGATAGCGTCCTCAAGCTGAGTGTTCTTGGGCACATCGGAGACGGTAGCCTCGGTGATGAGGATCAGGCTGGCGACAGAAGCAGCGTTCTGCAGGGTGACGCGGCTGACCTTGACGGGGTCGAGGACGCCCATCTCGATCATGTCGCCCCACTCGCCGTTGGCAGAGTTGAGACCCTGGCCGGCGGGCAGCTCGGCAACCTTGTCGACCACGACAGCGCCCTCAAAGCCAGCGTTCTTGGCGATGGTAGCGACCGGAGCGGTCAGAGCCTTCTTGACGATGTCGACGCCGATCTTCTCCTCGGGGTCGTCGATCTCGACAGCGTCGAGCGCAGGAGCAGCGTCCATGAAGGCGACGCCACCGCCGGCGACGATGCCCTCCTCGACAGCAGCGCGGGTAGCCTGCAGGGCATCCTCGACGCGGTGCTTGATCTCCTTGAGCTCGGACTCGGTAGCAGCGCCGACCTTGATGACGGCAACGCCGCCGGAGAGCTTGGCCAGGCGCTCCTGGAGCTTCTCACGGTCGAAGTCAGAGGTGGTGTTCTCCATCTCGCCCTTAATCTGAGCGATACGGGCGTCGATGGCCTCCTTGGAGCCAGCGCCGCCGACGACGACGGTGTTGTCCTTGGAGATGGTGACGGACTTAGCGGTACCGAGCATATCGGCGGTGATGTCAGCGACCTTCACACCCAGCTCGTCCAGGGCAGCCTGGCCACCGGTGAGGACGGCGATGTCCTCGAGGATGCGCTTGCGGCGATCGCCGTAGCCCGGAGCCTTGACGGCGCAGACGTTGAGGGCGCCACGGATCTTGTTGAGGACCAGGGTAGGCAGAGCCTCGCCGTCGATGTCCTCAGCGATGATGAGCAGGCCGCGGCCAGCGCGCTGGACAGCCTCGAGAACGGGCATGATGTCCTGGACGCTGGAGATCTTCTGGTCGGTGATGAGGATGTACGGATCCTTCATCACGGCCTCCATGCGGTCGTTATCCGTGACGAAGTAAGCGGAGACATAGCCCTTGTCGAACTGCATGCCCTCAACGGTGTCGATGGTGATGTCGAACGTCTGGGAATCCTCGACGGTGATGACGCCGTCCTTGCCCACGACCTCCATGGCCTCGGCGATCTTCTCGCCGACCTCGGGGTCACCGGCGGAGATGGTACCGACGGAAGCGATCTGCTCCTTGGTCTCGACCGGCTTGGCCTGCTTCTTCATCTCGGCGACGGCGGCGTTAACGGCCTTGTCGATGCCGCGACGAATGGCCAGCGGGTTGGCGCCAGCGGCGACGTTGCGCAGGCCGTCGTTGACGATGGCCTGGGCGAGCAGGGTTGCGGTGGTGGTGCCGTCACCCACGGTGTCGTTGGTCTTGGTGGCAACCTCCTTCACCAGCTGAGCGCCCATGTTCTCGATGTTGTCCTCGAGCTCGATCTCCTTGGCGACAGAAACGCCGTCGTTGGTGATGGTCGGAGCACCGAACGTGCGCTGCAGCGCAACGTAGCGGCCCTTGGGGCCCATGGTGACGGTAACGGCGTCGGCCAGAGTGTTGACGCCCTTGGCAAGCTTAGCGCGGGCATCGGTGTTGAACGTAATGTTCTTTGCCATGGTAGGTAATCCTCCAAAAGAAATGTGACTCGCGTCGCCGCTTCCGAGTCCTATGCGGCGGGCGCGTTCAAAGACGAATCAGAGATTCTGACGAGACTAGGCCTCGACGACAGCGTAGATGTCGTCGGCGCGCATCAGCAGATACTTCTCGCCGTCGACCTTGACCTCGTTGCCACCGAACTTACCGTAGATGACAACGTCGCCGACCTTGACGTCCATGGGGATGCGCTCACCCTTGTCGTTGACCTTGCCGGCGCCCACGGCAACGATGGTGCCGCGCTGCGGCTTCTCCTGAGCGTTGCTGGCGATATACAGACCAGAAGCGGTCTTCTGCTCGGCCTCGTCGGGCTTGACCAGAACACGATCTGCAAGCGGCTTCAAAGACGACATGCTTGTCTCCTCCTTTTTGGGCCGCGCGGTTATACCACGCGAATTAACCCTTTTTGTTTGCGTACGCGTTGAATGGTACCCACGAATGGCGGGTTATACAACACGGAGTCAAAAAATCTTATTTTTTGGCACTTAGATTTTCTGAATGCCGGGGGATAACTTAGCGGTGGCTCCCGTGTGGCTCCGGAGGGGCGGGGCATAAGGTTTCCTGCTCGGGCAGTCCTGCTCGCACGAAGGCCACATTAAGCGGCTTTCGGC
>CAUEQX010000065.1 GCA_959020035.1 uncultured Collinsella sp. | reverse complement strand
CCCTTTCTTATGCCTGTAGCCGACGAACGCGAGGATGCCGGACGCCGGAACCGCCCCAAATGTGGCAACAGTACGAAAACGACAAACACCCCAACACGTCCGCCCACCGATTTATTGCGCCGCGCAGACAATTCAACCAGCATCTTTAAACATCTGGGCAGTATAGTGACCAAAACTATCGCATAACCGCACTCTGCGAATGGAGAAGTTATGACCGAACACCATGCCATCAGCCGCCGAGCGTTTACGCTGGGCCTAGGGCTTGCGGCGTTGTCACCACTTGCAAGCCTGCCCGAAACCGCAGCGCCGGGCATTCCCCTGCGAGCGGCATTTGCAGACAACACACCCGCACCGTCGGACAGCCTCGACAATTTCGTCATTCGCCTTCGCCCCGCGGGCTATTTTCGCACCGCGAGCGTCAACCAAGACGGCAACGTTCGCGGCAACGTCTGCCACCTGTTTAACGACGGCACGTCCAGCAAGCTCATCCTTGAGAACGTAACGACCAAGAATGACGATACAAACTGGTATGCTATCCGCACCTTGCTCAATTTCGAAGAGCATAAAAGACGGGCTACAGCATTTGGTCGGTCGACGACGACTCTGACAAAGATGGAAAGGTCATCCACGTATGGGGCGGCGAGTATGACAACAAGCCCAGCCGCGCTTTTGCGTTCGAGCGTCAATCAAACGGAACCTATATCATCCGAGACCGCACGGTCGAGAAAGAAACCGAGAAAAAAGACATTAAGTACCTGGCAATAGAATCGAACGGCGAAGACCAGGACAACAATAAGATCTGCCATAAGAGTAAGAGCATTCCGTGGGAGCTCGAACTTATCGGTTACGACATGAAAAAGAACGATGCCACGGTTAGCAGCCTCGACTGGATCACGTACAGCAGCTACGTCGACGGACCATGTTGGATGAAATACGTCGACGACAACAAGTTCCTCGACGAGCTGAGCATCCCGGGTACGCACGATTCGGGCACCTGCAGCGTGGACAACGACACTGAGCCCCAATCCTCGCAAGTAAAATGCCAGCAGGATTACATTCCCACGCAGTTGCTCGAAGGCATTCGCTATTTTGATATCCGGATCGGAAAGGGCGATGACCCCGGCATCGACCACGGGATTTTCTACCTACTCAAAAAAGACGGGAACTATCTGCATCTCTCCGATGTCATCGGGTACTTCAAAACGTTTTTGAACGAAAACCCGTCAGAAGCGCTCATCATGCTCGCATCGCGCGGCAACGATGAGGCTACCGACGAAAGCATAACGACGGCCTTCGCCAAGGTTATGGCCGATAACCCCAACCTGTTCTACACGTCGAGCCACGTCCCCACGCTGGGCGAGGTGCGCGGAAAGATCGTCCTGCTGCGTCGATTTGGGCTCGCCGGCAACAGCGTAAGCGGCCACACGTGGGGCCTCGACCTCACCCAATGGGATGACAAGATCAAGGCGCATTCCGGGCAGTCGATGTGTCTCGTCCAAGACGCGCGGGAATTTGAAGCCATAGGGGAAACGGGCAATGAAGAGCCCTATTGCACCAAGGTATATGCCCAGGACAAGTACAAACTCACGGGAACCGACAAGCTCAGCTGGGTCGATAATGCGCTGAAGGAAACGACCGGGCGCACGTGCAACAAGGTGGACGTCGTGGACGATGCCGGGGCCGAGGTGCAAGTCCAGGAGCGTTGCTGGTCTATCAACTACACCAGCTGCACGGGCTTGTCGCACGGAGGCAATCCTTTTACCTCGGCACGAGTAGTCAACGAGCATCTGTACAAGAGCCCGTACATCAATCCCAGCGGCACCGAGGATACAAAGTCAGATTACCTCAAGCACATTGGCATCATCGCATCCGACTTTGTTGATGCGGCGCTGGCCCGGAGCATCTACCAGCGCAATTACAATTACGATACGAAGCACACGCAGTCGGCTTCGTGCTGCCTCCCGACCCGCATGCGCATGACGTACGGCGACTCGCTGAGCGATGCCTCGCTCCAGGATGGCAAGACCGTTGGCGAGGGCCATTTCCGCCTTGTCGACAGCAGCAACGTACTCAACGTGGCGGCTTCGGGCCATGCGTTTACCATCGAATACGTGGATGTCGACGCCTTGGGCAACGAGACCGTTACGGGGTGCAGGGATCCGTGCCCATCGATATCGATCCGCGCGCACTGACACCCCACTTTGAGGGGCTCGAAGGCCTTAAGGCCGGCGAGGATGTGCGCACAAAGGTCGCGGCGCTGCTCGAGGGCAAACTCGAAAACGATGCCTGCACGGCTCAGCTCGAGTTTGTGCACGACGCGGACGGCGCTCCGGGCACGGCAATGGTCGAGGGCGAGGCATTTACCGCAGGAACGTACTGGGTGCGCGTGAACGGTCTCTTGGGCAACGCGGCGCAGAACTACACGCTCGCCAGCGACGGAGCCGCAAGCTTTACCGTAGCGGCCTCGGACAGTGCTGCCGGCGCCGGCGCCGGCAGCGGCACGGGTTCCAACGCAGGCAGCGCTGATAAGAACGGTAAGGGCAACAAGGGCAAGGGCTCGGGCGGAAAGCTCGCCGACACGGGCGACAGCTCTGGCGTTGCCGCCGGGCTCGCTGCCGCCGCCGTGGCGACAACGGTCGCCGGCGCGGCGATGCTTGCCAGTGACAGTGAAAACAACGAGGACGTTGTCGAATAGGCAAGCCGGCCTTTTAGACACATCGACTCAATCGGGGGCGCAGAACACCGTTCTGTGCCCCCGATTTTTACCTTGGCCCGAACGCCGCTATCGGCTACATCACCATGTTCAGCGCGTTAACAAACTCCTGGGCCTTCGCACGGCTGTTCAGGCTAAAGACGCAAGCGGTCAACAGACGATTGCGCAGAAAAACATCGCGGCCTTTGATTCTATTGACGCCCGTAATGTCCTTAAGATAAACAATCTCGGTGTGCTTGCCGCCAAAAGTGCCCTTCTTGAGCACCTCGATACGATTGGGGTAGATCTTAACGTCTTTAAAGCTACCCGAACCTTTGTCCTGGAATAGCAGCGTGTTGTTGTCCATACGCGTCACTCCCGTGGGGTTCGCTAAAACTGTCTCTATGGTCACATTTTAGTCACCGCAAGGCCCCCATGCGAAGGTGCCAAACAGCACAGTAATTCGTGTCCGCGCGAGGCTTTAAACTAAATTCGATAAAGATGCATTCCACAAGAGGAAAGTGGGGCGACAGTGATGGGCGAACTGGTAAACCGTGGAGAATCGGCAATCGTGCCCGAAGGTTTTTACAAGCAGGTCTCCTCGATTCTCAACGCCGCTCGCGACAAGGCCTATACCGCCGTTAACTTTGCGATGGTTGAGGCATATTGGGAGATCGGCAAGAGTATTGTTGATGAACAGGGCGGAGAGGGGCGCGCAGCATATGGAGAGGCATTGATTGCAGGCCTCTCCAGAAGGCTTACCGCGGATTTCGGAAGAGGCTTTGGCATCGCAAACCTTCGCAATATGCGTCAGTTCTTTCTTGCGTTTCCAATTCGCGACGCACTGCGTAGCGAATTGAGCTGGACTCATTACCGCAGGTTGATGCGCATTTCCGACCCTGACGCTCGCACCTGGTACATGAACGAATGCGCCGATTCTCGTTGGAGCACGCGTCAGCTCGAACGCCAGATCAATACCATGTTCCGCGAGCGCCTACTTGCCAGCAAGGACAAGGAGGCCGTCACCCAGGAAATCCAAAAGAGCGCCCCGGCTCGTCGCCCCGAGGATATCATCCGCGACCCATATGTACTGGAGTTTTTAGGTTTCTCGGACGATACTGCGTTTCGCGAGAGCGATCTAGAGCAGGCGCTCATCACGCATCTTCAGAAGTTCCTGCTGGAGCTTGGCCGTGGTTTCGCTTTCGAGGCGCGCCAAAAGCGCATCACCTTTGATGGACGCCATTTCTATATTGACCTTGTGTTTTACAACTATCTGATGCGCTGCTTCGTGCTCATCGACCTTAAGACCGATGACCTTACGCATCAGGACCTAGGCCAGATGCAAATGTATGTGAACTACTACACGCGCGAACTCATGAACGAAGGCGACAATCCGCCCATAGGCATCGTGCTCTGCGCGGACAAAAGCGATTCGATCGTCGAGTACACGCTGCCCGAAGACAACGACCAAGTGTTTGCCGCCAAATACCTGCCGTATCTTCCAAGCAAGGAAGAGCTGGCGCGCGAGCTGAGTGCCGAGTACCGCGCCATCAATGAAGCGTCTAATGGCGAAGCGCAAGGGTAGCAGCACGTTGCGACCGAAGCCACCGCAGCCGTCGCAGGCGCACTCGCGGTTGCGACGCACGCTACGAAACAATACCGGTCATGGACGCCGGCAACGACATTCTAGCCGTGGCTGGCGAGCATGACCTGACAGGCAAAGACGCGGCCTTCGTCTGATGTGGGTCCATTGGCTGTCACAGAAAAGGGCCGGTTGCAGCCGGCCCTAGACGATAATACCTGCGTTGCCCGCGTCTCCGAAGTTTAAGCGCTGAGGAGCGGGTTCCGCGGCACAACCTGATTTTACCCAGTGAGGAGGCTCTTTTGCAGCCGCTCCACTGTTTATTTACATCTGGCACCCTCAAACAATCAGACGACAGTCCGCACTCCTGCGAGCTGCCCCGTTCCTCTAGCTATCGCATCGCAGCGCCGACCGACACTACTCCCCTACTTCCCAAAGATTGCAGCGAACAATCCCTTGCGTTTGGGCTTCTCCTCTCGGTAGGAACCCTCGACGGCGGCTGCAACCTGGCGCGGTTGCTCGCAGCCTCCACGGCGTACGATCTGGTATAGGAACGGCGATTTAACGTATTTGACCTCGATGGGCGTGGCGTGCACGGTGCTTTCGCTCGACAGCATCACGTTGGGATTGAGCGGTGCCACCACATGCGTCTCGCGCTTGTCACTAAACACCACCGCAGCCGCGCGGCCCGTCTGGCCGTTCACGGCGATGCGCACCTGTTCGCCATCGCGACTATCCGAGGCAGGACGATCGACAAAGTAGACCGGCACCATCACCAGGCCGTCCTTATGTTTGCGGGCCTTGCGCGCCCACATGCGAATGCTCTTTTTATTGAGCCCCAGTACAGCCTCGGCGTCGTTGCCCGCAACGTCGAGCGCCAACTTATCAATGACCACCTGGTCCTTGGTAGACGCATCGACTGAGACAACGCGAAAGTCACCTTCCTGCATGGCGGGATCGAACGGACCGACCTTGGCAAAGTCCCACGGCTCCAAAATGCCCATGAGGCGAACGTCCAGGTAGTTTGCCCTGGGGTATGCCCAGTCGAGCACCTCGTAGTACACCAAGGCCTCCTTGCTCAGGCCCTTGCCCGGGAAGCTCGCCATCATGCGCAAGTCCGCCAGCGCCATGGGGAAATAGAAGAGCATCATGTCGTTTTGGATCGCGTCTTCCACGTCGTGCCCGGCAAAGGCATCCGGATACTGGCGCACCAGCTGCAGCGCGTTGGCACGTGCCTGCTGCGGCGAGATTTCGCAGGGAATACCCTGCTCGGGCACATACTCCGCACCAACGCCCATGGTCAGGCGCTTGCTAAACGTCCCCGGCTTGAGCAGGTCCGCAATGCCAATCTTATTGCCGCAGGACGGGCACTCAAACACACGCTGCGTTGACTCGCCCTCAAAGGAGGCTCCGCAGAAGGGGCAAGGAATGCTCACATGCGTGGCCTCTTGGAACTCCTGCGCCGTGCCGCGATCCTCCCACAGCAGATGTTCCAGGACCGACTGATTGCGCCAGTGCGCATTGAAGAAATACCAGTCCGGGTCCTGCGGGCGCTCGAGTTGCGACACATGCGTGAGTTTGAGCAGTCCATCCACCACCGTCAACGGCGTATGGCGAATACCCAAAGCGCTCTTGGGCTCTCCGGCGTCCGCCTGCCACGGAACCACCGTGCCGCAATAGGCGCACTCAAAGCTGCGCTTAGCCTGGTGCGAGTACATAGGGCCGCCGCAGTTTTGACATTTAATGGCAAACATCTCGTCCATGGAAACGTCCTCCTTTGCACAGGGGCTGTCGACATTAAGTATGTCGAGCAAGCAGGCACATGCCCATACCCATGTGGCCCAAAATGGACCACCCAGGCAGACGAGAAGGCTCGTTCGTTAGCACCGGCAGACTATTGCTGCATTTTCTGAGCATCGGTGCACGGCGCCCCCGCGCGAGCTACACTATCCCCTTAAACATGATTGTGAGGACGACCGCTATGCTATTTGTAAATCGGCTGGTACATACGCTTGTTCCCGGCAGCGAGGACGAGCCGGTCGATGCATCTTGCCGCACCAACGCGGGCTTTGCCGCAAGCCTCATCTGCATTGGCCTCAACATCACCCTGTGCCTGGCCAAGGGCGTCGCGGGTCTGCTTGCCGGCTCCGTCTCCCTCATCGCCGACGCTTTCAACAACCTCTCCGATGCCTCGAGCAACATTGTGAGCCTGCTCGGTTTCCGCCTTGCCAGCCGCCCGGCAGACGAAGGCCACCCCTATGGTCACGGCCGCTACGAGTACCTAGCCGGCCTGTTCGTCGCCGTCCTGGTTTGCGCCGTCGGCATCAACCTGATTCTCGAGTCGGTCACCAAGATCATCAAGCCCTCGCCCACCGCTTACACGTTTATTTCCCTTGCGGCACTGGCTACGTCCATGCTCGTTAAGCTCTGGATGGCAGCGTTCAACCGCACGCTGGGCAACCGCATCGATTCCGAGACACTCATCGCCACGGCGCAGGACTCCAAAAACGACGTCATCACCTCGGGCTCGGTCTTGGCGGCGGCGCTTATTTCGCAAGCGACCGGCTTTGATCTCGACGGCTGGGCAGGCCTGGGCGTGGGCATCTTCATCTGCATCAGCGGCATGGGCCTGGTGCGCGACGCCATCAGCCCGCTGTTGGGGCAAGCGCCCGACCCCAAGCTCGTCCAAGCAATCCGCGACAAGATCATGTCCTATCCGCAGGTCTTGGGCACACACGACCTGATGGTGCACGACTACGGCCCCGGTCGTCAGTTTGCCAGCGCCCACGTGGAGATGCCCGGCGAGGGCGACGCGTTTGAGCACCACGAGATCCTGGACACCATCGAGCATGATATCAAACGCCAGATGGGCATCGGCATCACGCTGCACTGCGACCCCATCGCCACCACCGGCGACGACCTGCGCGGCTGGGTCAAGCGCGGCGTCATGCAGATCGATCCCGCGCTCTCCATCCACGACCTGCACGAGCACGACGGGTTCGTTTCGTTTGACCTGGTGCGTCCCGACGGCTTTGACATATCCGACGAGGAGCTGCTGGAGCTCGTCACGCGCATCGTGCACGAGCGCCGGCCCGATGCCTCATGCGTCGTTACGTTTGACTCGGGCTTTAGCTCGCCCGACCGTCCGGCCGAGCAGCTGTAGCCTGCTTAACAGCTAGTTTCCCTGCGCGCCCGAGATGCCGTTTTGCAGGGCGTTCCAGGCATCCGTCGCCATGCCGCCCAAGTTCTGCGCGGTATCGCCCAGGTTTTGTGCCGTGTCACCCAGCTCTTGCGCCTTGTCTCCCAACTCCTGTGCCTTGTTGCTCAAGTCCTCCAGCGTATTGGAGCTCGAGCTGTCGGTACCGCTTTGTCCGTCGGACGAGTTGCCCGAGCTGTTCTTGTGCGTGAGTTGAATTTCGAGGTTGCCGCTGTCGTTATAGTAGGCAGAAGTAACGACCCAGTTGGCATCGACGACGGGCGTTGAGCCATCATCAGTCAGGACCACGGCATTCGAAAGATCAGCGCCGCGCGACTTGAGAAGCTTCTTGGCGTTGGACCAGTACTGCCCCGGGATATCGCTCAGATCGACGGTGCTAGACGAGGCGGACTCGGTTTGCTCGGCAGCGGTATCGGCCGTTGAGCTCCCCCGCTTGTTGAGCATGCCCGACACGATGGCAAACACAACCGACAGCGCAAAGAAGATCGCCAGCACGATGAGGATCTTCTTGATCACGCTCGACGAACGCGACGGCCTCTTCTCCTCGTCCTCGCCATATTGCGGAATCGACTTGGGGTACTCGCGATACGGCTCGCGCGACTCGTAACGAGGCTGAGCCGTGCGCGGCATATACGTCGTCTGCTGAGGCTGCGGAATGGGATTCTGCGGCAGGTCATCATAGGGATTCGGCGTCGAGGCAGCATAAGAATCCTGCGGCGCGTAATCAAACGGATCCGGAGCTGCGTTGCCATAGGGGCCTTGCGAAGATGCAGCGTAAGAATCCTGCGCCGAGTCGCCATAGCCCATAACCCGGGTGGGCTCGGCAGAAGGCTGCGTCGCGGCGGGGTCGGTATAACCGGGGTTGGGAACAACGCGGGTCGCGTCGGCGCTATCGCCAGCCTGCGCGGAAGCGTAGCCGCCCATCACGGTTGTCTTGTCCTGATCCATGCAACGATTCCTTTCCGTCGCGCGTGAGCCTCAAGTTATCCATGCATTCTACCCGCGCAAAAGCCTATGATGGGCAGAGTCCGTCGGTATCTACAAGACATGCGCGGGCCTAAGGATCAAAAAGCCCCGCCGGGCCTTGTGGGCACGGCGGGGCGGACAAGCAGCTACGGACAGCAGACTTAGAACAGGCCGGTGATGTTGCCGTCGTTGTCGACGTCGATGTTCTCGGCCGCGGGAACCTTGGGCAGGCCAGGCATGGTCAGAACGCTGCCGGTCAGCGCGACCACAAAGTGGGCACCAGCGGAAACCTTGAGCTCGCGCACGGTGATGCGGAAGCCCTCGGGAGCACCCAGCGCCTTGGCGTTGTCGCTAAAGCTGTACTGCGTCTTGGCCACGCATACCGGCAGGTTGCCAAAGCCGTTCTCGCGAAGCTCGGCGAGCTGGCGCTTGGCAGCCGGCGTAAAGTCGACGCCATCGGCGCGGTAGACCTTGGTGGCAACGGCCTCGAGGGCGTCGGCCACATCGGCACCGTCCTCGTAGGCAAACTTGAGCTCGCTCGGCTGCTCGATCAGGCGCATGACCTCATCGGCCAGGTCGAGCGCGCCCTCGCCGCCCTTGGCCCAAACCTCGGACAGCCTCACATTGACGCCCAGCTTCTGGCACTCAGACTTGATGAGGGCAAGCTCTGCCTCGGTGTCCGTCGGGAAGCGGTTAATGGCGACCACACAAGGCAGACCGTAGACGTTCTGGATGTTGTCGACGTGACGGAGCAGGTTGGGCATACCGGCCTTGAGCGCGTCGAGGTTCTCCTCGTTGAGATCGGCCTTGGCAACACCGCCGTTGTACTTAAGGGCGCGAGCGGTCGCGACGACCACGACGGCATTGGGACGAACACCCGTCATGCGGCATTTGATGTCCAGGAATTTCTCGGCACCCAGGTCGGCACCAAAGCCCGCCTCGGTAATGGCGACATCGCCAAAACGCATAGCCATACGCGTGGCCATGATGGAGTTGCAGCCGTGGGCGATATTGGCGAAGGGACCGCCGTGGACAAACGCGGGCGTGCCCTCGAGCGTCTGCACCAGGTTGGGCTTGAGCGCGTCCTTGAGCAGGGCCGCCATGGCGCCCTGAGCCT
>CAUEQX010000064.1 GCA_959020035.1 uncultured Collinsella sp. | reverse complement strand
CTGACCAAAAGGCGCTTAAGAACATGCTCACGGGGCTCGATAAGTCTCACTCCATGGGCGGAGCGCTGCTGGAGGACTCCAGGCTTGAGTGGGTGTTTACCTCGGACAACGAACTTGTGCAGGGCGATTATCGCTATCAGTTTAAGGTGAAGGGCGAAGACGGCGATTGCTACACGGTGGTGAATGCCGCCGAGGCCGCGAACGCCGAGCTTGATCTGGGTGGCGGAGCCCTGTGGAGCGACAACGCCGCCTTAGTGCCGTATGCGAGCGTCTCGACGACGGAGCCACCTTCGCTGGCGGAGTGCGCCCAGACGTTTTTTGGCGGCATCGACTACCGTCCGTTTTGGGTTTCTATCAAAACGAGCGGCCTTGCCCTGCTGATCTCCTTTGCGCTGGGCCTGTTCGCCGCGTGGAAGACTATGGGTACCTCGAGTCGCATCAAGGGCCTGCTCGATTCGGTCTTTACGATTCCTATGGTGCTGCCACCCACGGTCTGCGGCTTTTTGCTGCTTATGCTATTTGGTCGATCGACCGGGGTGGGCCAGTGGCTTATCGCGCACGGCATCTCGATCGTCTTTACGTGGCCCGCGGCGGTCATTTCGGCCGTCGTCGTGTCGTTTCCGCTGGTTTACCGCACGGCGCTCGGAGCCTTCGAGAGTCTTGACGCGCAGATGCTCGACGCCGCGCGAACCCTGGGATGGTCCGAGCGTCGCATCTTTGCCAAGCTCATGATGCCGCTTGGCTGGCCCTCGATTGCCGCCGGCACGGTGCTCGCCTTTGCCCGCGCGATGGGCGAGTTTGGCTGCACCCTGTTCTTTGCGGGCAACTACGCCGGTATTACGCAGACCATTCCCATTGCGATTTACTTTGAGTGGATGGGCGGCAATACGTCGGTGGCCCTCTTTTGGGTCGTGGTCGTAATCGCGTTCAGCTTCCTGGTCATCCTGTTCATCAATATGTACACCGCTCATTCGCAAAAGTATCGCGAGCGGGGCCTTTCCCGTGCGGAGCGCAAGCGGATCAAAGATCTTGCCGGACAGGGCGATTCGCTCGACCCGGCGGGCGGCGATGCCTTGCGTATCGATCGCGAGGCGCTGGCCGAGCTCATGCACGATGATGCCGCTTTGCAGGGAGGTCGATAGGCCATGTCGCTCGTTCTGGATATCAAAAAGCGCTATCCCGGGTTTATGCTCGACATGCAGCTTGAGGCCGGCGAGGATCGTGTGGCGCTGCTCGGTGCCTCGGGTTGCGGCAAGAGCTGTACGCTGCGCTGCATCGCCGGCGTGGAGACGCCCGACGAGGGCAAGATCGTCGTCAACGGCGTGACCTTTTTTGACTCGGCGACGGGCATCAACCTGTCGCCCCAGGAGCGAAAATGCGCCCTGCTGTTCCAAAACTATCAGCTGTTTCCCAACATGACGGTGGCCGATAACGTATGCGCCGGTGTAAAGGATGCGGGCGACGCCGCCGCGCGCAAAAAGCTCGCCGAGCGCTATCTGGGCATTTTCGGTCTGTCCGATTTTGCCGACCGCTATCCCGCGCGACTCTCGGGCGGTCAGCAACAACGTGTGGCGCTTGCCCGCATGGTGGCGGCGCATCCGGGCATTTTTATGTTCGACGAGCCCATGAGCGCACTCGATTCCTATCTTAAGAGCGCCCTCGAACAGAACATGCTCGACCTGTTCGATGTATGCAACCGCACCGTGCTCTACGTGAGCCACGACATCGACGAAGCGTGCCGCCTGTGCGGGCGCATCTGCGTGATGCACGACGGGCATGTTGAGGAGATCGGCTCCGTCGAGGACGTGGTCCGCCGTCCGCAGACGCTGGCGGCACTGCGCCTGACGGGCTGCAAGAACACAAGCCGGGCGCGCAAGATCGGCGACGAAGAAGTTGAGGCCCTCGACTGGGGCATGACCTTTAATGTGGGTCGCGAGGTTCCCGATAATGCAGCGTACCTGGGCATTCGCGCAAGCTACTTCCATGTTGACAATCGCGCGGAGCGGGGACGCAACAGCTATGATTTGCACGTGGCCCGCGTGAGCGATTCGCGTTTTGAGCGCCTGGTGCTGCTGGACGTGCCGCGCGCTGATGCGCCCACGCGTCTGCAGTGGAAGGTCAACAAGGTGGGCGTGCCTGTCGACGAGCTGCCGCAAGCAGGCGAGACGCTGCGCATGCACTTCGATGCGAGTAGAATCCACTTGGTTTGTCGATAGCGCCGGGTAATGCCGTCGGGGATATAAGCCTCGGCGGCTTTGTCTTGCCGCGCGCCGAATGAGGGATGGCAAACTCTTATCAATTAAGATAATTATTTATTAAACGACGGCACACGAGGCTGTCGTACGAATGTCAACGGTGTTCGCATGGTCGACGACCGTTGATATAGTTGACCTTAACTTGTAAAGGAGGGTGCGCACATGCCGCAGATGACATACATTCGCCGCGTTGCCGCGCGTGCCCTATATATGGCTCGGAGCCGCATATGAGCAGGTATGTTCACGGCTCCGGGAGAGACGACGCACAACTAAATAATCAGCTGCAAAGCAGGTTCCCCAAAATTCCGGGTTTAGGCGCGGTCGGGTTTTCGCCACCCACCGTGCAGCAATACCGTAGCTATTCATTTTTGATTCGAGAGGGGAACCGTCATGGCTGAAGAATTTGATTTCCATCCGATGTGGGAGAGCCTCGGCATGAATCTTGCCACCACGACATGCTGCTGGGCGCCGTGGGCCAGATGTACGGCGATATGTTCCTGACGCAGAACAATCGCCCCAAGTCCACGTCCTACCTGGATTTTGTCGCCACCAACATCCACAGCGGCCGTATTAAGGAGATGCTCGACAAGAAGGAGGCCGGCGAGGCCACCAAGATCGTCGGTTCGTTCTGTGTGTACGTGCCCGAGGAGATCGTACTTGCCTGTGACGGCATTCCCGTTGGTCTGTGCTCGGGTGCCGACTGGGCGACCGACAAGGTCGAGGAGCATCTGCCGCGCAACACCTGCCCGCTCATCAAGAGCTTTGCCGGCTTTAAGCTGGGCGAGGTCTGCCCCTACATTGAGTCGAGTGACTTGGTGGTAGGCGAGAACACCTGCGATGGCAAGAAGAAGGCCTACGAGTTCTTTGCCACGCAAAAGAACATGTACGTCATGGATATTCCCAACGTGCACGACGAGTCGACGCTCGTGACCTGGAAGGCCGAGGTTAAAAAGCTTGCCGCCAAGATCGAGGAAGAGTGCGGCGTCACGATTACGCCTGAGCGCCTGAAGGCTGCCATCCACGCCGTCAACGAGAAGCGTCGCGCCCTGCAGCGTCTGGCTGCGACCCGCGCTGCCGATCCGGCGCCCATCAGCGGTCTCGACAGCCTGCTGACCGTTCAGGCCGCCTTTATGGATGACACGCCGCGTCTGACCGGCGCCATCAACGAAATGGCGGCTGAGTGCGAGCAGCGCGTTGAGGCCGGCGAGGGTGTGGCGCCCAAGGGCACCAAGCGCATCCTGTACACCGGTACGCCCATGGCCGTGCCCAACTGGAAGCTGTTCAACCTCATCGAGAAGGCCGGCGGCGTCGTGGTGGGCGAGGAGTCCTGCACGGGCTCGCGCTACTACAAGGACCTGGTCGACGAGTCCGGTGAGACGGTTGACGAGATGCTCGACGCCATCGCCGAGCGCTACTTTAAGATCAACTGCGCCGTCTTTACGCCCAACGACCAGCGTATGAAGGACATTGTCCAGATGGCCAAGGACCTGCATGCCGACGGCATCGTCGACGTGGCCTTGCAGTTCTGCACGCTCTACGAGATGAAGTCGTTTGCCGTGGAGAAGGCCGCCGAAGAGGCCGGCATCCCGTTTATGCACATCGCGACCGACTACGCCGGCGAGGATGCAGGCCAACTGCAAACCAGGATTGAGGCTTTCTTGGAAACCATTTAGGGCTATCCGGTCCAGCGGCTTCCCCAAGCACCCGATCTTGCCGTTCAAACCATCGCTTGCATACCAAAGTACGCGGCGCTCCTCTTTCACGGCAACCTCGGGCACCTGGGAAAGCCGTTTCCTTGGTTGGTTAAAAGGTTTGTTAAGGAGTTATATGTCGGAAAATATTGAGCAGCCGTTGCCGTCCACGTTTGAGGAGTTCAACGAGCAACGCAAGGCGGCGTTTATTCGCGTCAAGGATTATAAGCAGGCGGGTAATCGCCTGGTCGGTTTTCTGTGCAGCTACACGCCGCTCGAGATTATCGATGCCGCGGGGGCTGCGAGCGTGGCGCTGTGCGGCACGTCCGACGAGGTGATTCCCGAGGCCGAGAAGGTGCTGCCGGCAAACCTGTGCCCGCTCATCAAGTCTACGTATGGTTTTGCCTATTCGCAAAAGTGCCCGTTTACGTACTTTAGCGACATGATCATCGGCGAGACCACCTGCGACGGCAAGAAGAAGATGTACGAGCTACTCAACGAGCTCAAGCGCACGCACATTCTGCATCTTCCGCAGGGCCGCGATCGCGCCTACGAGCGTGAAGGCTGGTACGAGGAGTGCCGCCTGCTCAAGGAGGAGCTCGAGGGTTTCTACGGCATCACGATTACCGACGATGACCTGCGCGCTGCCGTTCGTCGTCGCAACCGCTTGCGTGTGGCCAGGCTCGAAATGTTTGCGCTGCAGGCCAACCAGCCGGCGGCCATGAGCGGCGTCGACCTGATGAGTACCATGTTTGCCGGTACGTTCAGCTTTGATATCGAGGCCTATACGCAGCAGCTGGAGCAAAAGGTTGTCAAGCTGCGCGAGGCCTACGACGCGGGCGAGCGCCCGGTTGCGGCGGATGCCAAGCGCATTCTGATCACCGGCTGCCCGGTGGGCGGCGTAATCAACAAGATCGGTCGCACCATCGAGTCCAACGGCGGTGTGGTCGTGTGCATGGACGACTGCTCGGGCGAGCGCACAGCGGCTATGATGATCGACCCGGACGCGCCCGACATTCTGCGCGCCATCGCCGACCGTTACCTGGATATCAACTGCTCGGTCATGACGCCTAACGACGGCCGCATGGAGAACACACTGACCATGTGCGAGAAGTACCATGTCGATGGCGTGGTAGAGAGCGTGCTACAGGCCTGCCACACCTTCAACGTTGAGAGCGCGCGCATGCAGGAGGCCGTCGAGGGTGCGGGTATTCCGTATATGAAGATCGAGACCGACTACAGCAACGGCGACATGGGTCAGATCGAGACCCGCATCGCCGCCTTTATCGAGACCCTGTAAGGCGAACGCGGCAAGGGGGCAGCCCCTATGCCATATCGATTTGAAAGGAAATGAAATGGTTGAACCCAATGTTGCAATTGGCGTATCTGAGCTAAGTCCTCGTGCTGTACAACGCGCGGCCGAGGCTAACTTCAAAAAGGGTTATTACTGCTGCGAGTCGCTTGTCTACACCATGAAGCAAATGCTCGAGCTCGATGTGCCCGATTCGGTCGTGGCCATGGCGTCTGGTATGTCGGTGGGCGCAGGCAAGTCCGGCTGCGCGTGCGGCGCTTTCAATGGTGGCATTCTGGCGATTGGAATGTTGTTTGGACGTACGGAGCAGGACGGCCCGACCAATCCAAAATCCGTCAAGTCGATGCAGCTTACGCACGAGCTGCACGATTGGTTCCGCGAGAACAACGGTAAGCATGCCATCTGCTGCCGTATCCTGACAAAGGAATTTGACATGGGCCGCGGCGAGCATAAAGAGCAGTGCATTTACTACACAGGTCTGTGTGCATGGAAGGTCGCCCAGATGGTGTGTCGCGAGTGCGGCATTAAGAATCTGGACGAAGTCGACGAGCCGGCTCCGCGCCGTAAAGTTGCCGATATCGAAATCTAGCAGCAGGTGTCCGGCGAGATGCCGGAGCCTGGCATAAGAAGGACGACGAGGTTAGGAAACCTATCTATATGGATATGATCAAGAAAATCCCTGTTCCGATTTGCGGCGTCGCGTTAGGTTGTGCGGCCCTGGGTAATCTTTTGCAGAGTTATTCCGAGGCGCTGCGCATGGTCTGCGGCGTGGTTTCGGCACTGTTCCTGCTGCTATTCATTATCAAGGTGGTCGCATTCCCCAAGCTGTTTGCCGAGGATATGACGAACCCGATTATGGCAAGTGTTTCGGGCACTTTCTCGATGGCGCTCATGCTGCTTTCGACCTATATCAAAGGGTATCTTGGTGCCGCGGATGTGGCGTTTGTCGTGTGGGTCGTGGCGATTGCGCTTCATGTCGCGCTGATCGTGTTCTTCACGGCCAAGTTTGTGGCAAAGATTAAGCTCCAAACCGTCTTTGCCAGTTATTACATTGTGTACGTTGGCATTGCGGTCGCAGCGGTTACCGCGCCTGTATACGAAGCTACGGCAATTGGCGCCGCCGCATTCTGGTTTGGCCTGGTTAGCTTTGTGGTGCTATTTGTTCTGGTGACGATGAGGTATGTCAAGCTGCCCAATGTTCCAGAGCCCGCCAAACCGCTTATCTGCATTTACGCTGCGCCCATGAGCCTGTGTCTCGCTGGTTACGTGCAATCCGTTATGCCCAAGAACCACGCCTTTTTGTTGGCGATGTTTGCCGTTGCGACGGTCATCTATCTGTTCTCCTTGGTACAGTTGGTCCGCTGCCTCTCGCTTCCGTTTTATCCCAGCTATGCGGCGTTTACCTTCCCCTTTGTGATCAGCGCCATCGCATCCAAAATGACGGCTTCCTGTCTTTTGAACATGGGGGCACCGCTGCCGTGGCTTGCTCCCGTTGCGCTTGTAGAGACGGTGATTGCGGCTATTCTGGTGATCTATACCTGCGTGCGCTATCTCGCTTTTTTGAAGGCCTAACGAATGTGACAAGGGGCGTCCCTGCGTTGCATAAGAAGGAGGATGCCGTGGTTGGCATTGGTATCGACATAGGCTCGACGGCCGCGAAGGCTGCAGTGGTGGAGACGGACGGCGCCATTGCGTGGACCTGCGTCATGCCGACGGGCTATTCGTCGGTCGATGCGGCCGAGCGTCTGCGCGGTGAGCTCGCTGCGGCCGACTATGGCGTGACGGGCGACGATGTTCGCGTGGTCGCGACTGGCTACGGCCGTGTCGCCGTGCCCTATGCGCACAAGGTCGTGACCGAGATCACTTGCCACGGCACCGGTGCCGTGTGCCTGTTTGGCGATCACGGCACCGTAATCGATGTTGGTGGTCAGGACACCAAGGTCATCCAGCTTAAAGGCGGTCGCGTGGCCAAGTTTGCCATGAACGACAAGTGCGCCGCCGGCACGGGGCGCTTTTTGGAGATCATGGCCGACCGCCTAGGCATTTCCCAGCAGCAGATGGCAGACCTCGCCCGCACCGGCGAGCCTACCAAGATTTCCAGCATGTGCACGGTGTTTGCCGAAAGCGAGGTCATCAGCTTGATCGGTCGCGGTGAACCGCGCGAGAACATTGCGCGTGGCGTGATCGACAGCGTGGTCTCGCGCGTGGCGACCATGGCCGGGCAGGCGGCGGGCGCTCCGTACTATCTGACCGGCGGTCTGTGCGAGAACGCCTTCGTGGTGGAGCGGTTGGGCGAGCTACTGGGGTCGCCGGTGACCACCTCGCCCCAGGCCCGCTTTGCAGGTGCCATTGGCGCGGCGATTCGCGCCGCCGCCTTGGCCTAGGGGTGTACCGCGACATGCGCATCCTCAATATCTCGGCACAAAAACCAGATAGCACCGGCAGCGGCACCTACCTTGCCGCGCTCGTGCGCGAACAGATCGAGACGGGGCATCGCGCCGCCGTGCTTTGCGGCGCGGCTCCGGGTGATACCCAAGGCGAGCTGGACCGGCGTGCTGCCGTGTTTGCCGTACCGTTCGAGTCGCCCGAGCTGCCGTTTCCCATCTGCGGTATGTCCGATGTCATGCCCTATCCCTCCACGCGCTATCGTGACCTGACGCCTTCGATGCTCAAGGCATTTGAGCGGGCATTTGTTGCTGCAATCGATCGGGCGGTGGCTGAGTTTCGGCCCGATCTGGTGCTCTGCCATCACCTGTATCTGGTGACCGCATTGGCGCGCGAGCGCGTCCGAGACGTGCCAGTTGTTGCCGTGTGCCATTCGACCGACCTGCGCCAGCTGCGTTCGCATGCGCTCGAGCGCGATCGCATCGTAAGTGCGGTCCGTCGGCTCGATGCCGTCTTTGCGCTCCATGCTGAGCAGGCTGAGCAGATTGGCCTGGTGTGCGGCGTCGATGCCGATCGCATCCGCGTGATTGGGACGGGCTACGACCATCGCGTCTTCTGCCGCGACGCAAACGTGGCGAGGCAGCCGGGATCGCTTGCGTACGTGGGCAAGATTTGCTTTATAAAGGGCGTCGAGTCGCTGGTTCGAGCCGTGTCATTGCCGATTGACGATGGCGTCCGCCCATCTGGCTTGGTACTTGTGGGCGGCCGCGGGGACGATGCCGAGTACGCGCGTATCGAGCGCTTGACCGCGGCCTCGGATGTGCCGGTGACGCTGGCGGGGCGCCTGGATAGCGATGGGCTCGTGCGTGCCTACCGCAGTTCCGACGTCTTTGTGCTGCCTTCGTTTTACGAGGGTCTGCCGCTCGTGACGATCGAGGCCCTCGCGTGCGGCTGCAAAGTTGTGGCGACCGATTTGCCCGGCGTTCGTCCCTGGATGGAGGCGATGCTTCCCGGTGCTCCCGTGACGTGGGTGGCGTCGCCGCGCATGACGGATGTCGACACGCCCGTGGCGGCCGACCTTCCTTTGTTTGAGCGCGCACTGGCAGATGCTATCGCGCAGGCGCTTGCCGCGCCGCCTTCGACGTTCGAGCCGTCGGCGGTCTCTTGGGAAGCGTGCCTGGCGCGTATACTTAGAGTCGTTGATTTGTTGGAAGGGGGTTCGTATGGCTAAGGACACCGTGAGGCTCACGTCCATGACGGCCGCGAGCGGTTGAGCCGCTAAGTTGGCTCCCGGAGCCCTCGCCCAGGTCCTGGGCGATTTACCCAATGTGCATAACGACAACCTGCTCGTAGGGTTCGATACCTCCGACGATGCGAGCGTCTTCCGCGTAGGGGAGAACCTGGGGCTCGTGCAGTCCATCGACTTCTTCCCACCGATGGTCGACGACCCGTTCCTCTTTGGCCAGATCGCCGCGGCCAACTCGCTGTCGGATATCTACGCCATGGGCGGGCGGCCGAGCCATGCCATGAACTTGCTGTGCATCCCGAGCTGCCTGGGCATCGAGGTCGCCGGTCAGATTCTGGCGGGCGGCGCCGACAAGTGCGTCGAGGCGGGTTGCTCCATCGCGGGCGGCCACACCATCAACGACGACGAGCCCAAGTACGGCTTGTCCGTGAGCGGTTTTGTGCCACTCGACCACATGCTCGCCAACAGCGGCGCGCGCGTGGGCGATGTCCTGTTGCTGACCAAGGCGATCGGCTCGGGCATCATCACTACGGCCATTAAGGGCGAGCTCATCGAGCAGGACGAGGCCGCAGCCATGTTTGACTCGATGCGCACCCTCAACGAGGCGCCGATTCGTCTGTCCGAGGGACTTGAGCTTCACGGCTGCACCGATGTCACGGGCTTTGGCCTGATCGGGCACGCGTGC
>CAUEQX010000063.1 GCA_959020035.1 uncultured Collinsella sp. | reverse complement strand
TATAGCCCGGTCGAGATCTTTACGGCTCGCCAGGCTCCCGGCAACGGATTTATCTTCGGTACCGACGATAAGGGTCGCGACATTCTGTCGCGTATGCTCTACGGCGGTCGTTACTCGCTGATTATCGGCTTTGGCGCCACTGCCATGGCTCTGGTCTGCGGCTCAGTCGTGGGCGCCCTTGCAGCGGTTTCGCGCAAGGCCGTCTCCGAGACGATCATGCGTATCCTGGACATCATCATGTCCATCCCGGGCATCGCCCTCGCGGCCGTCTTCGTCTCCATCCTGGGCAACTCCGTGCCGTCGATCATCTTCGCCATCGGCTTTATGTACACTCCGCAGATTGCCCGTATCGTGCGCGCCAACATCGTGTCCGAGTACGGCGAGGACTATGTCCGCGCGGTCATCGTTTCCGGCGCCAAGGCTCCGTGGATTTTGATCAAGCATGTTCTGCGTAACTGCATCGCCCCGATCATGGTCTTCACCGTTACCCTGGTCGCCGACGCCATCATCTTCGAGGCCTCGCTGACCTTCATCGGCGCTGGTATCCAGGAGCCCACCGCTACCTGGGGCAACATCCTCGCCGACGCCCGCGGCGGCGTGCTCGCCGGCCGTTGGTGGCAGGCGCTGTTCCCGGGTCTGGCCATCATGATCACCTGCCTGGCGCTTAACATCCTCTCCGAGGGCATTACCGACGCCATGGCCGCTGCCCCCTCCGCCGCCCTGGATCCTACCGATTCCTCCAAGCGTCGCGAGGCCGACCTGCTGGTCTCCGACCCCGTTCGCGCCTACAAGGAGCAGGCCCAGTCCCTCTCCGCTCGCCTTGGCGCCCTGCGCGATGTCGAGCTCAAGCGTGACGATCGCCATGTGCCCGACGAGTCTGTTGAACCGATTCTCTCGGTCCGTGACTTCTGCATTCAGTTTGAGCATCACGGTGATATCAACGTCGTCGACCATGTCAACTTTGACGTCCGTCCTGGTCAGACCATGGGCCTGGTGGGCGAGTCCGGTTGCGGTAAGTCCATCACCACGCTGGCCATCATGGGCCTGACCGATGAGGACGAGCACCTTTCCGGCGAGGTCCTCTGGGAGGGCCGTGACCTGCTCAAGATGAGCAAGAAGGAGTGGTTCGGCCTGCGCGGTACCGATATCGCCATGGTCTATCAGGACGCCCTGTCCTCGCTCAACCCCTCCATGCTCATCTCTGCCCAGATGAAGCAGCTCACCAAGCGCGGCGGAACCCGCAGCGCCGAGGAGCTCCTGGAGCTCGTCGGCCTCGATCCCAAGCGCACGCTCGAGAGCTATCCGCACGAGCTTTCCGGCGGCCAGCGTCAGCGTGTCCTGATCGCTATGGCCCTTACCCGCGACCCCAAGCTGGTCATCTGCGACGAGCCCACGACCGCTCTGGACGTTACCGTCCAGAAGCAGGTTATCAAGCTGCTCAACGATCTTCAGGCCAAGCTCGGCTTTGCCATGATCTTCGTTTCGCACGACCTGGCGCTGGTCGCCGAGGTCGCCCACAACATCACGGTTATGTACGCTGGCCAGGTTATCGAGCAGGCGCCCACCAAGGAGCTGCTCACCAACCCGATCCACGAGTACACCCGCGGTCTTCTGGGTTCCGTTCTGTCCATCGAGAGCGGTTCGGGCCGCCTGCACCAGGTGCCCGGCGCCGTTCCGAGTCCGCGCGATTTCCCCAAGGGCGATCGCTTCGCGCCCCGCTCGAGCCATCCGCGTATTGGCCTGGACACCCGTCCGGTCTTCAAGCGCGTGCCCGGCACCGAGCACTTCTATTCCGAGCTCCCCGACGAGGTGCTCAAGGCAAATGGTTTGACCCCTCACGCGGAGGTGATGTAGATGAGCGAGACCGCAGTCAACGGCGTCGAGCCGATCATCTTCCTTGATGACGTTCACGTCACCTTTAGGACCCGTACCGGCTCGATTCTGCACCCCAACCTGGTTCACGCCGTCCAGGGTGTAACGATTAAGCTCATGCCCGGTCAGACGATCGGCATCGTCGGCGAGTCCGGTTGCGGTAAGTCCACCACCGCCAACGTCATGTGCGGCCTGCAGGCCCCCACGAGCGGCAAGGTCTACTTTAAGGGCAAGGACGTTACCAAACGTACCGCCGAGGACCGTCGCCACATGGGTCGCGTCATCTCGGTCGTGTTCCAGAACCCGGCCACGGCGCTCAACCCCCGCATGGTCGTTCGCGAGCAGCTGCTCGACCCCATGCGCGTCCACAACCTGGGTACCGAGGCCGAGCAGGAGAAGCGCGTCAAGGAACTCTTGGAGCTCACCGGTCTGCCCAGCTCCGCTGCCGAGGTTCTTCCCGGCCAGCTTTCGGGCGGCCAGCGCCAGCGCGTCGCAATTGCCCGTGCCCTGTCGCTGAACCCCGATGCCATCATCGCCGACGAGCCCACCTCGGCTCTGGACGTTTCGGTCCGCGCGCAGATTCTGAACCTGCTGACCGACCTTAAGAAGGAGCTCGGCCTGGCCATGGTGTTCATCAGCCATGACATCCAGACGGTCCGCTATATCTCTGACGACATCATCGTTATGAATGGCGGCAGGATCGTCGAGCAGGGCGAGGCCAAGCAGGTCTTCCAGCACCCCCAGGACCCCTACACCAAGATGCTGCTCGGCGCTGCGCCGTCGCTGCTGCATCCCAAGCTCGGCGAGTAGCCTCGCTTTCCCTCCCGTGCGCCCGGTTCCCTTGCCGGGCGCACCTCCGTTGCGATTTCGAAAGGTTGGGTTCACGAGCCATGCCAAGTGCTCAGGAGCTACAACATCAATTTGGTGAATATCGAGGCGCCATGCCCCGTCCATCGGATTTCGATCTCTTTTGGAAGGATCGTATGGCCGAGGCCGACACCGTCGAGCTCGACTACGCGATCGAGGCGGCTTCGGTTGCGGATTCCGCGACCTGTCGGTTTTTCGACCTCTGGTATACCGGCATGTGTGGTGCACGCCTGCATGCCAAGTACCTCAAGCCGGTCTCGGAGGAGCCCATGCCGCTGGTGCTTCAGTTCCATGGATATCCGGGTGCGAGCCGCAGCTGGTTTGAGCAGGCGTCGTTTGCGGGCATGGGCATGGCACTCATCGCCCTCGACTGCCCCGGCCAAGGAGGTCCCTCCGAGGATATTGGTGGATTTGAGGGCACGACGGTCGCGGGCCATATCGTCGCCGGTATCGACGGCGACCCGGCCAATCTCTACTATGTCCGCTTGCACCAGGATATCCGCATTCTGTGCCGTATCGTTCGCGAGCTCGAGGGCATCGATCTTACCCGCGTGTATGTGAACGGCGCATCGCAGGGCGGCGGTTTGGGTATTGCGACCTGCGCGCTCAATAGCGATTTGGTTGACCGCGCGGCCATCCTCTACCCCTTCTTATCGGACTTCCGCCTGGTTTGGGATCTGGACGCCGACGATATTGCCTACGAGGGTCTGCGCTATTGGTCGCGCTGGTTTGACGAGGACTCGACTCGTATCGAGGAAGCCTATGCCAAGCTGGCGTACTTCGATTCCAAGAACTTTGCCCCCATGGTCAAATGCCCCGTTCTGTTTGGCACGGGCACAGCCGATATCGTCTGTCCGCCGGCGACGCAGTTTGCGGTCTACAACAACCTGACCTGTGAAAAGCGTCATGAGTTCTTTGAAGGTTTTGGCCACGAGGAGATTCAGGACTTTGATGATCTGATCATTTCGTTTTTCTGCGAGGGAGGGGAGGCTCATGTCTAAGTGCGAGAGCAATGTTGACGAGCTGATAGTCCCCGGGCTCGTGGGAATTCCTGGAACGGTTTCGTCAAGGCTCGCAGAATATCGGGACTGGCACGGTGATGTCCAAGCAGATATTTCTGATTTAGAGACATGCGCTTCGAATCTTGAGATTCAAGGCCTGGCCATTACGGCGATTGACTTTGTTAACCTCTGCGCCCGTTACTCGGAGGTTTCCTTTGAACTCGGTGACGATGCGGTCCACGCTCGTTTGATTGAGCCTGTTGGTCGTGCCCGAGTATCTGAGCGTGTGCCGCTGTGCCTGATGTTCCACGACATCGATCGGCCTGTGCGCGGCTGGCATCACATGACGAGATTTGCCGCCATGGGGTATGCCGTCCTCGCGCTGGATGACGATGTTGCTGGTGCGGACGACCTGCAGCGGGGGATTGCTTCGCCCGCTTTTGTCAGGCGCGTCCGTTGGGGCTGCGCGCTGGCGAAGGTCGCGCGCAATCTTGATGGCATGGACCCCGACCGCATCTTTGCATGGGGCGAGGGCCTTGGCGGTGGAGTCGCGCTGGCGGTTTCTGCTCTGGACGAGCGGGGCCTTGCCTGCACGGCGGTTGCCAATCCAATTCCCGTCGGCCTCGAGGCACTGTCGTCTCGGGTGCGCGGATCGGTGCTCATGGGCACATCGCTTATGGATACCGTGAGCGATCCCAAGGGCCAGCTTGCCGTTTTCAACGGTCTTGAGTGTGACCGGAGGCATATCATTTATGCCAAATACGCTCATGAGCGCATCAATGCGTTCGAAAACGAAGTCGTCGACTTCTTTAACCAAACGTTCTACCCGTGTTCTTTGGCCTAGACGGCCTGGACACTGCCAACAAGAGTGGGCGGCATAGGGCCGCCCGCCAGACAACTAAGGAGATTCTTGTGGCAACTCAGAAATTCACCGGCGTTATCCCTCCCGTCGTTGTTCCCGATACCGAAGATCACCAGCTCGACGTTGCCTCCTTTGAGCGCAGCATCAACCGCATGATCGATGCCGGCGTCGATGGCCTGTTCTTCCTGGGCTCCTCGGGCGAGGTCGTCTTCTCCACCGACGAGCGTCGTCGTCAGATCATCGCCGAGGCTGTGCGCATCGTCGATCACCGTGTTCCCGTTCTGGTCGGCATCATCGACACCGAGACCGAGCGCATGATCGAGCACGGCAAGGTCGCCCAGGAGCTGGGCGCCGATGCCCTCGTCGCCACCTGCCCGTTCTATGCCCTGCAGGGCATGACCGAGGTCGAGGAGCACTTCCGCATCCTGCACGAGGAACTCGACCTGCCCATCTTCGCTTACGACATCCCCGTGTGCGTCCACACCAAGCTTCCCTGGAAGCTCCTTGCCAAGCTCGGCGCCGAGGGCGTCCTGGCCGGCGTCAAGGATTCCTCGGGCGATGACATCTCGTTCCGCTACCTCATTCAGGAGAATGAGAAGAACGGCCATCCGATGAGCATCCTCACCGGTCACGAGGTTGTTGTCGATGGCGCCTACCTCGGTGGCGCCGACGGTTCCGTCCCGGGTCTCGCCAACGTTGAGCCCGAGGGCTACGTGCGCCAGTGGAAGGCCGCTCAGGCCGGTGACTGGGCTACCGTCAAGGCCGAGCAGGATCGCCTCAACGAGATCTCCCACATCTGGGATGTCACCTCGGGCGTCCAGGGCTATGCCGGTGGCGTTGGCGCCTTCAAGACCGCTATGAACCTCATGGGCATCTTCGACAGCCCGACCATGCCGCGCCCGGTGAAGGCCATGACCGGCGAGAACGTCGAGGCGATTAAGAAGGTCCTTCAGGACAACGGTCTCCTGTAAAGCTTCCCCAGGCACCCGATCTTGAGGCTCAAGTGGTCGGGCGTGACCCATTAGGTCAACGCCCGACCACTTTCACCCCAACCTCGGGCACCTGGGAAACCTTTATCAAGCTGCGGCGATAACACCGCCTTCATTTCCTGTAGTTGTTTTTTATCTCCTAAGGAGAGCGACATGGAGAACAAGTACGTCTGCTCTGTCGATATCGGCGGAACTAAGATCGCGACTGCCATCATGGAGTACCCGGCTGACGGTAGCGTGCCTCATCCCGTTTTTGAGGCCGAGGTTCCCACCGAGGCCCAAGAGGGCGGCGAGGCCGTCTTCCAGCGTATCGAGGCGTCCATCAAGGCTGCTCTCGAGGCGAATCCCGATGTCGAGGTCCTTGGCGTCGGTATCGGTGCTGCCGGCGTCGTCGATCCCAAGACGGGCGCCATCGCGTATGCCAACGAGATCATGCCCGGCTGGTCCGGCGTCCAGTTGGGGCCGCGTCTGCGCGAGGACCTCGGTCTTCCCGTTGCCGTTGTAGGCGACGTGCAGGCTCATGCTCTGGGCGAGGCCCACTGGGGCGTCGGCAAGGGCAAGTTCTCCGTCTTGTGTCTTGGCATCGGTACGGGCATCGGCGGCGCATATGTCGAGAACGGCCGCGTGATGCAAGGCTTCCATGGTGCTGCTGGCCATATGGGCCACATCGAGTGCTCGGCTGCCGCCGGCATTCCCTGCGCCTGCGGGCGTTCCGGCCATCTGGAGTCGGTTGCTTCGGGCACTTCCATTGGTCGAATGTACGATGAGCGTTTTGGCCGCGTCGACCCCAGCCGTCCTTCGGTCGGTCGCGATGTGAACGACCTGTGCCGCGCGGGCGACGCAAAGGCGACCGAGGTCATCCATGACGCCGGCTTTGCGCTGGGTGCCAGCTTGGGCTCGCTCGCTAACATCCTGGACCCCGAGGTCATCGTGCTTTCGGGTGGCGTGATTCACCAAGGTCCCGATTGGCGTTCACAGACGTGGAAGGATTCGGTGCACGAGGGCTATGCCAGCCAGGCGCTCGATCCGCTTCAGAACACACCGATCCTCATCGGCTCTCTGGAGGGCGACGCGCCGCTCATCGGTGCTGCCGAACACCTTCTTGCGTCGTTGAAGTAAATATAACTACCAAGTGCGCCTTCTGAGGTGCCGCAGATTGACGTGAAAGAGGAGCGAAGCGTACTTCGGTACGCGAGCGACGGTTTGAACGTCAAGGTGCGGTGTCTCAGAAGGCTGTTTTGAGAAAGGTTGAGTCGAACATGACCGTCGATCCTTTGATCCAGTCCCTGAAGGGCAAGCTCGTCGTGAGCGTTCAGGCGTATATGGGCGAGCCGCTTCGTACGCCCGAGACCATGGCTCAAATGTCTCGCGCTTGCGAGCTCGGCGGCGCCGCCGCCATTCGCTGCCAGGGCCTTGCCGACATTGCCGCCATTAAGGGTCGCTGTGAGGTTCCCGTCATCGGCCTGTGGAAGGATGGGCACGAGGGCGTTTACATCACGCCGACGCTGCGCCACGCTCGCGCCTGCGTTGCTGCGGGTGCCGATATCGTGGCGATCGACGCCACCGATCGTCCGCGCCCCGATGGCAAAACGGTCGAGGATACCTTCCGCCCGCTGCACGAGGAGGGTGTGCTCCTGATGGCGGATTGTGCCACCATCGAGGACATTCGCCGTGCTGTTGATATGGGCTTTGACCTGGTATCCACCACGCTTTCTCACGGCGTCGCCGCCATCGACTGCACCATGGCCGATGGCCCCGATCTGCCGCTCCTGCGTCAGGCGACCGAGGAATTCCCCGGTCTTCCCATCATCTGCGAGGGCCGCGTGCACACGCCCGAGGAGGCTCGCGCCGCGATCGATGCTGGCGCCTGGGCCGTTGTCGTCGGCACCGCCATCACGCACCCCACGAGTATTACGAGTTGGTTCAAGGCTGCGCTTGAGGCGTAAGACAGGCCTCGTATCCGCTCGGGGCGGTATACTCAATATAGGCAATTGACCGCGCGGGATCCGGGTTGCTGGGTCCCGCGCTTGTTTTCGGGAGGCAGCACATGCAAAAGGGAGATGCCATGGATGCGGCGGAGCGCTCGGAGCGCATCCCCGATATCGTCATCATCACCGGAATGTCCGGATCGGGCCGCACGCAGGCCATGCACGTGTTCGAGGACATGGGCTATTTTTGCATCGATAACCTGCCTCCACGTCTCATCGCCCAGCTTGCCGAGCTCGTCGGCATCAATACGGGCGTGGGCAGGCATCTCGCCGTCACCTGCGATTTGCGTAGCCAGGGACTGTTTGACGAGCTGCTCGATGCGGTCGCCGCGCTCGAAGAGCGCGAGATGAGCTGCGACATCGTGTTCCTGGAGGCTTCTGACGAGGTGCTGATTCGTCGCTACAGCGAAAATCGCCGCCGTCATCCCATTGCCAAGCCGGGGGAGACTACGGCCGATGCCATTCAGCGCGAGCGCCTTCAGCTTCAGGGCGTGCGCGACCGAGCCGATATGATTATCGACACGAGCCGTCTGCGCACCTCTGCGTTGCGCAACAAGCTACGTATGGCATTTTCCGAGCTGTCCGACCAGCAGCTCATGGACGTCCACGTGTTCTCGTTTGGCTTTAAGCACGGCATGCCCGTCGAGGCGGACATTATGATCGACGTCCGCTTCCTGCCTAATCCGTTCTACGATCCCGAGATGCGCACGATGACCGGTCTCGATAAAAAGGTCTCCGATTTTGTTCTGGACCATCCCAAGACGCAGGAGTTTTGGAAGGCTTGGACACAGCTGCTCGATACGGTGATGCCGGGCTATATCGCGGAGGGTAAGCCGCAGCTTTCTATCGCCATCGGCTGCACGGGCGGCCAGCACCGCAGCGTTGCCATTGCCGAGGCCACGGCCCGTTACCTGGAAGGCGCTCAGTATCATGTGAGCATCTCCCACCGCGACCTGTCGCGCGCCAACACGAAGGCATAGGCCTGCATGTCGTTTACCGCTGAGGTGCGCGACGAGCTTGCGCGCTGCGAACCCGAATGTGAATACTGCGACTTGTCGACGCTTGCCGCCCTCACGCGTGTGAGTGGTACGCTCTCGCTTACCGGCTCTGGGCGGTATCGTTTGACGGTTGCGACTGAGACGGGAGCCGTCGCGCGCACGATGATCACGCTGACGCATCGTATCCTTAAGCTCAAAACGGAGTTCACCGTCCGCAAATCTGTCTTGCATAAGGTTCGAAACTACCTCATCACCTTGCCTGATCAGCCCGATTTGGATAAGGCTCTGGTGCTGCTGGGCATTCTCGACCGTAGGGGAGGGCTCGTCGCAGGTGTGCCGCGTCACATTGTCGCCCGTCCTTGCTGTAGACTTGCCTATATCCGCGGCGCGCTCATCGCGGGCGGCTTCGTGGCCGATCCACGCGGCGATTTTCATTTGGAGATCGCTGTGCAGGGCGAGCAATATGCCAAGGGACTTTGCGATCTGTTGGAGCAGATTGGGGTCCATGCTCGTGTTAATGCACGGCGGGGGTCATATGCCGTGTACATTAAGAGCGCCGAGGAAATCGAGCATCTATTAAAGCTGATTGGTGCCAAGCGCAGCGTTGCCGAGATTGAGGAGGCGCGCGCGGTCAAGTTGGTTAAGAACGATGTGAACCGTCGCGTGAATGCCGAGCTCGCCAACCAGACCAGAAGCGCCGGTGCTGCCCAACATCAGCTTGCGCTTATCGATGAGCTCGAGCAGCGTGGCCTTCGCGATGCGCTTCCGGATGCCTTGGCGGTCTTTTGCGACCTGCGCGAGCGCTATCCCGATCTGTCGCTGCGTGATTTGGGGGAGATGGCTGACCCTCCCTTGTCGAAGTCTGCCCTGTACCATCGCGTTTTGAGGCTTGAAAAGCTCATTGAAGCAAACAGGTAGTTTGAAGTATCGACTTATATACGGATTTAGCTGCTATTTTAGTCTTTAAAACGTTTTAACGTAAATTTGATTTTCAATTTCGAGCATTCTCGTGAAA
>CAUEQX010000062.1 GCA_959020035.1 uncultured Collinsella sp. | reverse complement strand
TGGGCCTGAAGGAGGCCCAGCAGGTCGTCGAGGGCGCGCCCAAGGCTGTTCTCGAGGGTGCCAAGAAGGAGGACGCCGAGGCTGCCAAGGAGAAGCTCGAGGCTGCTGGCGCTGCTGTCACCCTCAAGTAATCAGGCTTTCTCGCCAGATTTCTTTGCAGGCGGGGTTCGCATTGCGAGCCCCGTCTTTTTTGTTTTTCAGTCCCTCGACATCGGTAGCTCAAACTGCCGTATTCTGTGATTTGCGTCGTATCGGGTGCCCTGCCGTTGGGCAATAAAATTGCACCATTCGAGCAATAATTTGCGTTGACCTGCTGAAGAATTGTCTCTGCCTTGTAGCGACATATAGTTCCAGCGGTAAGATGCTTGGGTATCGCAATTTGGTCTGCGGCCGTGCGCCGCACGCATGGGGCGCTTTTGCGCCTGCGAAAGGATCTTTGAATAACATGAAGGCAATCATCCCCGCCGCCGGTCTTGGCACGCGTTTTCTGCCTGGCACCAAGTGCACGCCCAAAGAGATGCTGCCGGTGCTCGACAAGCCCGTCATTCAGTACGTCGTCGAGGAGGCGCTCGACCCCGAGGAAGTCGACGATGCCATCATCGTTACTTCTCCCGGTAAGCCCGAGCTACTGAACTACTTCCAGCCCGATCGCTCGCTCGAGAACCTGCTGCGCGAGCGCGGCAAGAACGCCTATGCCGATGCCGTCGCCCACGCTGGCGGTATGCCGGTCGACTTCCGTTATCAGTACGAGCCCAAGGGCCTCGGCCATGCTATTCGCTCTGCTGCCGACGCCGTGGCAGGGGAGAACTTCCTGGTTCTTCTGGGCGACTACGTTGTGCCTAACCGCGACATCTGCGACAAGATGCTCGCCGTTTCCAAGGAGCACGGTGGCGCTTCGGTTATCGCCGTCGCTGCTTGCTCACCCGAGGAAGTCAGCCGCTACGGCGTTATCGCCGGCGAGCGCGTCGGTTCGCTCGAGGGCGCCGAGGACGTTGCCGATGCCGAGCCGGGCGCTGTCTGGCGCATCGGCGGTCTGGTCGAGAAGCCCGCTCCCGAGGCTGCTCCGTCCAACCTGTACATCGTCGGTCGCTACCTGCTGAGCCCGCTGGTCATGGACCTGCTGGCAGATCAGCAGGCCGGCAAGGGCGGCGAGATCCAGCTCACCGACGCCATGGCCCGTTCGCTCGACCGTGAGGCCATGTATGCCGTCGTCATCGACCCGCTGTCGGGCTACGACACCGGCACTCCCTCTGGCTGGATGGCCACCAACGCCCTCATGGCTGCAAGCGATCCCCGCTTTGCCGATGCCTTCTGGGATGCCATCGACGAGCGCGGCGGATTGATGCGCAAGTAAGCCTTCGGGCATCGACATTTACGGGCGCGGACCTCGGTTCGCGCCCGTTTTTTATAAGAGCTGCGATTGCCGGCTCTCTGTTCACAGAAAATATATGAACAGATGTTCGATACACATACATCTACCTGCGTGTTTTCTGTCGAAAAACTTTGCTACTCCAAAAACTCAATCGCGTCAAGGCTTTTCTTGCCCAACGGTCGGTACCTGATAAACTATTAGGTTGCGATAACTGGCGAAGCTATGCCTCGCCAACCCACCGAGCATTTCCGTGAAGGAGGAAAAACCTGGTGACCTACGCATACACTGCCACTGAGCGCAAGCGCGTCAGCTTCGGGAAAATCCCGGAGGCCATGGAGCTCCCCAACCTTATCTCTGTTCAAAGGGAATCCTTTGAGCGTTTTAAGGACGAGGGCCTTCGTGAGGCGTTCAAGGAATCCAGCCCCATCCAGAGCCAGAACCATGTTCTCGAGGTTACCTTCGGCGAGCATCAGTTCGGCGACCCCGCGCACACCGTCGAGGAGTGCCGCGAGAAGGACATGACCTATCAGGCCCCGCTTCTGACCGACGTCCGTCTCACCAACAAGGAGACCGGCGAGATCAAGGAGCAGCTCGTCTTTATGGGCGACTTCCCCATGATGACCGATCAGGGCACCTTCATCATCAACGGTACCGAGCGTATCGTCGTCTCGCAGCTCGTCCGTTCCCCGGGTGTGTACTACAGCTCCGAGATGGATTCGGGCAAGCAGATCTACAAGGCCCAGATCATCCCGTCCCGCGGTGCCTGGCTCGAGTTTGAGGTCGACAAGCGCGACCAGCTCATGGTCTCCATCGACCGTAAGCGCAAGCAGAGCGCCACGATGTTCCTGCGCGCCCTTGGCATCGCCGTCACCAACGATGACATCATCGAGCTGCTCGGCAACTCCGATGTGATCAAGCGTACCCTGGAGCGCGACACCGCCCTCACTCGCGAGGACGCCCTCATCGAGATCTACCGTCGTCTGCGCCCGGGCGAGCCTCCCACCGTGGACGCTTCCCGCAGCCTGCTCGAGGGCCTGCTCTTCAACCCGCAGCGCTACGATCTGGCCCGCGTCGGTCGTTACAAGGTCAACAAGAAGCTCAACCTCACCACCGAGGAAGAGGTCACGGTGCTCACCGACGAGGATATCGTCGCGACGCTGCGCTACCTGCTGTCCCTCGCTGCCGGCGAGCAGGGCTTCAAGGTCGATGACATCGACCACTTTGGCAACCGCCGCATCCGCACCGTCGGCGAGCTCGTCGCCAACCAGTTCCGTATCGGCATGAGCCGTATGGAGCGCGTCGTCCGTGAGCGCATGAGCTCCCAGGACATCGACGAGATCACCCCGCAGTCGCTCATCAACATCCGCCCGATCGTGGCCTCCATCAAGGAGTTCTTCGGTTCCTCGCAGCTCTCGCAGTTCATGGACCAGGCGAACCCCCTGACCGGTCTGACCCACAAGCGCCGCCTGTCCGCACTCGGCCCTGGCGGTCTTGCCGGCCACAAGTCCGGCTCCAGCCGCCGCACCAACGTGCCGACGGCCGTCCGCGACGTTCACAACTCGCACTACAGCCGCATGTGCCCGATCGAGACCCCCGAAGGCCCCAACATCGGCCTGATCGGCTCGCTCGCCCTCTACGCCCGCGTCAACGAGTACGGCTTCATCGAGGCTCCGTTCCGTCGCGTCGAGAACGGCGTTGCCACCGACCAGATCGACTGGATGACCGCTGACGAGGAAGAGAAGCACGTCATCGCGCCGGCTAACACGCCGCTCGATCCCAAGACCAACGAGTTCATCACGACCGATGCCGAGGGCAGGCTTGTCCGCCCGCACACCGTGATCGCCCGTACCCGCGACTTCGACGGCTCCTTCGGCGCTCCCGCCGACGTGCCCGTCGAGGACGTCGACTACATGGACGTCTCGCCGCGTCAGATGCTCTCCGTCGCAGCCACGCTGATCCCGTTCCTCGAGCACGACGACGCCAAGCGTACGCTGATGGGCGCCAACATGCAGCGTCAGGCCGTGCCGCTGGTTCACCCTGCCGCTCCCTATGTCGGTACCGGCATGGAGCGTCGCGCCGCCCTGGACTCCGGCGAGGTCACCCTGGCCAAGAACGCCGGCGAGGTCATTTTTGCCGACGCCGCCAAGATCATCGTCAAGCATGCCGGCGGCATGGACGAGTATCACCTGGCCAAGTACCAGCGCTCCAACCAGTCCACCTGCATCAACCACCGTCCGCTCGTGCGCGTCGGTGACACCGTTGAGCAGGGCGAGCCCCTGGCTGACGGTCCTTCGACCGATCATGGCGAGCTCGCACTGGGTCAGAACCTCACCGTGGCATACATGCCGTGGGAAGGCTTCAACTACGAGGACGGCATCGTCGTGTCCGAGCGCCTGGTGGCCGAGGACCTGCTGACGACCATCAACATCACCCGTCACGAGATCGATGCCCGCGACACCAAGCTCGGCCCCGAGGAGATCACCCGCGAGATCCCGAACCTCTCCGAGGACATGCTTGCCAACCTCGACGAGGACGGCATTATCCGCATCGGCGCCGAGGTCGGCCCTGGCGACATCCTGGTCGGCAAGGTCACGCCTAAGGGCGAGAGCGCTCTGACCGCCGAGGAGCGCCTGCTGCGCGCCATCTTCGGTGCCAAGGCCCACGACGTCCGCGACACCTCCCTTAAGATGCCTCACGGCGCTTACGGCCGCGTCATCGACGTCGTCCGCTTTAGCCGCGAGAACGGCGACGATCTGGCTCCCGGCGTCAACGAGCAGGTGCGCGTCTACGTCGCCCAGCGTCGTAAGATCCAGCAGGGCGATAAGATCGCCGGCCGCCACGGCAACAAGGGTGTCATCTGCAACGTTCTGCCGGTCGAGGACATGCCCTACATGGCTGACGGTACCCCGATCGACGTTATCCTCAACCCGCTGGGCGTTCCTTCGCGTATGAACGTCGGCCAGCTGCTCGAGTGCCACCTTGGCTGGGCTGCTGCCTGCGGTTGGGATACCGAGCAGGCCGACTCCGACAAGTACGTCCCCGGTCCGTTCTTCACCGCGACGCCCGTCTTCGACGGCGCCAAGGAGGACGAGATCGCCGAGGTCATTCGTCGTGCTAACAAGAACATGCTCAACAAGGCCACCGCTGCCTTTGGCGATCACATGCGCCCCGAGTTCGTCACCCAGCTTGACGAGCGCGGCAAGACCCGCCTGTTCGACGGCCGCACCGGCGAGGAGTTCCGCGAGCCCATTACCGTGGGTACGTCCTACATCCTCAAGCTCGGCCACATGGTTGACGACAAGATCCACGCCCGTTCGACCGGCCCTTACAGCCTGGTTACCCAGCAGCCGCTGGGCGGCAAGGCTCAGTTCGGCGGCCAGCGTTTCGGCGAGATGGAAGTTTGGGCACTGTACGCTTACGGTGCTTCCAACGTCCTGCAGGAGATCCTGACCGTCAAGTCCGACGATACCGTGGGCCGCGTCAAGACCTACGAGTCCATCGTCAAGGGCGAGAACGTTCCTGTCCCGGGTATCCCCGAGTCCTTCAAGGTTCTCGTCAAGGAGATTCGTTCGCTCGCACTGGACATCGAGCCCATGCACGATGCCGACGAGGACGCCTCCGCCCCTGTGACCGCCGAGGAGACCTCTGCTCTCGACGACCTGGCTGCGCTCGCCGGCGTTGACGCCGACGTCGAGGCCGAGGATGCCGAGACCGACGAGGCGCCCGAGGCTGTCGCCGCCACGACCACTGATAAGGAGTAGTTGACTGTGGCAGATTTCGAAGCTACTGATTTTGACTCGGTAAAGATCTCCCTTGCCTCCGCCGACCAGATCCGTTCCTGGTCGCACGGTGAGGTTAAGAAGCCGGAGACCATCAATTACCGTACCCTCAAGCCCGAGAAGGACGGCCTGTTCTGCGAGAAGATCTTCGGTCCCGCCAAGGACTGGGAGTGCTCCTGCGGCAAGTACAAGGGCATCCGCTTTAAGGGCATCGTCTGCGAGCGCTGCGGCGTCGAGGTCACCTCGGCCAAGGTGCGTCGCGACCGCATGGGCCACATCGAGCTCGCCGCTCCCGTGTCCCACATCTGGTATTTCAAGAGCCCCACGAGCTTCCCGATGAGCCGTATGCTCGACATCAAGTCCAAGGACCTCGAGAAGGTTCTGTACTTTGCCAGCTACATCATCACCGAGGTCGACTACGAGGCTCGCGAGGCCGACGCCGACGACCTGCGCGAGGAGCTCGCCGCCGATCTGGAAGAGATCGATGCCGAGTGCGCCCGCCAGATTGAGTCCCTCAAGGAGCAGGGCAACCCCGAGAACTTTGACGAGTTCTCCGACGAGGAGCCGCTGACCCCCGAGGAGATCGCCTCTGGCATCGTCGACATCGAGGAAGAGTGCAAGGACGAGAAGCAGCTCCGCACGGACGCCTTCAACGCCTTCATGAAGCTCAGCGAGCGCGACCTCATTTCCGATGAGCCGCTGTTCCGTGAGATGACCCGTTACTACTCCATGTACTTCAAGGGTGGCATGGGTGCCGAGGCCGTCCGCGACCTGCTCGCTGCCATCGATCTCCCTTCCGAGGCCGAGAAGCTCAAGGCCATCATCGCCGACGAGGACTCCCAGAAGCAGAAGCGCGAGAAGGCCGTTAAGCGCCTCGAGGTCGTTGACGCCTTCCTGAAGGGCGGCAACAGCCCCGCGAACATGATCCTGGACGTCATTCCGGTCATTCCGCCCGATTTGCGCCCGATGGTCCAGCTTGACGGCGGCCGCTTCGCCGCGTCCGACCTCAACGACCTGTACCGTCGCGTGATCAACCGTAACAACCGACTCAAGCGCCTGCTCGACCTGGACGCCCCTGCGATCATCGTGAACAACGAGAAGCGCATGCTCCAGGAGTCCGTGGACGCCCTGTTCGACAACGGCCGTCGTGGTCGCCCGGTCTCTGGCCGTGGCGGTCGCCCGCTCAAGTCGCTCGCCGAGGCCCTCAAGGGCAAGCAGGGTCGTTTCCGTCAGAACCTGCTGGGTAAGCGTGTCGACTACTCCGGCCGTTCGGTAATCGTTACCGACCCCAAGCTGCTGCTGCACCAGTGCGGTCTGCCCAAGACCATGGCGCTGGAGCTCTTCAAGCCCTTCGTCATGAAGCGCCTGGTCGAGCTTGGCAAGGTCGAGAACATCAAGGGCGCCAAGCGCGCTATCGACCGCGGTGCCACCTTTGTGTGGGATATCCTCGAAGAGGTCATCGACGGCCGCGTCGTGCTGCTCAACCGTGCACCGACCCTGCACCGTCTGTCCATCCAGGCCTTTGAGCCGGTGCTGGTCGAGGGCAAGGCTATCCACCTGCATCCGCTGGTCTGCTCGCCCTTCAACGCCGACTTCGACGGCGACCAGATGTCTGTCCACGTGCCGCTGTCCAGCCAGGCTCAGGCCGAGGCCCGCGTGCTCATGCTCTCTGCGAACAACCTGCGCTCGCCGGCATCCGGCAAGCCGGTCAACATCCCTTCGCAGGACATGATCATCGGTGTGTACTACCTCACCCAGGTTCGCGAGGGTCTGCCGGGCGAGAACCACGTGTTCTCGAGCTTCGACGACGCGCTGCACGCCTATGACTGCCGCTCCGAGGTCGACATGCAGGCCAAGATCCAGGTCCGCGTGTCCGCTGCCGATGCCAACGTCATCAACGAGGACGGCACCCGTATCTTCCGCGTCAAGAACGGCAAGAACGAGTTCGTCGACTACGACGTCACCGGCAACAAGACCGCGCGCTTCGAGACCTCTATCGGCCGCATCATCTTCAACCGCCAGTGCCTGCCCGAAGACTATGAGTTCATGAACTACAAGATGGTCAAGGGCGACGTGGCCAAGCTGGTTGCGGACTGCTGCGATCGCTATCCCGAGGCCAAGGTCGGTCCGATCCTCGACGCCATCAAGTACTCCGGCTTCCACTACGCTACCCGCGCCGGCCTCACCATCTCGGTGTGGGACGCTCTCATCCCTGCCGAGAAGCAGGAGCTGCTCGATCGCGCCCAGGCCAACGTCGACCAGATCAACGAGTACTTCGAGGAGGGCTTCATCAACGAGACGGAGCGCCACATCGAAGTCGTTAACGAGTGGACCGCTTGTACCGACAAGGTCGCAGCACTCATGCTCGACATGTTCGACGAGGAGAACCCGCTGTACATGATGGCCGACTCCGGCGCCCGTGGTTCTAAGACCCAGCTGCGTCAGCTCGGCGGCATGCGTGGCCTGATGGCAGACATGTCCGGCGAGACGATCGACCTTCCCATTAAGGCGAACTTCCGCGAGGGCCTGCTGCCGCTCGAGTACTTCATTTCGACCTACGGCGCCCGTAAGGGCCTGGTCGATACCGCATCCCACACCTCGGACTCTGGTTACCTGACCCGTCGTCTGGTCGACGTGGCCCAGGATGTCATCGTCCGCGAGGAGGACTGCGGTACGCACGAGGGCGTCACCTACAACCTCATCATTCCCGGCACCACCGACCTCAACACCGACCTCGTCGGCCGTTGCTTCATCGAGGACGTCGTGGCTCCCGATGGCACCGTGCTCTTTGAGCAGGACGGCTACATCGAGAAGGTCGCCGACATCCAGAAGATGGTCGATGCGGGCCTCAAGAAGGTCAAGCTTCGCGCGCTGCTCACCTGCCGCTCCAAGTACGGCGTGTGCCAGAAGTGCTACGGCTGGGATCTTTCCACCCGTCGTCCGGTCGCCATCGGTACTGCCGTCGGCATTATTGCCGCCCAGTCCATCGGCGAGCCCGGTACGCAGCTTACGATGCGTACCATTCACTCCGGCGGCGTCGCTGGCGTCGACGATATTACGCAGGGTCTGCCTACGGTCAGCCGTATGTTCGATATCGTCGGCAACGTCAACGAGAAGATCCTGGGTCGCGAGGCCGAGCTGGCTCCGTACTCTGGCCACCTCTCGATTAAGCCCGAGAAGTCCGAGTACGTGCTGACGCTCACCGACTCCGAGGATCACACCCGTGTCCTCGACGAGCGTCGCGTCCCCGCTTCGGTGCGCTTTATGCCTGAGATCGAGGACGGCTGCGAGGTTCGCGCCGGCGACCAGATCACCAAGGGCTTCGTCAACTTCCGCAACCTGCGCAAGCTGACCGACATCGAGTCGACGATGCACACCTTCGTCGAGAGCGTCAAGGACGTCTACACCAGCCAGGGCGTCGACCTGAACGACAAGCACATCGAGGTGCTCGCACGTCAGATGCTGCGTCGTGTTCAGATCACCAACCCCGGCGACTCCAAGTACCTGCTTGGTCAGTACGTCGACCGCTACGAGTTCGCCGACGAGGTCGAGCGCGTTGCCCGTCTGGGCGGTCAGGCTCCCGTGGCCGAGCCTGTCATCCTGGGTACGCTCAAGGTCGCGTCCAACATCGACTCCTGGCTGTCGAGCGCTTCGTTCATCCGTACCGCTGGCGTCCTTACCGAGGCTGCCATCGAGGGCAAGGTCGATCACCTGCTCGACCTTAAGTCCAACGTCATCGTCGGTAAGAAGATCCCTGCTGGTACCGGCCTCAAGCCGTACGCCAACGCCAAGCTGACGTATCGCACGGCCGACGGCTACGTGGACATCGACGGCCCGGCTTCGCCCAACGCCAAGTCGCTGCCCGAGTGGGCTCCTGTGGAGCTCAAGGACCTGGACGAGCAGCTCCCGCAGCAGCTCGACTGGGCCGGCTACGACGAGTTCGGCGGTGCTGACGGTTCGTTCACCCGCAATGGTCACACCATCTCCGCCGAGAAGGCTCGCCTGTACCTGTTCGACGACCTGGGCGTGTCGCAGCGCTGGACCAACAAGTTCAGCGAGGTCGGCATCGAGACGGTCGGCGACCTGGTCGGCAAGTCTGAGGAGGATCTGCTGCGCATCGATGGTATCGGTGCCAAGGCGATCGAGGAGCTCCGTGACGGCCTCGAGGCCCACGATCTGCTCTACATCCTCGAGAACAACGACGACGTTGCCGACGAGGAAGACCTCTCGCAGCTGCTGCAGATGGTCTTTAGCCCCGACGGTCCGGACGATATCCTGCTGGGTACCTCCGCTCCGACGCATCACGCCGACGCCGACGAGGAGCTCCTGGGCGCCCCGATCGACGACAAGAAGGCTCCCGCCAACGGTGCCATCAACGAGGACATGGCTTCTCTCGATGAGCTGCTCAACCAGCTCGTGGACACCGACGACGCCGAAGAGGCCAAGGACAACGACGAGGAGTAATTTCCAAGTACGTTAACCGTCCTTCCAAAGACCCGTTTCCCAACAGGGAAGCGGGTCTTTTTTTGTGAGGAACGTTGCCCCGACGAGTACGTCGGATTCCCGGGACGGGAGGGGATTCCTTTATGCCAAAAAGGGACAGGTTTATTTTGGTCGGTTTTTCATGCTTGAATTTGAAACATTTCGCCCGACAAGAGCGTATCTAAGGTGAGGGCCTCACCAAGAATTATTAACG
>CAUEQX010000061.1 GCA_959020035.1 uncultured Collinsella sp. | reverse complement strand
GTCGGTCCCAGGGGGAGAGAGGGGAGCGGCTGGGTTTGTATCGCATAGGGCCGCTCCCTTCTCGGGGGAAAGCGAGGCGATGCGCTACTGCGCGTCCGCCATAGTGTCGGCGAGCTCCTTGTACCAGAGTGCCGACTGCTTGATGTAGCGTTTTTGCGTGTCGAAGTCGATGTAGAACAGGCCGTAGCGCTTGTTATAGCCATTGGCCCACGAGAACTGGTCCTGCAGGCTCCAGATAAAGTAGCCCTGGACGTCGACGCCCTCGGCGCGCGCCTGGAGCACCTTCTCCATGTGCTGGTCGACAAAGTCGATGCGCTCGGGATCGGCGACGATGCCGTTTGCGTCGGGCTCGGGGTCCTTGTGGCCCAGGCCGTTTTCGGTGATATAGATGACGGGGAGGTTGGGATAGGTGGCGCTGATGTGCTTGAGCGTGTCGTAGAGGCCTTGCGGGTAGATGAGCCAATCCCAGTCGGTGGTGGGGATACCCGGCATATCGACCTGCTGCCCGACGCCCTTAAACTTAAAGCACGAGGTGCCCTTGTCTCCGGTGCCGTTAAAGCTGTTGGTGGACTCGCCATCGTAGGCGGCGATAAACGCCGACTGATAGTAGTTGAGGCCGAACATATCGTTGCGGGGCGCCGCCTTGGCGAGCTCCTCCATGTCGCTGTCCTCAACCGTAAGTGTGGCGTTGTTGGCACGCAGAATCTCGTTGATGAGTGAGAGGGTGCGCGCGGAGTAGTGACCCAGGAAGGCGCCGTCCATGATGAAGTCGGTGTAGAAGGCGTTGTACAGGTCGGCGGCGTGCTGGTCGGCGGGCGAGTCGGTGGCAGGATATGCCGGCGTCAGGACGTTGACCATGCCAATGCGTCCGCCCAGGTGCTCGGTCTCGTCAAGATCCTTATACAGGTTGACGGCGCGGGCGTGGGCAACGAGCTCGTTGTGCTGGCTCTGGATGCCGCTCGTCACATCAAAGTGATGGTTGGGCGGGAAGTTGCCTTGGATGTATTGGGAGTGCGAGAGGCTGATGAGCTCGTTGATGGTGAACCAATTCTTGACCTCGCGGAACTCGCGGAAGCAGAACTCGGCATAGCGCACATAGGCGTCGACGGTCTTGCGGTTGAGCCAGTCGCCCTGGTTGAACAGGGCGGCGGGGGAGTCAAAGTGATGCAGGGACACATAGGGCTCGACGCCATACTTTTTGCAGCAGGCGAACAGCTCGTGGTAGTGCTTAACGCCCTCGGCGAGGGGTTCGGCATCGTCGCCGTTGGGGAAGATGCGGGTCCAGGCGATGGACACACGAATGGCGTTGAGTCCATGCTCGGCAGAAAGGCGGATATCCTCCTCGTAGCGGTTGTAGAAATCACTGGCCGGGTCGGGCAAAAAGCGACCCTGGGCGACAAGGTAATCGTCCCACATGGTCTTACCCTTGCCTGCCACCTTCGTGGAACCTTCCGTTTGGTACGCGGCGGTTGCGGCGCCCCAAACAAAGCCCTTCGGCAGCTGCTGTACGCGGTTTAGCAAAGACATATGCATACATCCTCTCGTCTCGCTGTTCGATATTGTGCGTTTGCGCTCAGGAGGCTCCCTGGTTAGCGTTCAGCGGTGAAAAAGCCCGATAAACACTATCTTAAAATGATTAGAACCAAATGAGCACGTGAACATTTGACAATGAGCACGTTAACATCCGGCTGGGATGTATAGAAACAAAACAACTTCAAACAGCTGCGAACGGTTGTATTTGTTCGGTAAGCGGTTTTGATTGACAGAAGTTTTCATGTTGTGGTATATGGCTCGGGTATCATGAGCACGTTATCAATGTATGTACGATGCGCCATGGGCGCGGGGAATAGTTGGGAAGCAGGTTAGCGTGGAAGGCATGGATCAGCAGACAAGGAATGGTCGTTCGGCGAGCGCGGCAGAGGTTGCGGCGCTCGCTGGCGTGAGCCGCCAGACTGTGTCTCGCGTGGTCAACGGTATGCCCAACGTGACGGAAAAGACGCGCAAGCGTGTGCTGGCCGCCATGGAAGAGCTGGGCTTTCGTCCCAATTTTGCTGGAGCGGCGTTGCGCGGCGGGTCGTATCGTTCTATTGGCCTGTGCATGTACAACATCACACGTGTCGGTAACCTGGCGACGCTCGAGGGTATCATGCAAGCGGCGCGCGAGCACGATTTTGCCGTCACTATGATCGAGATGGGCGGCGACAAGCCCTATGCACTTGCCGATGCCTCGCGCCGCATGGTCGAGCGACCCGTCGACGGCATGATTCTCAACATGAACCGCATGGCTCCTGATTTTGAGGAGTTTGTTCCCCAGCCGGGAGTGCGAACGGTCATCCTGTCCATGTATGCGCATCCGCGCTGCACGACGATCGACTCCGACCAGTATGGTTCGTGCGAGCTGTTGACCAATTATCTGCTGGAACATGGTCACTCGAATATGCGGTTTGTGGCGGGTCCGGAAAACTCGATTTCCTCGCGTTTTCGTGAGGCCGGTTGGCGCGATACGCTGGGTCGTGCTCATGTCGATGCCGCTCCGATGCTGCGTGGCGATTGGAGTGCGGACAGTGGGTACGCCATGGGCGAGCGGATTGCGGCCGAGGTGCTTGCCGGCGGGTCGCAGACGCCGACTGCCGTGCTTGCGGCAAATGACCAGATGGCGCTGGGCGTTATCGCCGCGCTCGAGAACGCGGGCCTGTCCGTGCCCGACGACGTGAGCGTGGTTGGTATCGACGACGCACTCGAGGGACTTGTTCCTCACAATCGGCTGACGACGCTGCGATTTGATTTGCGCGGTGTCGGTAAGCTTGCGTTTGAGGCGGCGATTGGAGAGAGCTCGTCTATCGAGGCGATTCATGTGCCGAGCACGCTGGTCGAACGCTCGACTGTTAGGGACATACGGGGTTAGGTCCTACTCCGTCTGTCTCGATTTGTAACAGGTAGACGGTCAAAAGCGGGCTACGTGTTACAGATTTAGATTCTTCGGAAAGAGCAATCCTGTTCGTCTCAATCTGTAACAGCTAGGACCCAAAAACTCGGCTAGATGTTACAGATTGAGACAAACGGACCCCGAACCGCCCAAAAAGGCCGGGGGCGGCGCGCCGTGTGACGTGCCGCCCCCGGCTGAGAAATGGGGACAGGTTATGTGGGCGGTGCAACTCCGCCAACCGCTCGCCGCAAGCCGCTAGTCCAGACGACGGGTCTGCGCCACGTGCTTATACCAGTATGCGCTTGCCTTGGGCGTGCGCTTCTGGGTTTCAAAGTCAACGTAGAAGAAGCCGTAACGCTTGTTGTAGCCATTGGTCCAGGAGAACTGATCCTGCAGGCTCCACAGGAAGTAGCCGCCCACGTTGACGCCCACCTCCATGGCCTTGAGCAACCAGCGCAGGTGCTGCTCGATGTAGTCGATGCGCGGCTGGTCGTCCACAAAACCGTCCTTGTAGGGGTCCTTGTAGCCCATGCCGTTCTCGGTGATGAAGATCTGCTTGTAGTTGGGGTAGCGCTGCTTAATGTAGACGAGCAGATCGAACAGGCCCTCGGGATAGATGATCCAGTCCCAGTCGGTGGTGGGGATGCCAGGCTTGTTCACATGCTCGCCAATACCCTTAACGCGCCAGCGGCCGGTGCCCTTCTCTCCCGTACCGTTGTGGTGCAGGTCGTTCTCGCCATCGTAAGCCTTCAAGAAGCGGCACTGATAGTTGTTAACGCCCAGGTAGTCGTTGTAGAGCGCGGCCTCGCGCATGATTTCCAGATCCTCGTCCAAGATCTCGATGGTGCCGCCCGAGACGGCGGCCAGGCGGTTGGCGCACTCGAGGGTGTCGGGCGCGTAGTCGCCGCGGAAGGTGGCGTCGAGCAAAAACTGGTTTTGCAGCACGTGCTCGTTGTTGGCGGCTTTGATGTCGGCGGGGTCGTTTTCGTTGAGCGGGTACTTGAACTCCAACGACTGAATGACGCCGATCTTGCCCTTAAAACCGCCGTTGTGGAAGGCCAGCACGGCCTTGGCGTGGGCGAGCATCATGTTGTGCTCGCACTGGAAGGCCTCGGCAAGATGCGCCTTGACGCCACCGGGGAAGGTGCCCTCGATGTAGGTGTTGGAGGCGTCGGCCCAGATTTCGTTAAAGGTGAACCAGTAGGTCACCTGGTCGGCGTACTCCTTAAAGCAGAAGGTGGCAAAGTCCACAAAGGCATCGATGGTCTCGCGGTTGAGGAAGTCGCCCTTCTCAAAGAGGGGCAGCGGCGTATCGAAGTGATGCAGCGTGACAAACGGCTCAACGTGGTGCTTGTGGCACTCGGCGAAGAGATCGTGATAGAACTGCACACCCTCGGGGTTGATTTCGCCGGTGCCGTTGGGGAAGATGCGGCTCCAGGCGATGGAGAGGCGAATGCCGTTGATGCCAAACTCCTCGCACAGCTCCAGATCGACGGGGTACTGGTTGTAGAAGTCCGAAGCGGGATCGGGGGAGAAGCGCCCCTGGGCCTCCAGGAAGTCGTCCCAGGCGACTTTGCCCTTACCGTGAGTGCGGGTCTCGCCCTCTACCTGGTAGGCAGCAGTGGCGCCGCCAAAGACAAAGTCCTCGGGAAACTGCGCGGGTGGGTTGGTGACGCTAGTAGGATTAACGGACATGATGATCCAATCGTCTAATTCGAAGGGCCAGCCGGCTGCTGATGGTCGGCTGGCCCTGAGCGTTACTTACTTCGAGAGTTGCTCGGAGACGAAGGCGAGAGACTTATCGCCGTTCTGGGAGAGCTCGATGTACTGCTTGCCACGGCAGGCGACGCACTTGTTGCCCACGCGCTCGCAGTCCTTTTGCAGGTCGGCCAGGTAGCTGGCGGCCTGCGGGGCCAGGACGACCAGGTCAAAGTCGGGAAGCATGTCAACGTGGTTGCCATACGCCTCGGCAGCGGTCTCAAGATTGATGCTGCGCTCCTTGGCAGCCTTGGCCAGCGCGTTGGCGAGCAGGCCCGAGGTACCGCCACCCTGGCAGAGCACGAGTACGCGCTTGCCGTTGAGGTCGCTGGCGGTCGTTGCCTCAGTGGCGGATGCTGCAGAAGCGGCGGGGGAGTCGGCCTTCACGGCCTCGGCAGCAGCACCGGCGGCAACGCTCTTGGCGTCAGCCTTGCCCTGGAAGGCGTCGTTGAGCTTGGCGGCCTTCTCGGCGTTCTTGGCGGCGAGCTCCTCTTGGGAAATCTCGGCCTCCTCGGCGCACTTCTGGGCGTCGTAGGCACGGAAGAACGGGTAGTACAGAACGAAGTCGACGACCAGGATAAGGGCGAGCATCACAAAGGCGAGCGGCTGGAAGCCCAGGCCCATGATGGTGCCGATGGGGCCGGGGACGGTCCAAGGCAGGGTGTACATAAAGCCGTTCATGCCCAAGAAGTCGATAAAGATCTTGAGGATCCAGATGTTGGCGATCGGGGCAAAGACAAACGGGACAAAGAAGACGGGGTTGAGCACGATGGGCGCGGCGAACAGCAGCGGCTCGTTGACGGCAAAGCAGACGGGGACGATGGCGGCCTTACCGACGGCGCGCATCTCCTGAGACTTGGCCAGGAAGCAGAACATAAAGACCAGGACGAGCGTGGCGCCGGTGCCGCCCATGCAGACGACGAAGTACTGGGCACCCTGGGTCAGGACAGCGGAAGCGTGCTGGCCAGCCTGGAACGCAGCTAGGTTGTCGGTCATGTTGGCAACGAGGGCGGCGGCGATGGCGGGCTCGACGATCGAGGGGCCGTGGACGCCGACGAACCAGAACAGGCTCATGGCGCCGTAGATCACAGCGAGACCGATATAGCCGTCGGCAGCGGTGAACAGGGGCTGGAACACCTGGATGACGCCCTGGGCAAAGCAGAAGCCAAAGGCAGCGCGGAAGACGATGTCAAAGACCCAAAAGACGGTGATGCAGACGGAGAAGGGGATGATGTCCTTAAAGGTCTGCGAGATGTTGGGCGGAACCTGCTCGGGCATCTTGACGGTGATGTTGCGCTTGATAAAGAACTTGTAGATGATGCCGGTCACAAACGCAGCGATGAAGGCAGTCAGCAGGCCCTTGGAACCAAGGTAGGTGGTGTTGAAGCCGCTGGCGGCGTCCGTGGCGATGGTGTCGCTCGAAAGGAGCAAGAAGCCGATGATGGCCGCGCACATGCATGAGATAAAGTTGATCTGGTTGTTCTTGGGCAGGTCGCGGTTCTGAGCGTCGGCGAAGTGCTTGGCGGTGGTGGCGGCACAGGCGATTGCCAGGATGCCCATGGAGTAGTTGTAGCACTTCCACAGGGCGTTGTTGATGTCATCGGGCCAGTAGAAACCCCAGATGTTGGGGACCGAGGCTACGAGGCAGAAGATGGACGAGAAGATGATGATGGGGATGACGGAGATAAAACCGTCGCGGATCGCCTTGAGGTACTTGTTGCGGGCGATTGCGTTGAAAAAGGGCTGGCCCTTTTCGATAGTGGCGATGAGTTGCTCCATGCAAAGCTCCTAAGAGTCGGTGGGTTAGCAACGATGGTAGCTTTTGACGTTCGGTTGCCAAAATGTTGACGTTGCCATTTTGCGACACAAAAAAAGACGCGAACCGGTGGTTCCTGTGCCTGCGAACCGTCGATTCTTTGTGCGTAAACGTTTGAGCCGCCCGGTGGCTCTGTGTTTGCACAATGGCAACGTTAACATTTGGGCGACAAAAGCCGTTTGGGGAAGCAGAAATGTCGGTGAACGGTAGGTTTTGGGTGGTAAGCGTATTGCAGAGGCGGCGTTAGATATACTTGAAGGCGTTTAATATGACTGCGCAGGATGCCGTCAATGGCATCGTTGACACGGAAAGATCGACCAATGGCCGCTGTTAAAAAATCGGTTTCCGTTAAGGACGTGGCGCGTCTCGCGGGCGTCTCGGAGCAGACGGTCTCGCGCACCGTGCACGATTCGCCCAGCGTGCGCCCCGAGACCAAGGAACGCGTGCGTGCCGCCATGCGCGAGCTGGGGTATCGCCCCAATTTTGCCGGTCGATCGCTGCGCCGTGGCAGGTTTAAGACCGTCGGCGTCGCCATGTTCAACATTACCGGTACCGGCAACCTCGACCGTATGGAGGGCTTTGCCGCCGCGGCCGACAAACATGGCTATGCCATCACCCTCACTAAAGTAGACGGGCATCCGTATACCCTCGAGAGCGCATCGTCGCGCATGAGCGCACTGCCGGTGGATGGCATGGTTGTGATTATGAACCGCATGCCGGCGGACTTTGGAACCTTCGGGCCGCTGCCCGGCATGCAGACGGTGCTCGTTACGATGTTGGAGCACCCGCTCTGTTCAACGGTCGATAACGACCAGTTCGATTGTTCGCGCCAGGTGGTCGAGTACTTGCTGGGGCGGGGGCACAAAACCGTGCACTTTATCTCGTGTCCCGAGCGCTCGCTTTCGGGCATGCGGCGCGAGGAAGGCTGGCGCGAGACATTGCGTGCGCATGGCATTGAGCCCCCGCAGCTCGTGCGCGGCGATTGGACGGCACAGAGCGGGTATGCTGCCGGTCAGGCTCTGGCGGACGATCCGACCTGTACGGCCATTTATGCCTCCAACGATGCCATGGCATATGGCTGCATCCGTGGGCTCGAGTCGCGCGGGAAGCGCGTGCCCCAGGACGTGAGCGTGGTGGGTGTTGATGACAGTCTGGGCGACATCGTGCCCGATTGTCGCCTGACTACGGTGCGCTTTGACAACAAGCGCGTCGGCATGTGGGCGGTCGATAAGATCGCCGGTGCCGAGGGCGTTGAACCCGGTGTGGAGCACATGCTGTTTCCGGGCGTACTCGTCGAGGGCGATACGGTGCGCGATTGGCGCTAGGGCACGGGCCTGTTTGGGTTTCCGCTAATTGTGTTCGATATTGTTCAGATTGGTTTAAAAACCGTTCACGGGCGAAAAGTGACCGTTCATAGCTTGAAATTACGTTTTGCGCTGTTCTTTTTTGTTTGAATGTTAATGTTTCTGCCATACAGAACGCAGCGCGTATGCCCGGACGCGATGCTCTCCATTGGTTCATATGTGAAAGGAACGCAATATGGCAACCAAAGAAGAAATCTCGATGGTTGGATTCGAGATTGTCGCATACGCAGGTGACGCCCAGACCGATCTGCTTGCAGCGCTCGATGCTGCTCGCGAGGGTGACTTTGAGAAGGCCGAGCAGCTGCACAAGGATGCCAGAGATGCGCTCATCGGTGCCCACGACACGCAGACCAAGCTGCTTTCGCAGGAGGCCGGCGGTGGCGAGATGGAGATGACCTTCATCATGGCTCACGCTCAGGACACCCTCATGACCACTATGATCCTGGAGAAGCAGGCCCGCTTTACCATCGATGCCTACAAGCGCATCGCCGAGCTCGAGGCCAAGCTCGCCTAACGAGCCCTCACAACCAAGTCCCCTTCCATAAGCCCTGCCGCTATCCGCAGCAGGGCTTTTTCTGTCCTCCTCCAAGTTGCGGTGAAATAGGGACTGAATAGGGGCTGACGGGCGCAAAACAATCCCTATTCCACCGCAACTCATCCGGAGGTAGTCATTGGGGACAGTCTTGGTGCGCACCGTTGTCCTCCCGTTCGATTTTTGCTCGGTGGGTATACTTCCTTTCGCATTAAACGCCGGACTGAGGAGGTATCCAAATGCCGGATAACGGGTCAATACAAAAAAGAGGCGCACACGAGATGGCTCATGGGCGTCCTGTCCAGATAACCGAGCACACGACGGTAACCGAGCTGCAGCCCAGCCTGTCCGATGTCGTGTGCGCAAACAAAAAGCTGCAGATTGGCTTTATCGTTGCGCTCGTGGTCCTGGCGCTGCTGTCGGGCTTTGTGGCTCGTCCGCATTTCGCCGATACCAAAACTTGGGACTCCACCATCGAGGTCATCGATCAAAAGAAGGGTAATGTACTGGCGCTCACGACCTCGTGCGTGGCGCTGTCTGCGGGCATTACCGCGCTGCCGGGTGATACGGGAACGCCGGTTGCCGAACAGCTCGCGCAGCTTTCAGGAAACTTGGGTATCGTGCTTGCCGTGCTCTACCTCGAGAAATACCTGCTAACCATTTTCTGGTCGGTTGGCCTGGGCATCTTAATCCCGTTTGCGTTGGTGCTCTTTGCGGTGTCGCTCGGTATTCACGGGCGCTGGAGCACGAGCGCTGTCCTGCGCCGTGTGGCGACGCGCGTGCTGGTGGTTGCCGTGATCGGCATGGCGCTCGTGCCCGCGAGCGTATGGGTGTCGCAGAAGGTCGATGAAACGTATCGCGTAAGTATTGAGCAGGCTGAGCAAAAGGCTGCGGACGCTGCGGACGCGGCCGACACCACGGACAAGTCAGCCGAGACCAGCTCAAAATCGAACAAGAAAAAATCCGAGGCCACGGAGTCCAAAAACGTGCTCGAGCAGTTGACTGATGGGGCATCGAGCCTTGTTACGTCGGTGACCAGCGGCGCCAAGCAGATGACCGATGAGATTGTGCGGCAGGTGACCGATCTGATTGAAGGCGTCATCGTGATGATCGTGACCTCGTGCGTTATCCCGCTGCTGGTGCTCGTGGCGTTCCTGTGGCTGGGACACGTGCTGCTGGGGATCGATATTTCCGGCCCGGCGAACTATTTGACGGGCCGCTTTCTGAGTGCTCCGTCCAAGCACGCCAAAAAGGGTGGGCAGTCCGAGTAGCTAAAACAGCTGTATATACCGGGGAATACCGCCGAAGGGCGGCCGAGACACGTTCTTGGCCGCCCTTTTGTTTGTTGAACACATGGTCGCTACGTCCGCGCCCGGCTCAAACGGTCAGCAATCATCCGTGAACGATATTTGTTCAAAAAAGAACAAAGATAAACAAATAGTTGTTGCAGTTACTGTTCGAATGTGTTCAAATAAACATGAACAGTGAAGAAC
>CAUEQX010000060.1 GCA_959020035.1 uncultured Collinsella sp. | reverse complement strand
TGCGGCCGATCCGGTTCGACCGGGCCGCGCGGCAAGGAGATATATTGCCAGACCGGAGGGGCGCCGTGGGCGGGAATCCGGTACTCCATATTTTGTTCACAAATGAATAGATCCCTCAGTCGCATCAGTGGGGTTAAAACTGAAGCATTGGCTTCTGATATTGGCGATGACCAGCTGTTTTATGAGTATTGAGGTATCGGTCATCTCTGGAGCGCCACTTTACTCCAAAAGCATCAGCTATTTGTTTCCCATCGGTAAAAGGCGGGTATTGTTCGCCAAGCGTTCTTATATATAGATTGATACGGGTTCGAACCCATGCACCGGCAACAAAAAAGCGACCAACCGGAGTCGATCGCTTTCTGTTTTATGCTGGAGCATCCAGAGGGTGCTTACGAACTCGTTTTCTCGCTGCCATTCATGCTTTCGAAGCATCTTTCGACCTTCACAGTCTCATGTTTTGAGGATCTGCCGTGTTTATCGCTGTTATTAATGAGTGTGTGAAAGTGATCCTCATACAGATTCATGCGATCCGCCAGAGAACTGAGTAGCATCTTTCTGCAGCCCTCGTTGTCTATCCACGCATCTCTCAGGTCTTCCGGAAATTCACAAGCAGTCTTAGGGTCAATTTGTTTCTGCTTTCAGAGACTTGTTTGAGAGTTTTTAAAGACAGTTCAAAACAATAAGTGAGACACCATAAAGCAGAGCAAGATGTGCCGGATAGAAAATGTAGAAGAAATATTTGAGCTTCAGCCCTCGCTTGCCATTATAAAGATTGATAAGCAGCAACGAAACGACCGCGGCAGCAACATCAGGATTAAATACATTAGCTGTAGCAAACTCAAATCCGCCGCCAACTATATGGCATGACGAAAGGAACACTGCGCATACTGCAGCAAAGAACATCTTGGCCTTGCTGTCGTGGAATAAATAGAATGCAGCCACAAGCAGAATGCCATACACACCGCCATCCAGTTTAGTGTATTCAGCTGCCAGTGCTGTCAAAACAATCAGAGCAGTTTCTGCGATGTACCTTTTCCATTTTGAAAGACTTTGTATCTTTTCCAGAATAATCAAAAAGACCAAGGAAAGCAGGAGCTCATACATAACATTCTGTTGCCGAAGGTCAAATAGCTGCCCGGTTTGAACGAAATCGTATATGGGCTCCGCAATGATTGCGAAGACAAGCATATTTCGCAGGTACTTCTTTATGTCATGAGTATGCAAAAATCCCTCAACTATCAAAAAACAAAATAAGGGAAATGCAATTCTGACAAGAACATGAAGCACATCCGAAGCCTCGCTTAGAATCGCCCACTGTTCGTCTGATATCTGATTGTACGATGCGTGAGTCATGATTCCATTGGTCAGGACGATCCTGCTTACATGATCGAGAACCATCGAGATGGCCGCTATTATCTTTAATGTGCTGCCGCTAATTCCGTATCTATCTGTTTTCATTTCTTTTTCCTTTCTTTGGGTGGGCCGTCAGGGGTTCAGCCTGCTCCGCAGGCGGCCGCTGCGGCGCTTTCGCGCCTTGCGCGCTGCGCTGGCAAACGCTCACGCGTTTACTCAGCTCCGCGCCCCGACGGGTTCGAACCCATGAAAGGGCGACAAAAAAGACGGCCAACCGGAGTTGACCGTCTCAACAATCTTGGGTGGGCCGTCAGGGGTTCGAACCCTGGACCTTGGGATTAAAAGTCCCCTGCTCTGCCAACTGAGCTAACGGCCCGCGGGTGGCATTGTACCACGGTCTGGAACTATTCCCAACTCCATTGACCGTTCTGGAAAATCACAACTTCACGTCCATCGGGCGTAACGCCCGTAATATCGATGTCGTCCGTGCCAATCATAAAGTCGACGTGCGTGCTCGAGACGTTAACGCCATGCTCCAAGAGCTCCTCCTTGGACATGTCATACCCGCCCTCGATGCATTCGGGGAAACCGACACCTAGCGCGAGATGACAGCTGGCGTTCTCGTCATAGAGTGTGTCATAGAACAGAACGCCGCTTTCGCGGATCGGCGTGTTCTTGGAGATGAGCGCGACCTCGCCCAGATGAGCGGCACCTTCGTCGGTGTCAATGATGCTCGCAAGCGTTGCCTTGCCCACGCGGGCGTCGTAGTCCACCACGCGGCCACCCTCGAACTTAATCCAAAAATCGTCGAGCTTATTGCCGTGGTGGATGAGCGGCATGGCCGAGTACACGATACCGTCGGCACGCATACGATCAGGCGAGGTGAAGACTTCCTCGGTGGGGATGTTCGGGAAGAAGGGGTGCCCGTCGGGCGTCTTGCCCTTGCCGCCGGCCCACTCATGGCCCTTCGCCATACCAATCGTCAGATCAGTTCCGTTCGAAGCGGTGTAGTGCAGGCAATCAAATTGATTATCGTTTAGGAAACGCAGGTTCTTTTCGAATGCGGCGTCATGGAGTTCCCAGTCGCTCTCCGGGTCCCGGCCATCGGCGCGAGCAGTGTGCAGAATTGCATTCCACAGCTTATAGATTGCGACCTCATCGGCGTCTCCCGGGAACACCTCGCGCGCCCAAGCCACGACCGGAGCGCCGGCGATACACCACGGGTTGATGTTGTAATCCAGTCCACGGCGAAAGACCTTGCACTGCGTATTCCTTGCCTTGGAAGCCGCGGCGGGCTTGGCGGGATCGATACCCTTGAGAGCTGTAGGGTCCGCACCCTCGATAAAGATAAAGCAGGCACCATCTTGGGCCAAAGAATCCAGCTGCAGGCGCTTCCACTCGGGCGTCTGCTCAAAATAGCTTTTATCGACATGCTCGTACGCAAGCCTTGTCACGGCATCGTCAGCCCAAATAACCGTCACGTGACCGGCGCCGGCGGCATAAGCCTCCGCGACCACCACGCGCGCAAACGGCGCGCACTCGACCGGAGACTGAACGACGACTTCCTGGCCGGGTTTAACGTTTACGCCCTTGCGGACAACCAGACACGCATAGTTTTTAATCTTGGGCTCCAGGGACTTCATACCCTCCAGAGCCTCTTCGACCGTCAGGGCAGCTCGAATCATGTGCCACTCCATCTATCTATAGGACAATAAAAAGGCGCGCCGCAAAAACGACGCGCCTTATATCTTAGCGATAAGTATGTATGCAAACGTTACTTCTTCTTGGAGTCCTTTTTGTCCTCCTCGGCAGCCGCGCGCTCGATAAGAGCGTTGAGCTTGTTCTCGGACATGCCCTCGGCCTGTGCGCGGTACATGTTGCGCAAGGGACGAATACGAGCGAAGTCGTAGATAAAGTCACCTAGGATGATGACATAGGACAAGACGATGCCGACCATCTGAACAGGGCTGGACACCGTGCCGCCGGGAGCGAAGTAGAGCGAAGCCCAAATTGCCACGACGAGCACCATTCCGATAGCGAGCACAGCCCACCAAATACGGCGGCGCTTGGTGTAGTCCTCATCCTGCTTGAGAAGGATATTCGACACCGTGTAGATGCGATCCTCGTGGGCGCGCTGCTTGGCCTTGCGGGCGCGTTTTTCCTCCTTGGAAAGGCCTTCCAGGTTTTCGCCCTTCTCGAGCTCTTTGCGGCGTGCCTTGGATGATGCCGGCACGACGTGAACAGAGCTCGCTGCCTGACGGGCGGGCTTAGCGGATGCGGCGGACTTGCGCGCAACCCCGGTAACCTCGCGGGATTGCGTGCGCTTGTTCGTGGCGCTACGGGTACTCACTTACGCGTTCTCCTTCATGCTTGTGAACTGGGAGCCCGTGATAATCTGGAAGGCCTCGCGATAGCGTTCGGACGTGCCATCGATGACCTCGGCGGGCAGATGCGGGGTCTCCCCCGTCATATCCCAGTTGGCCTTGAGCCAATTGCGGACGAATTGCTTGTCGTAGCTAGGCTGGATCTTGCCCTCCTCGTAGCTGGCAGCAGGCCAGAAACGGCTGGAGTCGGGCGTGAGGCACTCGTCGATCAGCGTGACCTTGCCATCGATGACACCAAACTCGAACTTGGTGTCGGCGATGATGATGCCACGGGTCGCGGCGTACTCGGCAGCGGCCTTGTAGATCTTGAGAGACAGATCGCGGATCTGCGTGGCGATGTCCTCGCCAACGATCTCGCAGCAACGCTCATACGAGATGTTCTCGTCATGGTCACCGATCTCGGCCTTCGTGGAGGGCGTGAACAGCGGCTCAGGGAGCTTGGACGCCTCCGTCAGGCCCTCAGGCAGCTGAATGCCACAGACAGTGCCGTTCTCGTCGTAGGTCTTCTTGCCCGAACCGGTCAGATAGCCGCGGACGATGCACTCGATAGGAATCGCCTGCGCCTTCTTGACCAGCATGGCGCGGCCAGCGAGATAGTCACGGTACTCAGCAAACTCCTCGGGGAAATCCGCCGGGTCGATGGAGACGAGATGGTTAGGAACAATGTCGGCAAACTTATCAAACCAGAATGCCGAGATGCGGTTGAGCACCTCTCCCTTAAACGGAATCTCGTCGGGGAGAATGAAGTCGAACGCAGAAATGCGGTCGGTGGCGACCATCAGCAGGTTTTCACCGGCATCGTAGATATCACGAACCTTGCCACGGGAATCCGGACGACGCTCCATCGTTGTCACGTGAGTCACTCCTTACCAAAATACGACAGTAATGCGGGTTCTTCCCCGCACGTTTTCGCAAACTCGGAGCGGCAGGGACGAAACCCCTCCTTCACCGAATAGCGAAAAGCTAGTGCTCCATTGTAGTAGATGCCGCGTCCGCCGTGTGCTCGCGTGGCAGATGAATCGTAAAAGTCGTACCCTTTCCAAGCTCCGACTCCACGGATATATAGCCATGGTGGCGCTCGACGATTTGCTTGGTCACGGCAAGGCCCACGCCCAGACCGCCCGCCTCGCGGGCGCGGCTGGCGTCGGCTCGCCAAAAACGTCCGAAAATGCGCGACAAGTCTTCCTTGGCGATACCGATGCCCGTGTCCGAGACCGCAATATCGACATGTTTACGGTCACTGAGCACCGACACCACGACCCATCCGCCCTCGGGGGTATAGCGCATGGCGTTACTCATGAGGTTGATGACGCATTGCGTGATCATATCGGGATCGGCCTCGACGACATCGTCGTGCCCTTGGGTTTCATCTGCAAAGCGAAGACGAAGGTCACGGTCGGCAAACAGACGCTCCTGGCCGTTCACAATCGATCGCACGAACGGAACCATGTCCACCGGTTCTAGATTGAGCGGAGCCGTGCTGTTTTCCATACGCGATAGGTCGAGCATCTGCTGCACCAGACGAGCCAGGCGACGCGTCTCGGAAGCAACGGTCTCCAAATGCTCATCGTCGGTGGGATACACGCCATCCTGCATGGCCTCGACCGTTGCGAGCATGGCCATAAGCGGCGTGCGAAGCTCGTGTGCAACGTCTGAGGTCAGGCGCTTCTCGTGTTTCATATCCTTCTCGAGAGAAGTGGCCATCTCATCGAAGGTCTCACCCAGCTGATCGATCTCGTCATCACCGCGCAGCCCCGTGCGAGCCGACAGGTCGCCGTCACGGATTTGCTTTGCGGTACTGGTGATGCGATGAATCGGTTTGGTGAGCATGCGCGACACGAGCGATCCGATAACGACCGAAATGCAGATTGCAACAACCGCGGCGAGGGCCATGGCGTTAAAGGTCTTCTCCCTAAACGCAGAGTCCGCCTTGGTGAGCAGAGCGTCGGAGCCGATGGCCCACAGCTTTACCTGTCCGACATGCTCGCCGGAAGACGTTACAATCTCGACGTTAGCAACGCTATCGGAGTCGGTTGGAGCAGACGAGACCGGGCTATGCGATGCCCTCTTGCCGCTCGTGTCGTCGGTCGTAGCCTGGTTTTCGCGTACATCGGCGGTGGCGCTTGCCGAGGGCCAGGAATCGTCATAAACGATCACACCCTTTTTATTGACGACCTGCATGCCCAGATCGTCGGAAACCAAACTCGACGTTGCGACCGTGCGCAGTTCTCCCGCGGTCCAAGAGCCGTTTTCCTCATATGAGGTCGCCAACTTCTCGGCAGCGGAATTTGCGATTTCGACGATATTGGAGCGTGTGTAATCCGAAAAGACCGTGCCCCACACAACAGAGACAACGCCCACCAGCACCAATACCGTCATGAGCGATGTCAGAGCAAAAGCAAGTGCCATGCGCGAGGGATAGCTCATCGTTGGCCGTGAATCGGAACGAGGCGTGTTCCAACTAGCCTTGGAACCCGCCTCGCTCTCCTGCTTGTGCTTTTGTCCGATTTCAAAGCGCGCAGGTGTCATATGTGATTTCCCTATTTCTCGTCCGACTTATCGGTCTTGGCCGGAGCCTCGAAGCGATAGCCGACACCATGGACGGTGTAGAGCCACTTGGGCTTCTTGGGATCATCGCCCAGCTTGGCGCGAAGATTCTTCACGTGGCTATCGATGGTGCGCTCATAGCCCTCAAAGTCATACCCGAGCACTTTCTCGACCAGCTCCATGCGGTTATACACACGGCCGGGATGGCGGGCAAGCGTGGTGAGCAGCTTGAACTCGGAAGCCGTCAGATCGACTTCCTTGCCCTCGACCAAGATCTTGTGGCCCGAGATATCGATGACCAGATCGCCGAAGTCGAGCACCTCGACGGCGGGCTCGTCGGCCTGATGGGCACGGCGGAACAGAGCACGAACGCGGGCGACGAGCTCGCGCGGCGAGAACGGCTTAATCAGATAGTCATCGGCGCCGAGCTCAAGACCGATAATACGGTCCTCGATCTCGCCCTTAGCCGTCAGCATGATGATGGGGACATCCGAGGTATCGCGAATGGTGCGGCAAACGCGCTCGCCGGGAATCTTGGGGAGCATAAGGTCGAGCACGACCAGGTCGAACTGATGCTTCTCGAACTCCTCGATCGCGGACTGACCGTCGCCGACGCCCACAACCCAGTAGCCTTCGCGCTCGAGATAGGCAGCGACGGCGTCACGGATTGCCTTCTCATCCTCGACCAGCAGAATCTTTTTTGCATCTGAAGCCATAACACGGCCCCCCTGTCTCAATTAGCTAAGAACAAGCCCATTTTAACGCACCTGAGCCCGCCGGATGCCGCTATGACGCGGCAGCTCGGCGGGCGGTACTCACAATTACAACGCGTTTATTCCCCTGTTGGCGCCTTTTTAACCCCTCTAAGCTTAAAGAGAGAATAGGCGTGCAGTGACCGTCTCTGGTATACCCTGGCTGTTGCGCACCGTGGCGTACGTAAGGAATGAGTCCGACTTTCCCGCCGTAGCTGGATAATCGCCATACTCCAAAGCGCGGTCGGGCGACAGCAGCGAGCCATAGGTCTTGGCAGAGGTGTCGATCAGGAAATGCGACGCCTGTACCTTAACAAGGTATTTATTCTTCTTGCCAGCCGCACATGCAAGCGGCTCGCGGGACAGGAAGAGATACGGCCCTCCCTCATTACCGATATACGTGCCCATGTTGCCCAGGCTGCCCACGCCACTATAGGTCGCCTCGATAGAAAACACGAAGGTATCGCCCATATATACGGCCTCGAAAGGCGAGACTGACGAGGGAAGAACTAGCTGGGCACGTTTGGTGTTGTTGCCGTCGGTCAGATCGATTGCCGTTATGCCGTAGTAGACGCCCTCGTCGTTGCGGACACGCGGCGAGATGGTCAAAATGCCGTCGCTCGCGCGCGAGGCGGATGCACAGCTGCACGGCGATTTCCCCATGACCTCCGCCTTGGATTCATCAAGCGAGCGACGATAGCAAAACGAATCACTACTCGTTTTATTGCCGCCTGCCGAAGGCATTTTATACCAGATGACTGATGACCCGAACGCCGTGAACAGGGGCGGATCATAGTCCTTGCCACCTCGATCGAGCTCAACCACGTCGCCAGAGAGCGAAGCGCCCGACAGATTTTGAGCGTAGAGCTTCCACGATGAATTGGCAAAGTTCATCTCAACCCACGCGAATACGCCGTCGCCGGCACGGACATCGTAGAATGCGTATCCCGTGTCCTCGATAGGATCCTCGATTAATGTGGTAAGCGAGCCATCGCCCAGGTTGAGCACGCCGAGTGTGTTGGCGTGCAGTGCCGATGCGGGCGCCATCATCGCCGCGGCGTAATCGCCGTCGCAGTAGTACAGCAGCGTACCCAGAGGCAGCGTCCACGATGACGCCGGCTCAAGATCGATGTCGACAGCCTCATACTCATCCGTAATCGAGATGATTTTGGAATCGTCCTTGATAACCTGCGGCTCGCCGGCGGCATCATCGCTGGTACCCGTTTTTTTCGAGCATCCGGCAAGCACCGTGGCAGCGCCCGCGGCAGCCCCACCGAGTACAAAGCCGCGACGCGATATTCCGTTCTTGATGTGATCGGCGATACCCATTAGGCGATCTCGGCGCGAGCGGCCTCGATAGCGCGCGTAAGCTGGTCGGCGCAGGAGGTCTTTTTCATACCGCAGGTATTACCGGCGAGAACCTCGATTACGCGATCGGCGGGAGCGCCCTCGACCAGCTTGGAGATAGCCTTGAGATTGCCGTCGCAGCCGCCGGTAAACTCAACGCCCACCACCTTGTTGCCGTCATCGGAAAGGTCAAGGTGAATATTGCGAGCACACACGCCCTGAGGCTTGTAATCAAACGAAATCATGCGATCCCCTCTCAGAATGTTATTCGAGACGACTATTATCCCCGTCTTTCCCTAAATGCAACGAGGCGCTTTGCCGGCAACACACATTACCAGCAAAGCGCCCTAAAAAGCTAACGTTATGCCCGAACCTACTCGAAGCTCAGCTGCTCCAGACGATCAAAGACCGTGTCGATACGGGTGAGGAAGTCCCACGGATCAAAGATCTCGTCGAGCTTCTCCTGACTGACGGTGCAGCGCGGGTCGGCCTCGAGACGCTCCTTAAAGGTGGGGCCGGAGACACAATCCTGTACCTCGTGCCAAGTTGCCATGGCGTTCTCCTGCACAATGGCGTACGCGTCCTCGCGGGTGATGCCCGTGTCGACGAGGGCGAGCAGCACCTTGGAGGAGAAGATGAGGCCGCGGGTCTTATTGAGGTTGGCCATCATGCGGGCAGGGTACAGCTGCAGGCCGTCGATAACGCGGATGAGGCACTGGAACATGTGGTCGAGGGCGATGAAGCTATCGGCCTGAGCGACGCGCTCGGCAGAGGAGTGCGAAATGTCACGCTCGTGCCACAGGGCGACGTTATCGAAGGCAACCTGGGCGTTGGACTTCACGACGCGCGACAGACCGCAGACTTTCTCCATGGTGATGGGGTTGCGCTTGTGCGGCATGGCTGAGCTGCCCTTTTGGCCCTTACGGAACGGCTCCTCGGCCTCGAGCGTATCAGTCTTCTGCAGATTGCGGACCTCGGTAGCGATGCGCTCGCAGGTGGCTGCGGTGGTGGCGAGAACGCCGGCGAGATAGGCGTGATGGTCGCGGCTGATAACCTGCGTGGACAGCGGGTCGTGAACCAGGCCCAGGTGCTCGCAGACATACTCCTCGACGAACGGCTCGATGGAGCTGTACGTGCCGACAGCGCCCGAGATGGCACCAAAGGCAACATTCTTGCGGGCGTCCTCAAGACGATCCAGATCGCGCTTGAGCTCCCAGGCCCAAGAGCCAAACTTCATGCCGAAGGTCATCGGCTCGGCGTGGATGCCATGAGTGCGGCCGGCACAGAGCGTGTTGCGCTCCTCAAAGGCGCGACGCTTGCAAATCTCGCCGAGCTTCTTGACGTCCTCGATGATCAGGTCGCAGGCCTGGGTGAGCTGGTAGCACAGGGCCGTGTCGCCCAGATCCGAGCTGGTCATGCCATAGTGAACCCAGCGGCTGGGCTTGGGGTCGCCCTCGGGAACATCGGCATCGATGTATTCCTTCATGTTGGTCAGGAAGGCAATGACGTCGTGGCGCGTGACTTCCTCGATCTCATCGACCTTCGCCTTCTCAAAGTTGGCATGGTCGCGGATCCACTGGGCCTCGTCTTTGGAAATACCGATCTTGCCGAGCTCCGCCTGGGCCTCGCAGGCCAGAACCTCGATCTCCTGCCAAATGGCGTACTTGTTCTCGAGGGAGAAGATGTGTCCCATCTCCGGGCGGGTATAGCGATCGATCATAGCGGCTCCTTTTTGGTTATTGGCACGTTGGTCGTAACCCATCCATTGTACCGTGCGCAGGTGCAAGTATGGGCAGCAGGCATTAACCTAACATTTTGGAATTGGAGCGGGCAACGGGACGTCTGCGTATTTGCTTCGCAAATACGCACCGGCTGCGGTCGCCTATCGGCGACCTTGCCTGCTCGCTATAAACGCTTCGC
>CAUEQX010000059.1 GCA_959020035.1 uncultured Collinsella sp. | reverse complement strand
TGATCCAGGAAGGCGATCTGCTGGTGATGGCCGCCCCAACGTTCGAAGAGCGTGCCGAGGTTACGCTGCGCGAGGTCACCGTGACGCCCCACGGTCGCCTGGCCGGCCAGCGCCTGCGCGATGTGCCGCAAGGCAAGCATCCGTTTATTGTGGTGATGCTCAAGCGCGAAGGCCAAACGATCATCCCCGACGGCAACACCCTAATATACGCCGGCGACGAAGCCGTCATCGCCACGCTAGCGTCGTAGCCATCCCCACCCATAAGTTGCGGTGAAATAGGGACTGAATAGGCCTTCTACCGGCCTAAACAGTCCCTATTTCACCGCAACTTATTGAGGGGATGGGGTTGAAGTCCAATCGCGGCTACCAGTCCTCGTCTGCGTCGTAGTCATCGTCCGCGTCGTCGTCGACGGCAAAATCGCGGAGGTCGAGGCCTTCGCGTTCGGCTCGGGCTAGGAGCTCTTGGGGCGACTCGTCCTCGATATCTACTACGTCGAGCATGGCGGCCGGAAAGCCCACGCCCGCTGCACTCCCCGCGCGATCGAGCAGACTCTCGCGCAGCTGGTCTACATCAACTTCGATCTTCATGGTGCAACCTCCTATCGAGCCAAGCCCCTACTCACTAGCACCGAGCGCGTCCACAGCAGCAACAAAAGCCGCAACCTGCTTGTCGTCCATCTGTGCAGCCAAACGCCCCACGGGCTCATCGTAGGCGAACTGCACCTTATCGATAAAGCAATCCCAAGCACGCTCGTCCACACGCACGGCGGCCTCGCAATACTGACTGAGCTTTTTGAGTCCATACCAAAACGCATTCACATGGCGCGCAGGGTCCTCATCCAGCACGCCATCGTAACGCCGTCCGTTAAACTCCTGCATGCGTGCCACGGCAACCTTGAGCGAATCGCCGCCCTCAGTCGAAGCCTCATCCACAAGCTCGGGAATCGCAGCCTCGCGCCGAACATCATGCCTGGTAGCGCCGTCGTACTCGCCCACCAGCACGTCTTCGTCAAGCCGTGAATCGTAGTCTAAATAGCTCGAGCCCCGGCAAATCCCATGCGGTGAGCCAGAGCCAAACGCACAGAACAACCCACCGTCGGCAACAACGCGACGGTAGGTATCAAACGACTTCTTAACCTGAGCGAGCAACTCGGAAAGCTCCCTGGCATCGCACGCAGTCTCGATCGCAACGCACGCAAGCTCGGGCAACGATACCGGCTCAACCGTGCTCCCCGCAACGCGGGCGGCACGCTCGGCCCGGTACGCCTGCGCCGCCAAGCGCGCTCGCTGCGCAGCGCCGCGCACGTTGGTAAGTTCACGCTCCAACGCCACATCACCAGCAACATCGCCCGCAGACCCGGCGGCGCCCTGCAACCCCGTCGCACTCAGCTCGGACTCAAACGTCGCTGTGATCATGCCCGCAAGGTCCGTTGCGTCGGCGGCACAACGAAGTTGCTCCAGCTGCGTGCACAGCAGGTCGGCATCCAGGGGCACGGCATCCACGACGCGCACGTCACGCAGGCGTGCCACGTCCTGCAGCACCATAGCCCCCGCGGCATCATACGCCGTACGGACCCTGGCCGCCGTATTCGCACGTAACTTTACCTCGATAAACGCAAGTGTCTGTTCCAAACGGGCCAGCAGCTCGGCCTTGTCCTCCATGCGCAAAAAGGCAGCATAGCGACGCTCCATCCGCAGCGGGCCAACAATGCCCGCCTGCTTGCGAGCGCATGCAGGCGCAGCGCCCTCAACGCGGCGAACATACCCGTCAACAGCCCGCACGGCAGACTCGCGCGCAGTGTGCTCGGCAGCCTCGACGCCCCTAAGCACGCCCAGCAGCTCACGGGAGCGCGCCTTGCGCACCAGTTCCCCGCGATCGTACTGCTCAAGCGCCGCCTGACGCTTGGCTACCGATTCAAAGCCAAACAGCTCGTCGAGCAACTCGCCAACGCAACGCTCGTCCGCCATGGCAAGGCCTCCCTACTCGAACACGCCAACACGCCCGCGGACCTACGCGCACGCAAGCCCGCACGCCCGCACTCCTACAGATCTAGCGCCTTCTTCGCGGCATCAACCGGATCGCCATCCATGTAGAACACCGGGCTCAAGCCCGAGATAATCTCGGACGAAACGCTCTGCAGGCCCGCGATGGCACTCAGCGGCAAAATCACGCGCTTGGCGCCGGCGTTTTTGGCCACGCGCATAATGTCCTCGAGCCCGCGGATCTCGTCCATAGAGCCCGACATGCGCAAGATTCCCGGAATCGCCAGCGCAGGCATCACCGGGCGGTTGCACGCCGCAGAGCAAAGTCCCACAAACTCGGCGAGCGAAACTTCCTCGGACAGGCCCTTGCTCTGCAGGTCGTTGTAAAACAGCAGGTAGTCCTTGGAGCCAATGTGCATGCCCAGCGCCACGCGGTTCGCCAGGTTCACAAAGTTGTCGAACGCGGCTTCCAGCGTATCGCGCACTGGCTTGTTAAAGGCCACGCCCTCGTACTTAAACTTGCACTCGCCGGCAACGGCCTTGTTCTCCAGCTTGTATACGGCAACCTCGCCGCCCTGCGACCTGCCCACGCCAAATACGTGGCCGGACAGCAGCGGCCCGTCGGGAATCAGCGTGTCCTCGGTCTGCTCGGGCACGCGCACCACGTGCACGTCCTGCGGGTTGTCGGCATCCATATAGCCCAGGTTGACGTCGATAAACTCGACGCCCGCCATAATCTTGAGCTGCTCCTTTACGCGGCGACGGCCCTCAATGGCGTAGTCTAGCAGCCAGCGCACTTCGTCCTTGTCCATGGCCTCGTCGGGGAACAGCAGCTTGGCAAGGCCGCTAAAGGTCTTGCGCACGGCGATCTCGTCGCGCTTGTTAAAGTCGCTGTTGAAGCGGAAATACCGGTCGATATGGTGCGTAAAGTCCTTGCGGCGCATCTCCTTGCAAAACTCCGACAGACAGTCGGTAATCAGACCGTAATGCCCGGTCAGCAGGCTCGAGCGCATCTTGGGAATCTCCCAGCCCGGCAGGTAATAGTGGATGCGGTCGAAGAAGGCCGAATCGTTGTTAAACTCCGGCGGGAACGGATCAAACAGGTGCGTGGTCTTAAGGACGTTTTGCACGGTGTCGTTGATGTTGCCCTCAAAGACCATGGAGGCATCGGCGTTAATCTGGTCGCGGCCGCGCGCGTAGCTGCCGCTCGCCATGTAGTCCTTCATGATCTGCACGGCGTTGGTGTCCTTAAACCGCATGCCGGCGACCTCGTCAAACGTCACGCAGTCCCAGTGACCTACCAAGCCCACGCGGTCGGCGCGCATGGAGTTCATACGGCCGAACAGGTTGGCCGTGGTGGTCTGGCCGCCCGAAAGCAAAATGGCGTAGGGCGAGACCTCTTTGTAGATGTGGCTCTTACCTGTACCGCGGGGACCCAGCTCGCACAGGTTGTAATTGCGCTCGATGAGCGGCACCATACGCTCGATAAAGTGCAGACGTTCTTTCTCGGAAAGCTCGCTGGGCTCATAGCCAGCGGAGCGCAGCAGCATGTTGAGCCACTCGTCGCGCGAGAAATACTGGCGCTCTTCGACCATGGCATCCAGGTCCAGGTTGGGCATCTGGATGGGCGTGAGCGACGCCACACTAAACGGAGAGTCCTCGGGCCCGCGCTTTTTGCGCTTGGCCTTGGAGCGGCGCGGCGCATCGTCGCCAAAGACCTCCATGCCAAACTCGTCTTCCTCATCCAAGGGGTGACGATACTCGATGCTCATAATGCACCAAATGCCACCCTGCAGAATCTTGAAATAGTCGCGCACGTACTCGGCCGGCATCACAAACGGCTCGATGGTCAGATTGGCAAACGATGCCACGTAGATGTCTTTATACTCGTCGAGCTTGGCCGTCACCTTGTCGATGATGGTAAAGCGGCCAAGCTCGCGGATCTTGGACTTGATGCGCTCGGACTCGTCGGGGCGCACGTAGTTGTCGGTGAGGATCCTGCGGATGCGATCCAGGCCCTCTGCCACGGCTTCCTCGTCATCGGTTGAGCAGTACATGCCCAGCAGGTACTCCAGCACAAAGGTGGGCACGTTGGCGCCGCGCTTCATAAAGGCCGTCAGGTCCTTGCGTACGATCTTGCCGCCAAAGTGCTCGAGCAGCTTACCGTCCAGCCCGTCCATGTCGTAGCCGTCGTCCTCGGGAGCCTCGTCCGCGGCCTGGTCATAGCCATCGGTCGAGGATTCGTCCTTGGTGGTCGCCGCAGCCTCAGCGAACGCAGCAGCGACCGGCTCCGGGGCAGGCGCCACAGCAGGTTCAGCCTCCGGGGCCTCCACAGACACCGCAGCCTCCGCAGGCACATCCACATCAATCGAAGGGACTTCCCACAGATCGTCGTCATGGCTATCAAACATAGGGCACACTCCTAAAAACCAAAGTCAGCAACAGGGGCAAACGAAACAGCGATGGTATACGTCTCGCGCCAAACGATCTTGCCCGTCTCGCGCTCGCGGCAGACCAGATAGTACGGACCCTTGGCCGAGAATCCATCCACTGCATGCAACGCAAACTTGGCATGCACCACGCGCTCCTGCGAGTTAACAGAAGTCTTGTTGGCATGCGCCTTGACCGTATCGCTCACCTCGTTGCCACTCGCATCGGTAAACACCAGCTCGTACTCGCACGGCAAGACCTTACCTTGGGCAGGTTCTTCCTGGATCAAGTTGACCGAGAAAAGCGAGTTGGTCACTCGGCGCCCCTCACTTAGCACGCGCAGCGTCGCCACGCGCGTGTCGACAAAGTCCTTGGAACCCGAGCGCGCACGCCAAAATCCGACAACGGGCACGCAAAGCTCCTGCAGGCTCATGCCGCCGTGGACGTAGTTGTTAGTACCACCGGGACGCTTGAAGTGCACGTTCTCGCGCGGGGCAAACCCCTCAAAGCCGGCACCCAAACGTCCCATGTCAACATTAACAAACACCCCGCGTGCCTCGTCCGAAAGCTTGGCCACGGCCTCGTTGGGCACCACCAGATGACGCTTGCCGTGCATGACGGGAGCGTCAAGGAAGGGAAGATCTGGCTTGCCGAGCATCTGACACTCGCTGAGCTCCCGGCGCGTGTAGATAAAGCCGTGATCCGCCGTTATAACAACACGCGCGCCCGGGGCGTCGGTGCACACGCGGCGCGCCAACGCGGCAAGCTCCTCTACGGTGTCCGCACAGGCATCGAAGACGTCATCCTGCGTAGCGGCCTTCTCGCCCGTGGCATCAATCTTGTTGTGATAGAGGTAGACAAGTCTTGAGTCCTTGAGCATCGCCTTGCGCTCGGTTCCCGCCATGTTGAGGTATGCGCTCGAGCGCAAAGCGCGGGCTGTAGGCTCAACGTGGGCAAGCACGGCCTCGCGCTGCGGAGTCGTCGCAGTGGGCATGTCGTCAGCCAACACAAACGCGCCATCCTCTGCAAGCTCAAGCACCTGGTGCGGCAGCAGCGCAGGCATGCCCACCTCGGTAATGGAGGGAAAGACCGCCTGCATGCTAGAGACCTTGACGTTGCCGCCGCGTTCGCGCTCGAGCAGCGCCGCAACGTCGCGGGCAACCTCATAGCGCAGCGCATCGCTCACGATAACGACCGTTGTTTTGGCAGAACCCACAAAGGCGGGTAGCACATGCCAGTAAAGCTCATCCTGCCGTGCGGGACCATCGATGTAGCCGCAATCGGCCCACTCCCCTTGCGCAGCAGCCGCCCAGCAGGCATTGGCATCCGCCAAGAACCAGTTGCTGTAGAGATTCTCCGCCCAGTCCGCCACGGCGCGGGCAGGTTCCTCGAGCGCATCGCACTCGACGGAGCGTGCCCGCAGATACGCGGTGCACATATGGCGATAGGCAGCGTCCATGGCATACCATTCGGACGTATAGGCATCCCACACCTGCTGGGACCGCGCCAGATGGAACCCACCCGCGTGCGTCTGCCTAAACGCGCACATATCGGCCACAGCGACAAGCAGGTCAAAGTAGCTCTCGACACGACGGTACCAGCTTAGGTCGCAACGGCGCGCAGCAAAGGCACGCGCATCCTCAACACGGTCTGCACCTTGCGCAAACGAGCAGAACAGCTGCGAGAGCACAGCCTCATTGACGCACGGGAACACATCAAGCGAAGCCAGCGCATCGATCGGCAAGGTCTCGAACCGTGCAAAGAGTCCGCGGGCGTCCTCAACCAAACGGCAAATCTCAAATAGGTCCTCGCTCGATGCCTGGGTATCGGCGGTCTGGTCCCACGTACGCACCGCCTCAAGGCAATAGGGCCCGTAGGCGGGAGCCACATGGCTCTCAAGCCCCTTGAGCGCTCCCTCGGGAAGCGCGGTTGATGCCGCCGTAAGGAGCACATGGGATGCAAGCATAAGCAATGAGTCACGCTCGTAAAGCGGCCCATCAAACCCATAGCAGCGCAACATAAAGGCAGAGAGAACATCGCGCACGCTGTACTTATCCACCAGCGCGGCCAGCGCCTCGGGGCCCTCGTGCAGCAGTGTGGTCATGCAGCTGCGCAGCACAAACGCGGGGCGCGCGTCACCAAGCTCTTTACCGCCAAAAATCACCGTAAGGATGCCGAGTTCGATATCGGATGCGCCCGAGGCATGCGGAACACACGCGGCAAACTTAGCGCAGCGGGTCTTGGCATCAAAGAACGTCTTGTGCTCGCGCAGGCTCTCGCGCACGGCGTCGATATTCTCGATGCCCAGCTGATCGGCCAAAAGCGAAAGATAGTCAGCCTGGAACTGATCGGCATACAGCTCAACATCGGCAAGCCAATCACCTTCAAGCCTGCCGCGCGGGCAACGGCGATACAGCAAGATATCGCTCGCAAGGTCATCGCGGTTGATGAGCTTCTTGACGGCAAACATACGGCCCTCGCAGGCCTCAACAAAGCGCACCGGGCGCTCAAAGTCACCGTGAGCAGGCATTACGCCGGCATCGGCCCCCACGCCGTCGAAACCCCCGGCAGCCAATCGCTCAAACTCAGGAGCAAACTCGCCGTCTGCATCGTGCCAAACCACCACACGGCGCGGCGCGCATGAGGACAACGGCTGCAAAAATCGCAGCTTGAGCTGTTCTTCTACATCGATCTTGGGCATGAATATCCTTACCGTATCTGCAGTTACTTAATCTTCGCCAGCACATCCTGAAACTTGGCGTAGTTGACCTTGACGCCGTCATCCAGGTCGATCTTAATCATCTGGTCTGCCAAATGGTGCAGTTTCTCCTCGTAGGCAATGGTCTCTTTGAGCTGGTCGTTGAGCTTTTTGATGCGCTTATCCAAGCGCACGCGCTCGCCGCGCTCGGCACTGACAAGGGCATCGTTGGCATACCCGATCTGGGCACGGTAGCGCTCCTGTTGCTCATGCACATAGTCGGTGCGGATGCGAGCCAACAGGTCAGGCTGGTAGCGATGCATGTAAACAAGGCACTTGAAGCCGTTCTTCTTGCCGCTGTCGAACAGCCAGTAGATGGGGCGCTTCTTATAGGTCTGGCAGTGGTCCTTAAAGAAGTCCTTCAAAAAGTAGGTGCGGATTACCTCGCGCGAGGTACCCTTGCCGCCGAGTGCCTCGGCAATAAAGGCCAGGTTCTGCTCAAGCGTCTCCTCGCCATACACGGTGCGCACAAAGTCGATAAAGTAGCGCACGATGTCGTCGTCAAAGTACTCGTCATCGGTAATGGGCAGCACGTTATCGCTATCGGGCATAAAGGTCACATGATCAGAGTTGGGCATCTTGGCCAGATAGTCATCGACTGTGGCGCCCTGATCGGCCAGGACCAGCCCGTCCACATCCAGCGAATAGCGGCCAAACACGCAGCCCACGGCATAGCTTATGAGCGAGGTGATCTCGTCTCGCTTGGTGCGCACGTATTTGTTGCCCTTATAGCTCTCGGGGATCTCGTCGGCGGTATCAAAGATGCGTGCCACCGATACGTACTTGTCCTCGACCTCGATGGGCACCTCTCCCTCCATGTTGTAGATCTTGGCAAAAATCCGGTTGAGTTCCCCCTCGTTGGCGCGAAGCTGCTCAAAGCGAGCGTTGACCTCGGCCTTGCGAGCCTCGTATTTTTCTTGAAGTAAAGTGGCCATATTTGACCGCCCTCTCATTTAAAAACGCCGACTAATATTAATTTAAAAGGTCACTTTCGAGAGACAGCGAGTCTCTTTGCGATAAAAAACGTTGGAAGCTCATTCGACACGCCGTTCTTTGCAATCAAAGATGAAGCATCTCTTACTCACGGATTTGCGTCACCAGTAAGTTCCCATTTTCGATTAGAACGTGAATAAGCAATAAGCCCTTGGGCCTTCAGCTCGCCAAGCAATTTATCTAAATTACGCTTAGATAGCTCACAGTCCTTCCCGAGTTCATCTTTATTTGAGCAGGACCCACTCGAGATTCGAGACAAAACCAATTGACGTTTGTTTTCCCACTCCCGTTCTGAGGTCTCTTTCTTTCGGGCAATTTCTTCCGCCTCATATACAGCCTCTGACTTAACCACAGCAATCCAATCAATGAGAGTGCTGCATTTAAGAAATAAACGAGAACTCACCTCAAATGAATCCGCTCCAATGAGATCTTTTCCTGGCATACCGTTTTCAAAAGCAATGAAATCTACACCGTTCTTTTCGACCAATTGAAAGCGACAATGTGCCAACGAATTTCTAATAATCCGAAATAAATCAAGCACAAAATTGCTGTTGATGAGCGCCACAACGCGATTTGAGGTACAAGTTGAAGCAAAATTGCCAGGCATATCAGCATCAACAAACCTATTTTTCATCTCTTCTTTTCGTGTGGCCGTAAATAGCGTCGACCCATCGCAGAGATTGGCCACTTCCAATAATCTTCGGTGAAGGTACCCGGATTTAGGAGGAACACTATCGGCCCATCCATAATCGAGAAGCGATATCCCTCTGCTACTCACACCTTTACAAGGAGATTCAACCAGAAAAAACTGAATAATAGAACCCATGACGTCATTAGGGTCATTAACCTTAACAGCCTTTATCCAGCTTGGCTTAGGTTCGACATATTCAATTTTAGTCTTATCGACAGGCTTGTGCCTCTTCTTTTCAGCCATGACGATCACCTAGACAAGAGGATTACGTTTAAAATCCCAGGAGGTTTCAAACGAATCGTAGTCCGCCTTTGAAATTGAGCGAGAGTCTTCAACGAGTGAGCAGACAGTCGGTTCGGCATCCTCATCTTGGATAATCGGCAACTGACCGATTTGGCCTACCTCAAAGTTTAGAGTCGGCGACATAAACGCCAAATCAATTTCGGCAATGGAACAGTTGCAGAAAGCCTGGATGTATCGAAGCTCGTTCGGCTCCGCAAAAAGACATGCACCAGCTACCTCAAATAGCATCCCTCGAGGCGCAAACCTAAAGGAAGCAAGGCTGGAAGAAATTTTAGACCAGGAAACCGCAGGCTTGAAGTAGTCGCCCTGGTTCTTGATTACAAAATCAGGTGTAGAGAGATAAGTATACTTGGCCAGAATCGCTTCCTTCATCTCCCGACCGTCATCAAACCAATTAACCACCTCGTCGTAGTCACCCCACCACTTTCGATAGGAGCCGCCCCGAATAATCGGGAACCAGCGGGAACCACTCTGCTTTGCCTCGGACCTGCCGCCGCAATCTCGCGATGTGTTGGAAGGCGCCACTTCCCACCATTTCCTCAAAAAGCGGCCATTATCACTCGTCGCCAAGCCCTGACGCGGAGTAGCAATAGCATCGAGCCTTTTTCCTTTTGAGAATGATTCAACAAGGGCATCACTGGCCCAGTAGGCAATGGGGGTGCCGGGAATCTGTTTGAAGGTCTCGGCGTCGCGGCGGTAGAACCAGCCGCAGTCGGGGTTTCGGATCGCTTCGAGGGCCTTCGGAGCCTGAACGGCAGCACCAACGAAGTCCGAAAGGCGCACGTAGCCGCCCTTGTAGCCCTTGATGAACGAGTTGTGGAACGTATAGGTGCAGATGGGCACGGTCGCGCCGGCGAAGCCCGAGTACTCGAGCTGAATGAGCGAAGTCAGCGTTCTGTTGTCGATAATCTCGTTGCGGAGCTTCTCATAGCTTCCGATGAACATCCAGACGAAAGGCGACATGACGCCGCACTCGCCGTGGTCCTTGGCGAGATTGAACATGCGAACGACAAAGCTGGAGAACAGGTCGCTCTTCACGTCGGGGTAGTTCTTCTTGACCCACTTGGACATGAAGGGGTTAAAGCTGCTGCTGCCCATATACGGAGGATTCGCAACGGTGCAGATAAAACGACGGGACAGCTTCTCGCAGATGGCGGCAGCGCTTTCGAGCTTAGTTTTGGCCGTAGCGGCAAAAAGGTCATCGGAACAACTCGCGACGGCAGCCTTGAGCTC
>CAUEQX010000058.1 GCA_959020035.1 uncultured Collinsella sp. | reverse complement strand
GGCCCGGCTCCAAGACCATCATCATGCCCTGCAACGGCCTGGATTCCTATTACGCCGAGATGCACGGCCTGATCATCGGCTACGGCATGGGCGTAGCTTCGGGCAAATAAAGTCCAACCAAGCAAAAATACGGGCGGGACAAAGCGACAGATGGCTCTTTGTCCCGCCCGTTTTATACGTCGGCTAGCTATTAAACCCGTTGAACTTGAGATAGCTCATCAAGTACGCCTTCGAAACGAAGGACGATACCGCACTGCGCACAAGCAGCGACTCACGCGTTACCTGATGCGCCGTATCGGGAACCGGCGTCTGCTCGACGGAAAACGCCGAACGAATCGATGCCTCGAGCTGATCGACCACATAATCGAAGGCCGTCGGGGCATCGTAGCTCAAACGCTGAATGTTAAAGAGTGCCTGCACCGCAGCAATAGGTAAGACCTGCTTAAAGAGGCAGATAGCGATCAGGCGGGCAATCTGCTCGCGGCCATATTGCTTTTTGACCGGAGCAGGCACCAGGCCGACCTTCACGTAGTTATTGATCATCGATGGCGTAATGACGGGCTGCTCAACGCAAATGGACAGCGGCTCCATCCACAGCGCAACATACTCAATAACCTGGTCGCGGTAGAGCGTCACATTGGGCAACTGGTCATAGCGCGGCAGACTCAACGTATTGAGTTTACGTACGATATCGGACTGAATAAATGCATCGGGCAGCACAGTGGGCTGAATATCCTCAGGCTTAATGCTGACCGATGTATCGGACATCGGGATAACGCGTTTGGCGTGGTTCATAAGGATCCTCCGTTCATTTATATATTGTATTCTACGTTATCTAGTTTTGCATACCACATAGTCGCCAAGTAAAAGTGATTGGACAGCACATTGATACACCGTCCAACCACTTTGTTAAAAGATAACAACCTTACATAAGATATATTATCGTACTTATCCGCGGAGAAACGCGTATGCGCTCGTTGCTGCTATGGCTCCGTCAGAAACGGCGGTCACAACCTGACGTAAGCGCTTGGAACGGATATCGCCAGCAGCAAATAGACCTGGCGTGCGGGTCGCCATGGATTTATCAGTCAGAATGCCGCCATCAGGCGCCAGATCGACAAGATGCTCAACAAGCTCGGTATGGGGTTGCGTCCCGGTAAAGACAAAGATGCCAAACGAGCCAGGCTCAAAGGTCTCAGCATGCGTCTTACCGCTTGCATTGTCCTTGAACGTAATTGTCGTGGGCATCGCTTCACCAGAAAGCTCAACAATACTAGTTTGGTACCTAACTGTAATATTGTCCTTTTTGAGTACTTTCTGAACAACACCATCAGGCGCACGGAACTGGTCGCGGCGCAGCACGATGGTCACACTGCTGGCAATGTCTGACAGGAACAGTGCCTCTTCGCATGCCGAATTGCCACCACCGATTACAAAGACCTGTTTGCCGCGGAAGAACATGCCGTCACATGTTGCGCAATATGAAACGCCACGACCGCGATAGGTATCCTCGCCAGCGAAACCTGCCGGACGCGGCGTGGCACCCATGCAAGCGATAACGCTCGAGGCAAGCGTATCGCCCATATCGTGATGCACCGTAAACAGCGCTGCATCAGCATCGTAATCGATACCCGTAACCATGCTCCATGCAACCTGCGCTCCCAGCCCCTCTGCATGTTGCTGAAAACGCTCGCCGAGTTCGGCGCCACTCAAGAGCGGAATGCCCGGATAGTTCTCGACCTCATTGGTCGTGGCGATCTGTCCACCCGACATGCCCTGCTCAATCACGGTCGTCGTCAGGTTGGCACGCGCAGCGTAAATGGCGGCAGCATAGCCCGCGGGACCTCCACCGATAATCGCAACATCAATCGGCTGATCGGTAGTCATGAAGAATCCTCTCGTCGAAACGTTGTCGTTCTTTACGCTCATACCCAAATTTACGTGAACATGACACTCATGCACTACAATGATAAATCGCGTAACAAAGCTGAAGGGGAGTTATCGATGGATCAAACGCAGACGAGCAATAGCGCTCCCCTGCCCATGCAAGCCACTCCCCAACCGGAGCAAATGACCGTTTTACCTGCACAAAAACCCCTGGTAACCATTGTGCACGCATCAGTTGGATCGGGCCACAAAGCCGCCGCCAACGCGATTGCACAAGCATTTGACCTTATCCGCGGCACCAAGGGAATCCCTGAGGATGTTGAGATCGAAGTCCTGGATATCCTCGAATTTGGACGCATTAGGTTCGATGGTAATAAAACAGCAGCTTCGTTTACCGGCGCCACGCGTCCCATATATGACCTAACCTGGCGATACACGTTTACGGGACATCTGCTCTGGGGCGGAGGCACGGCATGGTCACGTATTATGTTCCCTGCCTTCAACGAATATGTCCGCACCCGCAGGCCCATAGCCGTGGTCGCAACACACATCACGGCGGCCAACGTCGCTGTGGGTGCCCGCGTCATCACGGGTATCGATTATCCCGTCATCTGCGTACCAACAGACTATGAAGTCGAAGGCTTTTGGCCCCACAAGGACACCGATCTGTTCTGCGTAGCCAACGAATTTATGGCCGAGACACTTCGCCCCCGTAAAGTTCCCGAGACCAAAATCCGCATTACAGGCATCCCCATTCGCGCCGGGTTTGATACGGACTACAATCGCGAGGAAGAACTCGAGAAGTTCAATCTCCCCGCTGACAAGACCGTTGTGTTGGTGATGGCCGGTGCCAGTTTGCCTCAACCGTACGTTCGCTTTCGCGCGGAGATGGACCGCACACTCCCCTTCCTGCGCAGCTTCGAGGACATGCACTTTGTCTTTTTACCGGGCAAGGATAAGGAATACGCCGCCCGACTCAAGACGCTCTTCGACGCCATGAAGCTCGACAACGTCACGGTTCTGGACTACGTGGACGACATGGCGGCCCTCATGCACGGCTGCGACCTGGCAATCCTCAAATCAGGCGGACTCACGGTCACCGAGTGCCTGTGCGCTCATCTGCCGATGATCCTGCTGGGCAAATCATACGGTCAGGAAAAGGCCAACACCACGATGCTTACCGGCATGGGCGCCAGCATGCACGTCACCACCGCACGTGAACTCATCGTAACCCTACGTCACTTGCACGACCATCCCGAATCATTCAAAGCCCTACTCATCAACGGCGAAGTACTACGCCGCCCCCACGCAGCCGAAGACATAGCCATCGCCACCATGGAGCTCGTAGGCAAACCCCAAAAGCGCAAACGAGCCTTCTGCCGCTTCTACTGGGGAGGAAAGCCCGCGCATATCCGCTAGTCGAATGTCCGCCGCTCTGCCGGAGCCGCCCTTATATCATTCCATGCTCAAACATTCTCGCTTCGCAGGGCGCACTAATCCCACCCGTCCGGGACTCACCCATATCATTCCATGCTCAAACATTCTCGCTTCGCTGCGCTCGCTGCGAAACTGCGCGTGGAACGATATGGGTGAGTCCCGGACGAGAGGCTTCCTGCTTGAAAACAAATTGCAATCCGACTAGAAAGCCGGTGCGACAAAGGAGAAACTCCCTTGTCGCACCGGCTTACAAATCGATTAATGCTATCAGCTTCCAGCGAAGAGGCACGGTAGTTACAAGCATGCAAACGTAGCTCACCCGTGGGAGGGCCCTATATATCGTCCCACGCGCAGTTTCGCAGCGCAGCGAGAATGTTTGAGCATGGGATGATATATAGGGTCCTCCCACGGGTGAGCGGACGGAAGCAACTAGGCGACGCCGGAGGAGCCGAAGCCTCCGTTGCCTCGGTCGGTTTCGTCTAGTTCTTCTACTTCTATGAGGTTAACCGTGGGGACTTCTTGGATGACGAGTTGGGCTATGCGGTCGCCTTTGTTGATTTGGATGTTGTTTGAGGGGTCCAGGTTGATGAGGATAACCTTGAGTTCTCCTCGGTAGTGGGCGTCGATGAGGCCAGGCGTATTGACTATAGACAGGCCCTGCTTGATGGCGAGACCGCTGCGGGGCTGGACGAAGCCGGCGTAGCCATCGGGCAGGGCGATGGCCAGCCCAGTAGAGACCAGACGGCGTTCGAAGGGCTTCAGAACGCAGTCCTCGTTGGAGCGCAGATCCAAGCCGGCATCGGTGGGATGGGCGTATTTGGGAAGCTCGACGGTGGGGTCGAGACGCTTTATGTTGACGGTAATGCAGGACATGGAATCACCTTAGCTTGTCGAGCTCTTGCAGAAACTCATCGACGTCTTTGAAATCGCGGTAGACCGAGGCAAAGCGGATGTACGCCACCTTATCGATCTTGGCCAAGCGCTTGAGCACCATGTCACCCAACTCATGCGACGTGACGGCCGTCAGCGTGCGAGAGCGCAGCTCGACCTCGATATCGTCGATAATCTCATTGAGCTTCTTAGTGTCGATATCGCGCTTGATGGTGGCACGCATCAAGCCGACGAGCAGCTTATTGCGATCGAACCGCTGCTTAGTTCCGTCCGACTTAATGACCTCAATTGGGTCTTCGCATCGCTCGAACGTTGTAAAGCGGTAGTTACACGAGCAACATTCGCGACGGCGCTTAATGGTGTTATTTGACTCCTGCATACGGGAATCAACGACGCGGGTATGTGCCTTGCCGCATTTAGGACAGCGCATGGTACCTCCTCTTAAACGATAACAAGAGTACCATGCGCAGCGCGATAATGATTACGAACGAGCAGGAACCTTAAGATGCGCACTGGCGGCGAGCGAACCATGCTCCAGATGATTGACGTTACGGATCATGTCGGAAGTCTCTTGCGTGGAAAGGCCTTCGATTGGATATTCCTCGGCAAGCGACCAAAGAGAATCACCAGGCTGAACGCGAATGGTCTCGTAGGTAACGTTGGAAACGGACTCGGCATACGCGGCGTGACGAGCGCTAAAGACCGACGTAGCGAGGACAAAAAAGAGCGTGAGCGCAACGGCGACGGCAACAATCGTCGAAACCTTCAGGGCAGCGGGAGTCGGCGCGGCAACAGCATACTGAGTGCGAGCAGACTTTACGGGCAAAGGCTGATAACCGGAACGTCCACCCTTGACAACAGTAAAAGCGGGCGCGGCAGGCGTCTCGAGCTTAAGGGCGAGGTTTCCCTGGACCATATTCGTTGCGTTCATCATGTTCTCCTCTCGCGTGTTTTGCTGAGAACAGTTTTATCAAGCCGCGCGGACAAAAATGTCTAGCGCGAGAACGAATGTTCGGTTATTATTATCTTCGAACAGTTGTTCCTGTCAAGCAAAATTCGAACATTTGTTTGACATGCGTAGAGAGGACGCCCTGCTGGCTCGCCACATTACCAACCGTCAGCAGCAACTTTACGACTTCCTCAAGGCATATCAGCAGGAGAAGGGTTATCCGCCCAGCGTGCGCGAGATGGCTTCTGCCGTGGGCCTATCCTCTCCCAGCACCGTGCACGCCCATCTCTCTGCCCTGGAGGCGCGCGGGCTACTCAAGCGCGATGCCACCAAACCGCGCGCCCTGGAACTCTTTAACGAGGACGGTTCCTCTGTCTCAATTTCTAAATCTGACGAGCCCACCGCACCTCGCGGAACGGTCTCGCTACCGCTCGTTGGTCGCGTCGCGGCTGGGATTCCCATTCTGGCCGAGCAGAATATCGAAGACACTTTTACTATCCCGACCGAAATCGCCACTGATCAGGGTTCCTTTATCCTTGAGGTGCATGGGAGCTCAATGATCAATGTCGGCATCTTCAATGGAGATTACATCATCGTCCGTGAACAAAAGAGTGCCATGAACGGCGAAATTGTCGTGGCCATGATTGATGGTTCAGCGACCGTCAAGACGTTCTACAAGGAGCAGGGACGCGTACGCCTGCAGCCCGAGAATGACACCATGGAGCCTATCTATGCAACGAATCCCATCATCTTGGGCAAAGTCGTCGGCTTAATGCGCCGGTTCTCGTAATGCAAAAACGCATCACCATCTTTGATACCGTCCGCGGGTTTACGATGATTTCAATGGCAGGTTTTCACGCTTGCTACGATCTCGCCTACCTGTACGACTGGGATATGCCCTGGTTTACCCAGACCGTCTTTCAAGACATCTGGCGCGCCAGCATCAGCTGGGTATTTTTGTTTATCGCGGGTTGGATGTGCACCCTTTCGCGCAACAATATCAAACGTGCCGCCAAATACGCCTTAGCAGCACTCGTCGTCTGGCTGGCAACAACACTTGTCTCAGTCGACGATTCGGTTAATTTTGGCATCATCTACTGCATGGCCGCATGTACCGGCATCGTGGCGTTGACCGATCCCGTCCTTAAGAAGATATCGGCGAGATGGGGCATGTCGCTATGCCTTGTGTTGTTCGCCCTCACCTGGAGTATCCCCAAAACGATCTACCCTGTCCCCTACCTGGCGTGGCTGGGATTTCCGAGCCTTGGGTTTGTTTCAGGTGATTACTACCCCATCATCCCGTTTATCTTTATGTATCTTGCAGGATACTTCGCCGCACATATAGCGCAGGGAATCGATAAGACCGCCCTAAGCTGGGCCTACGCCAACCCCCTGCCGGCGCTCGCCAGCCTTGGACGTCATGCACTCCCCTTTTATCTGCTGCATCAACCCATTATTCTGGGCTTTTTGGAGCTCGTCTACTCGGTGCGATAACGCTTGAGCCGCGGCGCGATACGGGCCGGCAGCTTCGCCACAATACGAACGCCGTCCTCAAGATATTCCTCGTGCAAAAGGGTTCCCTGCTCATGCACCAGCGTGATGAGGGCGCCCTCGCGATACGGGATATCAGCAGAGAGCAACACATCGGTAGCAGCCGCCTCACGAGCAATACGGTCGACGAAATCGTCGAGTCCCTCGCCCGTCTGGGCCGAGAACAGCACGGCCTCGGGATAGCGACGACGGAAGCTCAGACGATCAACGCTATCGAGAAGATCGATTTTATTGAATACGGTCAGCGTTAAACGCTCTCCAGCGCCGATCTCATCAAGAACGCGGTCGACAGCCTCAAGCTGCCGCTCATAGTCCTCGTCAGACGCATCTACGACTTTGAGAATTAGATCGGCACCCAACACCTCGGACAGCGTCGATTTAAAGGCATCGACCAGACCATGCGGCAGCTTTTGAATAAAGCCGACGGTATCAGTAATCGTCATGCCGCGACCGCCGGGCAGGCGATACGAACGCGTCGTCGGGTCGAGCGTAGCAAACAGCTTGTCCTGCGAAAGTACCGTAGAGCCGGTCAGGCGATTGAGCAACGTCGATTTACCGGCATTGGTATAACCGGCTAACGCGACGCGAAACGCCGGTGACTCAATGCGGCTCTTGGACTGGACATCGCGATGCTGTTCAACCTGCTTGAGCTCACGACGAAGCGCGGCAATCTTATTGCGAATCAAGCGACGGTCAACCTCGAGCTGGCTTTCACCCTGGCCAAAGCGCGAACCGATGCCGCCGCGCGTCTGCTCCTTGGCAAGATGGCTCCACATGCCACGCAGACGAGGCAACAGATATTGAAGCTGCGCCAGCTGCACCTGTAGACGACCCTCGCGCGTCTGGGCATGCAGGCCGAAAATATCAAGAATGAGCGCCGTGCGATCGATGATCTTAACCGGTTCGCCCACGGCCTTCTCCAGATAGGACTGCTGTGAAGGCGTCAGGTCGTCGTCAAAAATAACGACATCGGCATCCATGCGATGCACTAAGCCGCACAGCTCTTCAACCTTGCCGGAACCGATAAACGATTTAGGATAGGGTTTAACCAGTCGCTGCGACAAACGAGCAACACACCGGGCGCCAGCCGTGTGCGCCAGGCGCTCAAGCTCATCGAGCGAGCGATCGAGCGGCCACGCATTGTCGCGCCACTCGACGCCGACAAGAATGGCACGCTCAGGCTCGGGTGCTGTGGGAACGAGGGGAAACCGGGCCATCAGGCAGCCTCGATGCGATGCAAGATATCCTCAACGACCTCATCGACCGTATATTCGTCCATATCGAACCACACAATACGATCGTCGCGCTTAAACCACGAAAGCTGACGCTTGGCATAGCGACGCGAACGCATCTTAATGAGTTCACGAGCCTCATCCATAGTCATCACACCGTTAAAAGCATCAATGATTTCTTTGTAGCCAATCGCCTGCATCGAAGTGAGCGCATCTTCAAGCCCCTGGTCCATAAGGCCACGGACCTCATCAACAAGACCCTGCTCAAACATGAGGTCAACGCGCAGGTTAATGCGCTCGTAAAGCAGCTCACGATTGCGTGTCAAGCCAAACCACAAGGCATGATAATGCTCACATGGAACACTAAACTGTGACTTTTGCTGTGCGTAGGAAACGCCGTCATCATGCATTTCGAGCGCACGAATCACGCGGCGCACATTATGAGGATGAATGACCGCGGCAGACTCAGGATCGCGCTCGGCAAGCAGCTTATGCAGCGCTTCCTCACCAATGCGCTCGGCAAGTTCCTGATAACCCGCACGGCGATCGTCCTCAAGTTCTCCCGAGGGAAAATCCATCTCATCGAGGGCGGCCTTGAGATACAGGCCCGTACCCCCGCAAAACACCGGAAGACGTCCAGACCCGAGCAGGCGCTCAACATGCGCGCGAGCGTCTGCCTGGTAAAGCGCCGCAGAGTACGCGACGCCCGGCTCTACGATGTCAACGAGACGCAGAGGCGCCGTACACTCATCGGGCGTCATCTTTGCGGTGCCGATATCCATACCGCGATAGATTTGCATCGCATCGCACGACAGCACTTCAGACGAAAGGCGAGCGGCCAAACGGTCAGCGACGTCACTTTTACCAACCGCCGTCGGACCGACGATCGCAACGGCGGAAAGACCTGCCCCGGGAGAAACCATTAGCGCGGCTCGCCCACAACGGAGCCGGACAAATACCAGGTCTTGGCAACGTCAACGTCAACATCAACGATCTTGCCAACAAGCTGATCGATGCTGCAACCCTCGGGGATAGGCGCATGCACGGTCTGATTCTTGGGGCTCTTGCCCAGCAGGACCGCGTCGTTCTTTTTACTCGTTCCCTCAATGAGCGCCGGCACCACAGTATGAAGCTCACCCTGGTTATACTCGTGTGCCGTGGTCTCGATAACCTTAACCAGGCGGTTGAAACGCTCGAGAATAACCTCATGCGGCGTAGGATCGTCAATCTCGGCGGCCGGGGTACCGGCGCGCTTGGAATAGATGAAGGTATAGGCCTGGGCATAGCGGACCGTCTCGGCAAGTGAAAGCGTCTGCTCAAAGTCTTCTTCAGTCTCGCCCGGGAAGCCAACGATAATGTCAGTCGAGAGCGCGATATCGGGCATGCGGTTGCGAATGCGATCGACCAGGCCCAGATAGTCCTCGCGTGTATAACGGCGATTCATCTCTTTGAGGATCCGCGTCGAACCTGACTGGACGGCCAGGTGCAGCTGCGGCATAACAGCAGGCGTCTCGGCCATGGCGTCGATGGTCTCGGGCAGCAGATCCTTGGGATGCGAAGACGTAAAGAAGATGCGCTCCACACCCGTAACGCCCACGGCACGCAGCAAATCGGCAAAACGCGGCTTGCCAAACAGATCGCGACCATATGAGTTAACGTTTTGGCCCAGCAGCGTAATCTCACGCACGCCCTGGCGCACCAAACCGGTCACCTCGTCGACAATCTCCTCGAAGGAGCGGCTCTTTTCGCGACCGCGCACGTACGGAACGATGCAATAGGTACAGAAATTATTGCAGCCCGTCATGATGGGCACCCAAGCGTGATACTGGGTCTCGCGATGCCACGGCATGCTCATGGCATCCGTATCCTCATGCTCATTGGTGCGGATATGACGCTTGCCATCAAGGAACGCCTCGGCAATGAGCTCTGCCACATGTACGATGGAATGCGTACCAAAGATGACATTGACGTTATCGACGTTGGTGAGCAGGCCCTCGCCATCGCGCTGCGCGATGCAACCACCAACGGCAACCACACGCTTGCCCGAAGGCGAAGGCGGCAGGCTTTTACAGGAATTGCACTGGCCGTACAGGCGAGTATCGGCGGCCTCGCGCACGCAGCATGTCATGAAGACAACAATATCGGCATGCTCGGGATCGAGCGCCATGAGGCAACCATACGAATCGAGCAGACCGCTCACGCGCTCGGAGTCGTGCTGATTCATCTGGCAGCCAAAGGTGCGGATAAAGTAGGTTTTACCGGCAAGAATATCGCGTACGGAACGCTGGTCCATGTGCATAAGTCCTAACGATGGAGAGGGGGGGGCGAATCGAGGCAAGCAGAAGCTATGCCACAGGCTTAACATCATCCATGACGACGTTATCCATAGCAGCTCGATTGATCTGGTGAACGTAAATAGAAAGACGGATGGCCGTGCGCGACTCCCCGTTAATGAGGATGTCGGAGAACACGGGCGCGCAGGAAATATCAAACCCGGTTGGAATCAAAAAACCGCGCGCAATAGCCACGGCCTTTATGGCCTGGTTGACCGCACCGGCGCCGACACACTGAATGTTGACGGGCACACCATCCTTGACCATGCCGGCGATGGCGCCGGCAACGGACGCGGGCGATGATTTGCTTGATACCTTCAGGCAATCCATGAAGAAACTCCTGCGTTTA
>CAUEQX010000057.1 GCA_959020035.1 uncultured Collinsella sp. | reverse complement strand
TGGCTTTTGTGGTGGGGGAGTCGAGGAGGCCGTTTCTCTGTGTCGGGGGGAAGGAGAAAAGGTCTGCATGTTTTAGGGATGGCTGCTGTGCTGCGTCATTGGAAGAATGCATGCTTATGCGGCCTCCTCGATGTCCACCAAAAGGTTGCGCACGGGGTGTGCTGCTAGGTTCCGTGCGTTGGCAGTATTATGCCGCGGCTGTTGCAAAGAAGCGCTAAAGAAAGGCTTAATGAGGTTTGCGATTACGATGAAACCGCAGGTCAAAGCTATCGAGTAACACTCTTGAAAGGTTTTAAGCTTAAGGGCTTTCTAAGGTTTGTGACGTGGATGTGGCTTGCCTGTGTGGGGCGTGTGGACGGCTCGTTCCTAGCGCTGCGGTGCGGCGGCGCGTACTTGTTCGATGACCTTTTCCATCGTGGCGTCGATGCGGTCTTTTTTAAGCTCGCATTCCCAGATGGTTATGGGTGTCCAGCCCATATGAGTGAGTGCGTTGATGGCGGCTCGGTCGCGCTCGACGTTGCGACGGAACTTTGCCTCCCAAAACTCAACGTTGCGCTTGGGCTGACTAGGGTTGCACTTGGGGCAGCGGTGCCAAAAGCAGCCGTTGACGAAGATGGCGATCTTGCGCCCGGGAAAGGCGATGTCGGGCTTGCCGGGTACCTTCCATTCCAAACGATAGCCCGTAAGGCCCGCGGCCCGCAGGCGCTGGCGAACGAGCAACTCGGGCTTGGTGTTGGCGCGTTTGTTGCCCTTCATGGACTTTTTGATGGCGGCGCGACGGCGCACCAGTTCACGCTCGTCGGCGGAAAGGTCCGAGGTGTCGATGCCGTCGAGCAGACCGGGCTTGGGACGCTTTTTGCTACGGCGCCTAGGTGCGCGCTTGGGTTTGGAAGCGGGCTCATCGGTCGTGGTGGCCTCGGCGTCGTTGGCAGTGCTGTTGGCCTCAAGCCGATCTTCCTTCAACTCAATCAGAGCATCGATAAGCCCCTTGTCGGCGGGCATCCATTCCACCGTGGCAAGCGAGGTGCGCGGAATCCAGTGGATATCGAGCTGACGGTCGTGCTTCTGGGGCTCGCCGGACTCTTTGGCCAGCGAGCAGTAGTAGCACTCCATCGAGAGATGAAAATCGGGGTAGTCGTACTCAACGGTGTAAAAATCGCGCAGGTTGGTGACTTTTACCCGCAGTTCTTCCATGAGCTCGCGGCGCACGGCGTCTTCGGGCGTCTCGCCGCGCATGAGTTTGCCACCGGGGAACTCCCAAAGTCCCTGCATATCGCCGTAGCCGCGCTGCACGGCAAGCAGCTCGTCGGATCCATCCTTACGAATGATCCCAGCGGCAACATGAACAGTCTTCAACAGGAGTCCTCTCTCAACATCAACACGTGGCAGGGTAGCTACCCGTACCTTACACAACGGTAAGGCAAGCGTAAGCCATATCGATGGTAGCCGACTCGTCTTCTTGCGACTATAGATGCCGTAGACTAATCGCAAGAAAGGACTCGGTATGCAAACCACGCACATGGCGACCCCGGTACTGGAGGTCGCGCATCTCGAAAAGGTATATGGAGCGCTGGGCAACGTGACCCGCGCGCTCAACGACGTCAGCTTTACGGTCAACCGCGGCGAATTCGTCGGCATCATGGGCGCTTCGGGCTCGGGCAAGTCGACGTTGCTCAATTGCGTGTCGACCATCGATAGCGCTACGAGCGGCACGATCCGCATCAACGGTCAGGACGTGACGCGCATGAAGCAGGCCAAGCTCTCGCAGTTCCGCCGCGAGGAGCTCGGCTTTATCTTCCAGGACTCCAACCTGCTCGATACGCTCACGGCACGCGAGAACATCGCCCTGCCGCTCACCATCGCCCGCACAAACTCGGCAGAGATCTCGACCCGCGTGCAGGATGTGGCAGCGCGCCTCTCCATTAGTCAGGTGCTCGACAAGTATCCCTACCAGATGTCCGGCGGTCAGCAGCAGCGCGTTGCCGCGGCTCGCGCACTCGTCACCGACCCCACCATGATCATGGCCGACGAGCCCACCGGCGCCCTCGATTCCAAGAGCGCCCGCCTGCTGCTCGAGAGCCTGGAGGCCCTCAATCGCCGCCTGCGCGCCACCGTGCTCATGGTCACGCATGACAACTTTGCTGCCAGCTACACGAGCCGCGTGTTGTTTATCCGCGACGGCAAGATCTTCACCGAGCTGCGCCGCGGCGACACCGACCGCCGAGAGTTTTTCGACCGCATTATGGAGGTCGTTGCCATGATGGGCGGTGAGGGCTCCGATGCTCTGTAAACTCGCTTGGGGCAACGTCCGCCGTGCCGGCCGCGACTACCTCGTCTACCTTTTGACGCTCACCCTGGGCGTCACGGTCTTCTATGCCTTTAACACCATCTCGATGCAGGTCGACATCGCCGGAATCGATGAAAAGGGCTTGGCGCAGGTAATGGGCAGCATGCTCGGCGACCTGACGTACTTTTTGGCCGGTGTCATGGCCTTTTTGATGGTGTATGCCAATAACTTCATCATGAAACGCCGCAAGAAGGAGTTTGGCCTGTACCAGGTGCTCGGCATGGGGCGTGGGCGCGTCGCCACGATCATGGCGCTCGAGACCGTGATAGTGTCGGTCGTGGCCTTTGTCGCCGGCATTGTGCTGGGTGTGGGACTCTCCCAGCTCATGACGTTCTTTACGGCCTCGCTCTTTAAGACACAGATCGCCAATTTCCACTTCTTTTTCTCGATGCATGCGTTCAATCTGACCCTTGCCTGCATGCTCGTAATGTTTGTGCTCACGCTACTGCTGAACCTCCGCGCCGTGCGTCGTACCAAACTCATCGAGCTTATGGGTGCCGAGCGTCGCAACGAGAGCATCAAGACACGCAACCCCTGGATTGCGATTGCCATCTTTGCCGTGGGCGTGGCGCTTGTGGGCGTGGCCTATTACCGTCTGCTACGTGATGGGTTCCCGCTAACCGCGACGGACAGCAAGCTGCAAGAGGCCATGAACCAGTTTGGTATTACGACCGCTATGGTTACCGTGGGCACCTTTGCCCTGTTCTGGGGACTCTCGGGCATGCTCATCAAGCTGCTGCAGAGCCTGCGCGGCGTGTATTGGCGCGGCCTCAACATGTTTACCGTGCGCCAGCTTGCGGCCAAGGTCAACACGGTGTGCTTTTCGATGGGCGTCATCGCGATGCTCCTGTTTTTGGCCATCACCTCGGTGACGTGCGGTATGTCGATTGCCAATGTGATGAACGAAAACCTGGAGCGCTATAACCCTGTTGACGTGTCACAGACGTATGTCTATTACACGCCCGATACGCTCGACTACTACAAAGAGTACATCAATCCGTCTGAAGCCGATCGCATGGTGCTGGCCGATAGTACGGTCGATTTGTACTCCGCATGGCACGGCGATCCATGGCACGGCGATCGTAAGGGCAAGTCGGCGGACAACAACGACGAGACCGGCAAGAAGGTCAATATCGCCGATGTTGCCGGTGAGCATGTGCAGATCGATTCGTATCTGAGTTACCCGGTTGGCGGCTCGAATCCTTCGGTGACCCCAAGTGAGATGTGCAAGATCATGGGCGAAAAGCTTCCCAAGGCGTTCGGGGGTAGCAATGCCGATGCGATGGGTCTGTTTGTGACGCCGGCGAGCCAGTACAACAAACTGCGCCAGATGATGGGCGAGGAGCCGGTGCACATCGGTCACGACCAGTATCTGCTCACGTGTGATATGGGCGGCGAGCTGGTCGACCTGTACACCAAATACATGGCCGGCGGCCATACCCTCACCTTGGGCGGGCATACACTCAAGCCCGCAGCCGATAAGTCGGACGAAGATACGGCGGCCATCGCCAACTCGGCGATGGGCAGTAATCCGGGTACCGTCGTCGTTGCCGACGAGCTGTTGTCCCAACTTAATCTGCAGCCGTATTCCAGTAGCCTGCTCGTTAACTACAAACAGGGGATGGATACGACCGAGGCAGACGAGAGCATTAAATACACTGTGCTCGACAATCTGCTCGTTGACGGCAAGGAGCCGGGGTCGTGGGGAACCTTCATCACACGCTCCGAGATGTACACGCAAGCAGCGCAAATGAACGGTCTTATTAGCTACCTAGCCATCTACATCGGCTTTGTATTGGTCGTTGCATGCGCGGCGATTCTGTCGATCCAGCAACTCTCCAACGTGGCCGACGGCAGCCGCAGCTATCGTGTGCTGGCACAGATCGGCTGTGACGACCGCCAGATCCGGCATTCGGTGATGGCGCAGCAAGCGGTGTTCTTCCTGTTCCCGCTGGCAGTGGGCTTGGCGCACTCCTTTGTGGCGCTCAAGGTGATCATCGAGCTGGTGAGCGTATTCGGCGATATGAGCATCGCCGGCACCGTGGGCCTCACCTGCGCGATTTTCCTGGCAGCATACGGTGGCTACTTCCTGGTGACGTACCTCATGAGCGCCGGCATGGTACAAGCTGCCATCGCCACTCGCTACAGCGAGTAGCAAGCGGGCAAAACCGTCGCAAAATCAGAGCGAATAACCGCCGCGAAGGGAGTCCAGCTCCCTTCGCGGCGGTATTTTGCGTATCTAGAGCATCTCAGATGCAAGTGAGTAGGCTTTTTTGGATCTGCCGAGCACATCGCGGCAAGTGCTCAATAAAATCGCAGGTCAGGGCTGTGGCGTTTTGAGGTGTGCCCGGCATCCCGCCAAAAGCCTCCTCACTTGGTTTTACTGCTAGAAAACCGCCGCGAGGGAAAGTAGCTCCCTCGCGGCGGTTTTTGGCGTTTGCCCAGATAAAACCTGCCAAAATAAACCTGTCCCTTTTTGGCAGGTTATCGCTTCCAAAAATGCAGGATGAGCGTCGTGCGGTTTTGCTGTTCGGTTTTGACCAGGATGTTGTGGATGTGGGTCTTGACGGTGCCCACGGCAAGGAATAGCTCGTCGGCGATCTCTTGGTTCGATTTGCCCAGTACGACCAGACGCATAACTTCGGTCTCACGGTTGGAGAGCTTGTAGGCGTTGCGATAGAAGGGCATCTGCTCTTCGATGTGTCGATCAAGATCACTGACGTTCTTTTCCTCGGGCGCCTCCTGCATGCGAATCGAGAGCACGTGATAGGCGTAGATGATCAGCAGAATCGCAAAGTAGCAGGCAAAGACGTTTTCGCTAAAGTTGCGCTCGGACAGATATAGTTGCAGCCAAGAGGGCGCCAGACTCATGGGGACAATCAGAATGTTGTAGAAATCCTCGGCAACGATGCAACCGACCAGAATAGCGCCGATAATCAGGTGCTTTCGTTGGTTGTTAACGCGTGCCTTCAGCTCGACTTGCGTGCTCTTGCGTGCCGTCCAAAAGATATATAGCCCCACGAAAACAAGGAATACCTGACGCATCGTGTAGTAGAGCCATTGATGAATGGGGCCGTAGGGGACAGCGACGATAATCAGCAGCTCGCTCAGCAAGAACGTTGCGACGGGAATGACAAACTGCTTTTTTGAATGCTTGTCGAGCAAATCCATGGCAATGAGCCAAATAAAAGCCTGCGAAGCGGTCGCCACAAAGGTCCGCAACACAGGCATGGTAATTGAGTAATAGTCGCTGGCTGGAAAACTCTGGTTTTGCAGCGTGTATTCAAAAAAGAAAATCTCGGTCATCTCGATGGCATAGCAGATAAATACGCCGCTGCCATAGATAAAGAAGCGTCGACGAGATGAGGCATAGGCGGCAAGCGAGAGCACCGCCGTCACAATACAGATCACGAGTATCGCTAGGGTATAGAAGAACATCAGGGTGTTCATCTGTCACCGTCCCATCTCATTTATTCTATGGCCGAGCTCTGTATACCTTGTGGGATATAGACGTCTCAACCCTTCGTTTCATTGCGGATTAGGCGCCGAGATACAGCATAGCCGCATACCGTTCGCGGTTCTAGATGGTAAACCCCCTGTAAACTCTTGACCTGCGGGTTTATATTGGTTTAGAGGGGGTGTAACTCCGTGAACGGTCTTTAATCCCGAATAAACTAGGTAAAAATTGCATACGGGTGAATGATGGTCTTGTCAACACGAGGCGTGATGTTCGAGCGCCTCATAGTAATAGTCGGCAAGACCGGCGGAAAGGAAATCGACATGGCACTGCCTAAGGATTTCATCGACACCAACGACTTCACCAAAGAGCAGATCCTGGCTATCGAGGATCTTGGCCTGGCAATGAAGAAGGCCATCAAGGTTGACGGTTATTATCCGCACCTGCTCCGCAACAAGAGCCTTGGCATGATCTTCCAGCAGGTCTCCACCCGCACTCGTCTTTCCTTCGAGACCGCTATGACCGACCTCGGCGGCCATGCTCAGTTCTATGGCCCTGGCACCATCCAGCTCGGCGGTCACGAGTCCCTGGGCGACACCGCTCGCGTTATGGGCTCGCTGCTCGACATCATGATGGCTCGCGTTGACCGTCACAAGGACGTCGTCGGCCTCGCCGAGGGCTCCGCTGTGCCCGTCATCAACGGCATGTCCGAGTTCAACCATCCCACGCAGGAGATGGGCGACCTCATGACCATGCTCGAGAACCTCCCCGAGGGCAAGAAGATCGAGGACTGCACCCTGGCCTTCATCGGCGACGCCACCCAGGTCTGCGTCTCCCTCATGTTCATCGCCTCCAAGGTCGGCATGAAGTTTGTCCAGTTTGGACCTAAGGGCCACCAGATCCCCGACGGCGGCCTGCACGTTGGCACCGTCGAGGAGCGCGCCGAGTTCGGCAAGCAGATGATGGCCATCGCCGAGGAGAACTGCAAGGTCTCCGGCGGCTCTGTCGTCATCTCCGACGACATCGAGTGCATCAAGGGCGCCGACTTCATCTACACCGACGTGTGGTATGGCCTGTACGACGAGGAGGTCTCGGGCGAGAACTACATGGACGTGTTCTATCCCAAGTATCAGGTCACCATGGACATGATGAACTTTGCCGGCCCCAACTCCAAGTTCATGCACTGCCTGCCGGCCACCCGCAACGAGGAGGTCGTCGACGAAGTCATGGACGATCCCGAGCGCTCCCTGTGCTGGGTCGAGGCCGAGAACCGCAAGCACTCCATCCGTGCTCTCCTTGCCGCCCTGGGCAAGCGCACCCCGCTCAACGACGAGGGTGTCGAGTACTCCGCCAAGGCTGAGCTCCACGCCGCTCTCGAGGCTCTCGAGCAGCTCTAAGCCTCAAGGCTTCTAAAAGCACGTTTGCGGGCGGCGGATGCTCGTCTCCTGTCGCCCGCTCACCGAGGCCCAAGCAATTGCCTTAATACCTTAGGGCCTCGGATCTGTCCAAGACTGAGCGAAGGAGCTCATCATGAGCGACGGAAAGAAAAAGCTTTCCTTCTTGACGGTCATTTCGACCATCATCTGCGTCGTCTTCGTTTGCGAGGCCGCCGCTCCTGCTGCTGCCATTGGCAACCAGCAGTTCTTCTGGTGGATCTTCCTGATCCTGACCTTCCTGCTTCCCTACGGCATGGTTGTCGCCGAGCTCGGTACCACCTATGACGGCGAGGGCGGCATTTACGACTGGGTACGCGATGGCCTGGGCGACAAATGGGGCGCCCGCATCTCGTACTACTACTGGGTCAACTACCCGCTGTGGATCGCCTCGCTGGCTACCATGTTCCCCGACATTTTGGGCATGGTCTTTGGCGTCGAGTTCAACTTGATCGCCAAGATGGGTATCGATCTTGCCTTTGTGTGGATCGTCTACCTCATGGGCCGCTCCAAGGCGGCCGACTCCGAGTGGGTCCTTAACGGTGGCGCCATCATCAAGGTCGCTGTCGCCGTTATCGTTGGCGCTTTGGGCATTTGGTATGCCATGGAGAACGGTTTTGCGAACGACATGTCCGCTGCCACCTTCCTGCCCGAGCTCACCAACACCAACGCTCTCGGCTACCTGTCGATCATCATCTTTAACTTCATGGGCTTCGAGGTCATCTGCACCATGACCGACGACATGGCCGATCCCGCTCGCGATATCCCCAAGGCTATCATCGTCGGTGGCCTGTCCATCGCCGTGATCTACCTGTTCGCTGGCTTTGGCATCGGCGCTGCTGTGCCGGCCGATTCCATCGACCCCGACTATGGCATGATTGTCGCAGTCCAGACCATGGTGGGCGACTCCATGATCTTCAAGGTCATCTGCATCGCCTTCCTGATCACCCTGTTCGCCAACATGGCCGCCTGGTCCTTCGGCGTCAACTCCGTCGCCCGCTACGCTGCCGAGCACGGCAACATGCCCAAGGTCTTCGCCTCGATGATTTCGGATGATGACATGCCCAACGGCGCCAACCTGGTCAACGCCGTCGTTGCCTCCCTGGTGCTGTGCCTGCAGCTCGTTCCCATCGACGCCATCTCCAACGGCGTCTTCTGGATGCTCTTCGGCACCTCCGTCGTCTTCCTGCTGCTGACCTACATCCCGATGTTCCCGGCGTTCCTCAACCTTCGCAAGAACGACCCCGACCGCGAGCGCATCTTCACGTTCCCGTTTAAGGGTGCCATGATGAAGGTCATGCTGGCCATCCCTTGCATCGAGCTGATCCTGGCCATCGTTGCAACGCTGGTGCCGCTCTCCGCCGCCGAGATTGGCGACAAGCTCCCGATGATCGTTATCTTCATCGTGCTTCTGCTCATCGGCGAGGTTGTCCGCGTCGTCAGCGCCAAGGGCCGCGAGACCGAGTACAAGGGCCTCACTCCCGAGCTGGCAGCTCAGCGTCTCGCTGAGGAGGCCGTCGAGGCCGAGGAGAACTAGAGCACCCGGTTCTGGGGCTCCAACCCTCCTCGCGTACCAACGTGCGCTTCGTCGGGCTTGTCGCTCCCGACTCCGGGCACTCTAGCCTCTTCGGAGACGTGCCCAAGCGACAGGTTTGCTAACCATTCCCCGGGGTGGGCGTGAGCGATAGCTCCGGTAACCACCGCCCACCCCAATCTCTCTTCCGTATCCTTCGTGCGTTTTGTCTCCGCGCACTTGGTTACGTCGTCGCTTGCCGGTGCGACTCCGTGAAAACCGGCGCCGGGCGCCCCGACCTTTGCCGGGGAACGGGCGCCTACCATCTCTTGGTTTTAGGCTGCGGGTAACCCGCCCGCAGCAAGCGATCGTTCGATTTGGAGGAAATCTTATGCGTACGATCACCGAGTCCGAGTCCACCCCCAAGGCCGACGGCTTCTTTATGCCCGCTGAGTTCGCCCCGCAGGATCGCGTGTGGATGGGTTGGCCCCACCGCACCGACACCTGGGCCCACGGCGCCAAGCCGGCTCAGAAGCAGTATGCCGCCATCGCCCGCGCCATCGCCGAGTTCACCCCGGTTACCATGTGCGCCAACCAGGTCGACTATGCCAACTGTAAGGCCGTCTTCGAGGAGGACGAGAACGTCACCGTCATCGAGATGACCACCGACGACGCCTGGTTCCGCGACACCGCCGCCACCTACGTCATCAACGGCAAGGGTGAGAAGCGCGCCAACCACTGGCACTTCAACGCCTACGGCGGCCTCGTCGACGGCCTGTACTTCCCGTGGGACAAGGACGAGCAGATCGCCCTCAAGATGGCTGAGCTCTCCGGCTGCCGCCGCTATCGTCCCGATGACATGATCCTCGAGGGCGGCTCCATCACCGTCGACGGCGAGGGCACCCTTGTCGTGACCGACCAGTGCCTGCTTTCCCCGGGCCGCACCTGCTCTGCGGTGCTCGAGGAGGAAGAGGATCCCGAGTCCATCTGGCCCAAGTACCACAAGAAGTTTGAGCCCTGGAGCGAGGAACTCCGCGCCTACATGGATGAGCACCTCAAGGATTACCTGGGTGTCGAGAAGGTCATCTGGGTCAAGGAGGGCATCGACCCCGAGGAGACCAACGGCCACATCGACGACGTCGCCACGTTCATCGCCCCGGGCGTCATGGCCTGCATCTGGACCGACGATCCCGAGTATCCGTTCTACGAGCAGTGCCACGCTGCCTACGAGACCCTCTCCAACGCCGTTGACGCCAAGGGCCGCAAGATGAAGGTCTACAAGCTCTGCATGCCCGTGAACCCGCTGTTCATGGACCAGGCCTCCTGCGACACCATCGACGCCGACGAGAACGCCGAGCCGCGCGTCCCCGACGAGCCGCTGATCGCGTCCTACATGAACTACCTGGTCACCAACCACGGCGTCATCGTCCCGCAGTACGGCGACGAGAACGACCAGCTGGCCGTCGACACGCTCCAGAAGATCTATGACGAGGTCTGGGGCGAGGGCGTCTACAAGTGCGTCGGCGTCCAGTCCGAGCAGGTCGTCTTCGGCGGCGGCAACATCCACTGCATTACGCAGCAGGAGCCGTCCGCGTAATTGTCTGGCTTCCCGAGGCACGGCACCTTGCCCTTCAATCGTCGGGCATGACCCTTAAGGTCTATGCCCTCCTCTTTCAGGGCAATCTGCCGCACCTCGGAAACCCAGCCGATCAATCGGACAGTCGATGAATCGCACCGTGACCATCTCGGGGCATTGATGGTCGGTTTATTCGATGTCTTGGTCGGCTGGGTTTTTCTTTGGGCACTCCGTTGCCTCCACTTGGGAGTGCCCGCCTCTTTGATTGAGTACGCGTCTGATCTGGGATTTATTGCGGGTTAGGCCAATTGTTCGCTTGAATTTCCCAGGTCAGACGCGTATTCAATTGCTGATAGTTTCCGGTTGCGAGCGCGACCGTTTTGATCGGAGTATCTATGTACCAGCGTATCGTTATCTACATGCGCCTGTTCCGCGAGCGTTGGTCCAACAATTGCATCCTCTCTTCTCTTTGGGATGGCACCTGCACCGGTGACGCGGCCTGCAACCCTACCTTGGGCTGCGCCTTCGGTACAGATGCCATCCTTTTTGCTGTAGGGGGAGCGTGTCGTGGCAGGTAAAAAGTTCTCCCTGTTCGAGGTCATCCTCTCGGTTATCTGCGTTGTCTTTACCATCGAGGCGGCCGCTCCGGCATCTGCTATGGGTAACGTGCAGTTCTTCTGGTGGATCTTCCTCATCATTACGTTTTTGCTTCCCTATGGCCTGGTGGTGGCCGAGCTCGGTACGGCGT
>CAUEQX010000056.1 GCA_959020035.1 uncultured Collinsella sp. | reverse complement strand
CTCCTCGGGATAGCTCATGCGGATCTCGTCGAGGATGTTGAAGAACACGTCGGCGTCGATGACCTTGAACTGAGCGTTTTTGCCGAAAGGCGGCTTGGCTTCCTCGATCAGCCCTTCGAGCTCATCGACCAAGCTGACGATCCTATCGCCAGGAAAATTCTCGCCCGGCATCCGGTCTCCTTTCATAGGTAACATATCATCGTGCTAGTTTACCACATGCCACCAGGCAATAAGAAACGTCACGAAAAGCGATGTCTGAGCGCTTCGACCACGTTGGGCGGCACAAACGTCGATACATCGCTGCCGAGCGAGGCGATCTGGCGAACGACAGAGCTCGAGATATAGCCATACTGCGGCGCACTCATGACAAAACTGGACTCCAGCGCGCTATCCAAGCGATACTTAAGGTCGGCCTGCTGCAGCTCATACTCAAAGTCGGTCATGGCGCGCAGACCCTTGACCACGGCCCCCGCCCCCTGCTCACGAGCGAAGTCGACCAAGAGGCCGGTAAAGGGCAGGACCTCGACGCCGTCGATATCACCGAGCGCCTCGCGGGCCAGCGCCACGCGCTCATCGAGCATAAACGTGGTGCCCACACCGTTTTTACCCTGCGATTCGGCCACGGCGACGATCACGCTGGGAAAGATGCGGCGGGCGCGGCGGATCACATCGATATGGCCAAACGTGATGGGATCGAAGGTGCCCGGGACGATCACGCGGTTGATGGTATCATTCATGGGCGTCCTCCTGAAACGTCGTGGCATCGTTGTTGTCGGCATCTACGCCGGCGCTATCGCCCTCACCATCGTCATCGCCGGCCCAACGAAGCAGGTCGACCGAGGTAATGCCGTAGCGCTTCTCACGTACAGTCTCAAAGTCTGCCGGATGCGCGCCCGCATCGGCGGCGGCATGCTCAAACAGGGCATAAGCGCCAGCTGCAAGCAGACCCTGCTGGGCCAGATTCTGCAGCAGTTCCTCGACCGGCTCGGCGCCAAAAGCATAGGGCGGGTCGAGCAGGACCAGGTCAAAGGGACCGCCCGGCACGCGGCCGCGCGAGGCGTTTGCCAGCACGTCGCCGCCCACCACGCGCCAACGCGCACGGTCACGGCACAGCGACTCGATATTCTTGGTAATCAGACGAGCAGCGTTGCGATCGATCTCGAACGTGGTGAGCGAGCGGGCACCACGCGAGAGCATCTCAATGCCCAAGGCGCCGGAGCCGCCAAAGGCATCCAACACGCGGACCTCGTCCAGATCGAAGTCGAATGCCGACATGACCATAGATGCGCACGCCTCGCGCACGCGATCGGTCGTGGGGCGGGTGACATCGCGACCACGGGGCTCTTCGATCTTACGACCGCGCCATTCGCCGCCGATGATTCTCATCCTCCGCTGACCTCCTTAAAGATGTGTCGATACCGCGTGGCGACTGCATCGCGCAAGGGACGAGTCGCCACGGAGTCAAGGTTGCAAGCATACCGCAAGAGCTCGACCGCGTCCAAATGGGCCCACTCGATCAATTCCTCGTCGGCATCGAGGTCAACAAAGCGCAAGGTCACGCCGCCATGCTGGCGGTAACCCAGGATTTCGCCCTCGTGGCGCAGACGCAGGTCCATCTGGGCGAGCGTAAAGCCGTCCGAGGTCTTCTCGAGCGACTGGAGGCGGTCTTGTGCCGCCGACGCGCCGCCGTTGCCCTTGGAATGCGTCATGACCAGGCACGTACCCGACACGCTGCCGCGGCCTACGCGCCCGCGCAGCTGGTGCAAGGCCGCCAAACCAAAGCGCTCACCATTCTCGATGACCATGACGGTGGCGTTGGGCACGTCAACGCCCACCTCGACCACCGTGGTCGAGACGAGCACGTCGATCTCGCCACGCTTAAAGGCATCGATAACCCGGTCCTTCTCCCCTGCCGGCATGCGGCCATGAAGACGCTCGATGGTAAGCCCCGGCAATGCCAGACGAAGGCGATCGAGCTCGGTCGCTGTGTCATGCAACGGCACAGGCACGGTCACGCGGCCTTCGTCGTCGCGAGCGATGCCGGGTACGTCTTCGAGTTCATCGGCCGAATCGCTCGGCTCCACGAGCGGACAGATCACGTAGGCTTGCTGCCCGTTTTCGTGCGCCTCGCGAATGGCGCCATAGGCCAGGTCGCGACTCGACTCGGTGAGGACGCGCGTCGTCACGCCGGCACCCGGAACGGGACGATGGCGGATGATGCTCGTATCCAGGTCGCCGTACACCGAAAGCGCCAGCGTGCGCGGAATCGGCGTGGCAGTCATGACCAGCAAGTCGGCACCCGGGCCTTTTGCGCGTAAAGCGTTACGCTGGCCTACGCCAAAGCGGTGCTGCTCGTCGATCACCACAAGCGATAAATGCTTGAACGTGACGTTCTCCGAAAGCACCGCATGGGTACCAAAGAGTACGTCGAGCTCGCCAGACTGGAGCCGAGCATGAATCTGCTCACGCTCGGCCGCCGGCGTGGCACCTGTCAGGAGCGCCCAGGTCATGCCAGCCTGCGAGAGCAAGGGGCCGGTCTTATCGGCGTATTGACGCGCCAGCACGCCCGTGGGCGCCATAACGCAGGCTTGGGTGCCGCTATCGGCCGCAACCGCCAACGCGCAGGCGGCAACGGCGGTCTTACCGGTACCGACGTCGCCCAGCAGCAGACGGTTCATCACGCGACCGCCATCGCACATGTCGTGCAGGATGTCTTGAAATGCAGCCTCCTGCTCATCGCTCAGCGAAAACGGCAGGGTCTGTTTAAGCGCAGCCAAATGCTCGCCCGAGGCATGCGCATAAGGCACCACGTCGACCATACCGCCATCGTTGCGAAGACGCAGAGCGAGCTGCAAGTAGAGACACTCCTCGTAGGCAAGACGCCGGCGCGCGATGTCGCGCTCGGCAATGCTCGAGGGGAAGTGGATCGAGCGCAGCGCACGGGCATTGCTCATGAGCTTCCGCTTTGCGCGCAGCGGCGCGGGAATGGGATCGAACGGATTGGCGACCGCTTCGAGCGCACCGCTCACGATACGGCGCATCCATGCCTGACTCACGCCATCGCTCACGTAATGGACCGGCAAAATGGTACCCGCGGCGCGTCCGTCCTCGAGCTTTTCAAAGTGAGGCGAGGCCATCTGCTTAAAGCCGTAGGCAAACTCGACCTTGCCCATCACGGCCAGGCGGTCACCCTGCTTAAGCTGCTGGGCAATCCAGGGCTGACGGAAAAAGGCGACTTGCAGCACGCCCGTCTCGTCCACGAGCGAGACCTCGGTCACCTGCATGTGCGGACGGGGCTGCTTTTGAACAATACGATTGACGGTGGCGATGATGGTGCACACGGTGCCGATGGGCGCCATCTCGATGGACCACGAGCGAGTGAAGTCCAAGTAGCGATGGGGAATATGGAGAAGGAGGTCCCCCACCGTCCGAATTCCCAGACGGCGAAGGGCCTCCTCACGTTTACCCGAAACAAATTTGAGTCGCGCGATATCCTCGTCGAGCGCATTGCTCTGGGCAAAACGCTCCGAGACGCGCGGCACGGAGCACAGCTCGGACATAGGCAGAGCCTATTCGATCGAGAAGATCACGGGATAGAGCGGCTGCTCGCCACGATGGGCGTCGATCTCCAGATCGGGCTGAGCCTCCTCGATAGCGTCGACGATCTCCTGGAAGGCCTCGTCGGACAGCTCCTCGCCGGCCAGAATCGTCAGCGCGTCGCCCTCCTCTTCCTCCTGCATACGGTTGATGCAGTCGAGCGTCACCTGCTTCACATCAGAGCCGACCACATCGATGGAGCCGGCGATGATGCCCATGACGTCACCGGAGTGAATCGGCGAGCCGTCAGAGGCGCTGGAGTCGCGCACGGCGCGAGTGACCTCGCCATCACGGACCTCGCTGATGGCGTCGACCATAGCGGCAACAGCATCCTCGAGCTCGGAATCGGGCAGGACCGCGAACAACGCGGAGAAGGCCTGCGGGACGGTCTTGGTGGGAACGACGGCGACCTTCTTGTCGGTGCAGGCAGAAGCGGCAGCTTCGGCAGCCATGCGGATGTTGCCGTTATTGGGAAGGATGATGACCGAGGTCGCGTTGACCTGGTCGACGGCACCAAGCAGGTCGGCGGTCGAGGGGTTCATGGTTTGGCCACCCGACACGATCACATCGACGCCGAGGGACTTGAGGATGTCGGCCTCGCCGGAACCAGCCGCAACGGCGACAAAGCCCAGGGCCTTCGCGGGCTCGGCGGCCTTCTCCTGGTCCTCGTGGATCTTAGCGGTACGGTCGTGGGCCTCCATCTCCATGTTGTGGATAAAGACCTCGTAGATCTGACCAAGCTGCAGCATGTGCTCGAGCACCAGGTTGGGGGTGTTGGAGTGCACATGGATCTTGTAGTCGGGATAGGCGCCCACGAGAAGCTCGCAGTCGCCCATGGAACCCAGGAACTTAAGGCACTCGTCCTCGTCAAACGGGGCGTCGGCCTTAAACAGGAACTCGTTGCAGTAGCGGAACTCCGAGCCCTCCCAATCGTCGTTGGCCTCGATCTCAACGCGACCAAGGGCCGCGTCGCGGGCAGAGACAGCGGAATCAAACGTGGCGGAGAAATCCTCGACAACGGTGCTGCGGCCAAGTGCTGCAGCCACAAAGTTCTCAAGGAAGATGGCGAAGCCAAAGGCGCCGGAGTCGACCACGCCGTTCTCCTTCAGAACGGGCAGCAGGTCGGGCGTGCGGGCGACGGACTGGTACGCCTCGACGACGATAGCATCGAGCGCATCCTCGGCCGAGAACTTCTTCTTCTCGCACTCATCGGCCTTGGTCGAGACATCGCGCAGGACCGTGAGGATCGTGCCCTCGATGGGCTTGCGGACAGCCTGGAAGGCAACCTTGACGGCACGACGGAAGGGGAAGGCAATGTTGCCGGACGTAATAGGCTCGTCGGCAGAGACAAGACCCTCGGCCACGCCGCGCAGAATCTGCGAGGTGATGACTCCGGAGTTACCGCGGGCACCCATCAGGGAGCCGTGGGTGATGGCGCCGGCGATGGCCTCCATATCGGCATCGGCGGGAAGGGCGGAAAGCTCCTTGGTCACCGAGGCGAGCGTGAGCGACATGTTGGTGCCGGTGTCGCCGTCGGGTACGGGGAAGACGTTGAGCTTGTTGATCTCCTCGGCCTTGTCGGAAACGGCAGCCGCAGCGATCGGAAAACAGGTGCGAATGGTCTTTGCAATCATGGGTATTTGAATCTCCGTTTTCGGATGCTAGTTCAGACGGCTCTTGAGCGCGTCGATATGGATGCCGATCTTAAGGCTGGCGGGATCGATCTGGGCGATCTCCTGCAGGGTAAAGGCAACGGAGCTCGAAAGATTGTGGCAGACGGACTTCATGTTGACGCCGTTCTCGAGCACGACGTGAAGATCGACCGTAAGGCCGTTCTCGTCGGCGGAGACAAGCACGCCCTTGCGGAGGCGCTGACCGGCAAGCAGGCGCACGCTCTCGGCGCCCTGGAGCTGTTCGGCCATACCGACGACGCCATAGCACGTCATCGCGGCATAACCGGCAATATCGGCAATAACGTCGTTCGAGACGCTCAGGCTGCCGTTAATGGTCTCAGACACAAGAATCTCCTTATCTGGTGCTCGCGGCACCATCTCGTGGGAGCAATCATTGGAATATTCTACAACGACCGCGCCATGTTGAGGTGGCGGGCCTCGGGATTACATCCTCGACACGAAATGTTGATACGGTAACGTTCGCGAACAGCGATCGCGGCATGAAAAAACCCGCCGCATAAGCGACGGGTTTTACAACCTGGCTCCCCGGGTAGGACTCGAACCTACAACAGCGCGGTTAACAGCCGCGTGCTCTACCATTGAGCTACCGAGGAATAGGTGCGTGCTCTCAAGCAACGAAATTTATTATACGGACGAATCAGCTCAGGGCAAGAACTTTTTTAAGAAATTTTCCGACCTAGTCATTGGGGACGTTCTTAAACGACCAGTCATTCAAGAATGTCCCCAACGACTACATGAAAGCGCCCCCAAGCGGATGTGCTTGAGGGCGCTTCTTGCTTGACTAGCTCTCGATATAGTCCTTCAGCTTGCTGGAGCGACTGGGGTGGCGAAGCTTGGCCAGAGTCTTGGACTCGATCTGGCGGATGCGCTCGCGCGTGACGCCAAACTCGCGGCCGACTTCCTCGAGCGTACGGGGATGTCCGTCGACAAGGCCAAAGCGCAGCTCGATAACCTTGCGCTCACGATCGGCAAGCGAATCGAGCACCTGGGTGAGCTGCTCCTGCAGCATGGAGAAGCTGGCCGCATCGGGCGGGACGATAGCCTGGGAGTCCTCGATGAAGTCGCCCAGCTGGGAATCCTCTTCCTCGCCGATGGGGGTCTCGAGCGACACGGGCTCCTGCGAGATCTTCTGGATCTCGCGGACGCGGTCGGCGCTCATGTCCATCTCGGCACCGATCTCCTCGGGGGTCGGGTCGCGACCAAGGTCCTGGAGAAGCTGACGCTGCACGCGGACGAGCTTGTTGATGGTCTCGACCATGTGCACGGGAATACGGATGGTACGGGCCTGGTCGGCGATAGCGCGCGTAATGGCCTGACGGATCCACCACGTGGCGTACGTGGAGAACTTAAAGCCCTTCTGGTAGTCGAACTTCTCGACGGCGCGGATCAGACCGAGGTTGCCCTCCTGGATCAGGTCCAGGAACAGCATGCCGCGACCGACATAGCGCTTGGCGATGGAGACGACCAGACGCAGATTTGCGCTGATGAGTGCCTGCTTGGCTTCGAGGCCCACGTTCTCAATGCGCGTAAGACGACGCATCTCGGCACGCGTGAGCTCGAGCTCGCCTGCCTCGGCAGCCTCGAGCTTCTCGGTGGCCTCGAGACCGGCCTCGATCTTCATGGCCAGATCGACCTCTTCGGAGGCGGTCAGCAGGTCGACTTTGCCGATCTCCTTGAGGTACATACGAACCGGATCGCCGGTCAGCATCACCGTGGAGGCATCGATGCCACGCACGCGGGAGCGTGAACGGGACGTGCGCACGGTGCGCTTCTTCTTGCTCTTGGAAGAACCCATCTCGGCGTCGGCCTGACGGGCCATCTTGAGCTCATGATCGTCGAGCGAGCCGGAATCGTGCTCGTCGTCGTCATCGAAATCGTCGGTATCGGTATCGTTATCGTCATCGTCGACGTCCATGGGGGCGTCGTCGTTACCGCTCGCGGAGATAATCTGGATGCCGCTGTTGCGCAGCGCGGAATACACCGCGGTGAGCTGCTCGTCAGAAACATCGATATCCTTCAGGGCGACCTGAATCTCGTCCTCGGTTACCGAAGTCCTGTTTGAGCCGTTGCCCATGAGCTTTGCAACGTAGGATTCCAGCCCAGTACCCGTGCTCTCAGTCTTTTTTGGCACAGATTCTCCCTTCATAGTCCACAGGACTCAATACTTTAGCACACACATTGACGTCTATACCCAAAAAGAGGACTGGATATAGGCGAGAATACGCTGGTTGACCACAACATCTAGGCCTGTTCGGTGCCCGCGGCCTCCAGGCCGATCAAGCGGAACGGATCCGCCACGCCGCCGATCGACTTTTGCAGTTCGCGCTGACGCTGCGAGTCCTGCGCGGCCTGCACGGTCAGCGCGCGACGGGCCTCATCATCGAGCGAACGGTCCTGGCGCAGCTTGGCCTGTGCGGCACGCATGCGGCGTTTGATGGTGTAGAGCTCGAGCGTATCGAGCATAAACACGATATTCGTCTCGGTAGGGTGCTTGCTCGTCGCTGAGATGCGCCCGGCACTCACAAGCGTTGCCGCATCGGGACACACCGAGCGCGCCGCATCCATGCAGGCTGCAGGATCGGTTCCCGGCGGCGTTGCCAGAACGGCCCATGCGATGGACTCGTGACGTGGGTCAACCCACTCGATGGAGCAGATGCGGTCGGCATACGTGCGGAACAGGTCGGGGTAGCTCGTGAGCATCGTCAACAGTTCGCGCTCCCCTGCCAAGGACTTGCGTTCAAGATCGGTAAGAACCATCGGCGCCGCCGCAGCCGGTGCACCCGAACCGTCAGCCGCAGGCACAGCGCCCATACCATCAGGCACATCGATCGGCGGAAGATCTTCGACGACCTCCACGGGCGCGGCACCGTAGGCATCGAGCGGGACGTAGTCGTACGGCTCTTCTTCGACCGGCACGGACACCGGCGGCGTCGCGCCCGATGCCCAAGCACCGCGACCGGCATCGCGAGAACCCGAAGCCCGACCGCCCGCGCTACCGGAGCGCTCGGCCTGCGCCCGCTGGCGCTCATAGTTCTGCTCACGGCGGCGTTCCGCATCCTCGCGCTTGGCGACATCGCGAAACACACGGCCCGAGCTCGCGCGCACGGTCTCCAGATCCAAACCCAACAGGTCGGCAATCTGGATAAAGTACGTGTCGATCATATAGCTGTCGCGCAACGGATAGATGAGCGTCAGCGCATCCTCCAACGCCTTGGCACGTCCGCCCGGCGTGGTGATGTCGCTCGACTCCTGCAGCGAACGGTAAACAAAGTCCATAAGCGGCTCGGCAGCGTCAATGCGCGCCTGCAGCTCCTGGCCGCCGTGTGCCGTAATAAACTCCATAGGGTCGTTGCCGTCGGGCAGTACCACGCAGCGCAGGTCCATAGAATCCTGCTCGATAAACTGAATCGCACGGCGAGCGGCCTTTTGACCGGCGGCATCGCCGTCAAACATATACACGATGCGCTTGGCAAAACGAGTGAGCGTCTTGACGTGATGCTCCGTCAGCGCCGTGCCCAGCGTAGCGACAACGTTTTTAATCCCCGCCTCCCAACAGGCGATGCAGTCGGTATAGCCCTCCACCACGATGGCGGTATCCTGCGCGACGATAAACTCCTTGGCCCAATTAAAACCGTAGAGGTTTCGTTTTTTATGAAACACGCTCGTCTCGGCGGTATTGAGGTACTTGGGTTGGCCGTCACCCATGATGCGACCACCAAAGGCAATGTTGTGACCCTGCTCGTCAAAGATGGGAAACATCACGCGGTCGTAAAAGCGGTCGGCTAGTTGCCCGCGCCCGCGGCTCACGGCAACGTTGGCGTCGATCATCTCCTGCGGGGTAAAACCCGCCTGGGACAGGTGCGATACCAGCGCGTTGCGACCCGGCGCAAAGCCCAGGCAGTAGCGGCGGCAGACGTCGCCACCCATGCCGCGGCTGGCAAAGTACTCGCGCGGACGGCCGTCCTTACCGCGCATAAGCATGGTGTGGTAGAACTGGGCGGTCTCGGCGCACAAATCGTAGATGCGGGCACGCTTGGTACCGCGCTCACGGCGATCTCCGGTGTCATGCAGCTCAATACCCGCGCGATCGGCCAAATAACGGATTGACTCGGGAAAGCTCAGGTTCTCGCGCTTCATGATATAGGTGAAGACGTCGCCACCCTCGCCGCAGCCAAAGCAGTGCCAGACCTGCGTGGCGGGGCTAATGTGGAAGGACGGCGTCTTTTCGCCATGAAAGGGGCAGCAACCCCAAAACTCATGGCCGCGGGGCTTGAGCTCAACCGTTTCCTGCACGATGGCAACCAGGTCAGACGCAGCGCGTACCTGGTCTTTTTCCTCATCGCTAATCACGGATGCTCACCCCCTGCTTGCCCAAGTTGTGACGAATGTCCTCGATATTGCCCTCGACGGTCGCGATCAACTCATCCAGCGAATCGAACACGCGCGACGGACGCAGCCAACGCGTAAACGCCAGCGAAACAGAAGAGCCGTACAGGTCGCCCGTATAACCAATTAAATTAGCCTCGAGATGCGCCGAAGCGACATCGTCGGCATACGTCGGCGGCAGTCCGACGTTCACGGCAGCGGGCCACGCGGTGTCATCGACCAGCACCAGACCCTCATACACGCCATCGGAAGGCACCTGAATGCCGTCGGGAACCTGCAGGTTTGCCGTGGGAAAGCCCATGCCAGAACCCTCGTGACGGCCGCGAATAACACAGCCACGCACCATATACGGTCGGCCGAGTAACTCAGCAGCAAGCTCCACATGGCCCTGTCCCAGCTCATGACGAATGCGGGTGGCGCAAATGGCCTCACCGCCCTCGCAAAGCAGGTCGTGACCATACACGTCAACGCCGTGCTCGGAACCCCAGGAGCGCATCTCGGCAACACCAGAAGCACCGCCACGACCCAGCCTAAAGTCACTGCCAACGCGAATCGAGCGAATGTCGACTACGCGTGACAGCAGTGCGAGAAAACCGACATGGTCGAGTGCCGCAACCTCAGGCGTAAAGGGAACGGCCACCACTGTATCGACCCCAGTCTGAGCCAAGGCATGCAGACGGTCGGCCGTCGTCATCAATTTTTGAGCGGGCGAAGGGCTCACCACGACGTCCGGGTCGGGATCGAAGGTAACCACGACCGCCTTACAGCCATGGGCACGGGCATCACGGACAAGCGCTTCGATGAGTTCCTGGTGTCCACGGTGAACGCCGTCGAACACGCCAATGGCAATCGATGCGGCAGCCAAGTGCTCACACTCATCAAACGTATCGGCAGCAACGATGCGAGCCTCGTCCGACTCGCCCGCGAAAAAGACACGCGCGAGCTCGCGAGCGGACAACATCATCGAACACCGCCGATTGCCTGCGGAAACACGTGCTCCATGACAAAGCGGCCGCCCTCAATACGGGCGAGCGCCTTGAGTCCCCCATCGAGTACCAACGCAAACGGCGCCTTCGAGGCATCGAAATCGGCAAGCGCACGCTCAACGGGAATGCGTCGGCCACAGAGCAGGTCGTCGGCAAGATTGCCCGGCAAGTCAACACGTGTGGCGCCCAGGGCCGCAATGGGATCCAGGGCAAAGCCAGCCGCGGACTCGGGAGAAAGCTCCTCGACCGCATGACAAGCGCCAATGGAAACAACACCGGAAGCCGTGCGGCGCAGCGCGGAAATATGCGCGGCGCTATCGCAAGCGCGGCCCAGGTCGCGAGCGAGCGCACGGATATAGGTGCCCTTGCTCACCGAGAACGCCACGGTCCACACACACGCATCGCCGTCGCACC
>CAUEQX010000055.1 GCA_959020035.1 uncultured Collinsella sp. | reverse complement strand
GCGTGCCGCCCGCCGCGGGGGTTCAAGCGACAGCGCAAAGGCAAGCGATGCCGATTCCCAGGAAAAGACCGAACAGGCGGCCGATGCGCCCGAGGGCGCAAGCGCTGCCCCCATCACCGCCGACAAGGTGGCCGACGGCACCTATCCGATCACCGTAGATTCCAGCTCGAACATGTTCAGGATTGTGGACGCCCAGCTCATCGTGGAAAACGGCTCCATGCACTGCGTGATGACGCTTTCCGGCACGGGCTACGGCAAGCTCTTCATGGGCACGGGCGACGAGGCTGCCGCCGCGAGCGAGGCCGACTTCATCCCCTATGTGGAAAACGCGGAAGGCAAGTACACCTACGACGTGCCCGTTGAAGCGCTCGACGAGGACACCGCCTGCGCCGCGTGGAGTATTAGAAAAGAGCAGTGGTACGACCGCACGCTCGTGTTCGAATCCGCCGGCGTCGATCTGCGCGCCGACGCACTGAAGTAACGCCATGCGGTCGATTCTTCCCAAGGGGGAAAGCAGGAAGCGTCGCAGCATCGCGGTGCGCGCGATCGCCTGCGTTCTCGTCGCCCTGTTCGCGCTTCCCTTCGCGGGGTGCAGTGCGAGCCCGAACGCGACCGGTGGCACGGCAGGCTCTCAGGAATACACTGTGAGCGTCTCGCTCTCCGGCGGGTCAGGGCGCGCAAGCATCGCCTCACCCACCACAATTGTGAAGGATGGCGACACCTACACCGCGACCATCACCTGGTCGAGTTCGAACTACGACAAAATAACCGTCAACGGCGTGGACTACGCGCCCGTAAACGACGGCGGCAACTCCACGTTCGAGATACCCGTCACGCTCGACGAGGACATCGCCGTGTCGGCCGAGACCGTCGCCATGTCGACGCCGCACACCATCGACTACACGCTCCACTTCGACTCATCCACCATGAAGGAGAAATCGGGCGACGATGCAAGCGGCGGCTCCCCTGCGGGAACGGCTTCAAGCGCCGCGGCCGACTTCCACAACGCCGATTTGGGCTGCGGCTGGGAGCCGACGGGGGCGCTTCAGCTTGAATACGCCGAGCACTTCACTGTCGACGAGTACGAAGGCGGCCTGCGGCTTATCTGCATTTCGAACGGGGAGCGCTTCCTCGTGGTACCGCAAGATGCAAAGGTACCTGATGGGTTGAGCTCCGACATCGCGGTCATAAGGCGTCCCGCCAACAAGGTGTACCTCGTGTCGTCGGCGACGATGTGCCTGGTCGACGCGCTCGATGCGAACGACAACATCCTCATGTCGGGCACGAAGGCCGACGATTGCTCGGTCGCGGGCTTCAAAAGCGCACTCGAAAGTGGGGCGATCGCCTACGGCGGCAAGTACAGCGCGCCCGACTACGAGCGAATATCGGCCTCGGGCTGCACGCTCGCCATCGAGAACACCATGATCAACCACACGCCCGATGTGAAGGAAAAGCTGCAGAAGCTCGGGCTCGTCGTGCTCACCGAACAGTCGTCGAGCGAGCCCGAAGCACTCGGGCGCGTCGAGTGGATTAAGCTTTTCGGCGTCCTGTTCGACAAGGAAGACGAGGCCGCGCACCTGTTCAACGAGCAGAAGGCCCGCGTCGAGCAAACGTCGAGGCTCGCGTCGTCAGGTAAAACCGTGGCGTATTTCTACATTAACTCGAACGGGGCCGCCGTCACGCGGCGGGCGGGCGACTACGTGGCGCAGATGATCGAGCTTGCAGGCGGCAACTACGCGCTCGATGACGCGCAGACGGCGTCGACGTCAGGTTCGTCAGTAACGCTCGAAATGGAGCGCTTCTACGCGACGGCGAAGGATGCCGACATTATCGTCTACAACGGCACCATCGACGAATCGGTTGCCACCTTGAACGACTTCGTAGGCAAAAACGCGCTATTGTCGCAGTTCAAAGCCGTGAAGAACGGCAACGTCTGGGTCACAAGCGCCGACATGTACCAGCAGATGACTTCCACCGCCGACATTATCGACGAGCTGCACGGGGCGTTCACCGGCGATGACGCGAGCAACTTCCATTATCTGAGGAAGCTCGGCTAGCGCCATGAGAAGCCGGCTTTCCATGACATACGACGAATCGGGGCGCGCCGCGCGGTGTCGCGTCGTGACGGCGCTGCTCGCTGTTGCCCTCATCGTGCTCGTCGGGGCCAACCTGTGCATCGGGAGCGTGCTCGTGCCCGCAGACCACATCCCCGGCATCCTTTCGGGAGGCGCGGCCAATTCCATGGAAATCCAGATCATCTGGGAGATTCGTCTGCCGCGCGTGCTTTCAGCCGTGCTTCTCGGCGGGGCACTTTCGCTCTCCGGGTTCCTGCTGCAGACGTTTTTCAACAACCCCATCGCCGACCCGTTCATCTTGGGCGTCTCCTCGGGCGCAAAGTTCGTCGTCGCGCTTACGATGATCGTACTTCTGGGCGCGAACCAGGCCATGTCCTCGCCGGCCATGGTGGCCGCAGCGTTTCTGGGATCGCTTATCACCATCGGCTTCGTGCTCCTCATCGCACGGCGCATAAGTTCCATGGCCATGCTCATCGTGGCGGGCGTCATGGTGGGATACATCTGCTCGGCGGCGACGAACTTTCTCATCGCCTTCGCCGACGACCAGTCCATCGTGAACCTGCACAACTGGTCTTTGGGTAGCTTCTCGGGTTCGAGCTGGGACGACATCGCGGTCATCGCGGTCGTGGTGATCACCGTGAGCGCATGCGTATTCGCGATATCGAAGCCCCTTTCCGCCTTCCAGCTGGGAGAAGCCTACGCGAAAAGCGTCGGCGTGAACGTCGCACGCTTCCGCGTGGTGCTCGTCCTTCTAGCGAGCATGCTCTCCGCCTGCGTGACCGCGTTCGCTGGTCCGGTGTCGTTCGTAGGCATCGCGGTTCCGCATCTCGTTAAGTCGGCGCTGAAGTCGTCGAAGCCCATCCGCGTGATTCCTGCGTGCTTCTTGGGAGGCGCCATCTTCTGCGCGGGCTGCGATTTGATCGCGCGCACGCTGTTCTCCCCCGTCGAGCTTTCCATCAGCGCCGTCACCGCCATCTTCGGCGCGCCGGTGGTTATCGCACTCATGTTGAAGAAACGAGTGAGGTAGATGGGGGAATTCATGCCGCGGCCCAAAACGCTCAGAGGGGAGTCGAACCTCGAAACCCCGGTCGCAACGAAGGCTGACGGAGCGCCGCTTTTCCGCATAAGCGACCTGTCGGCGGGCTACGACAAGAAGGTCGTAGTCGAAGGCGTCGAGCTGGAGGTTCGCGCGGGCGACGTCGTGGCGCTCATCGGGCCGAACGGCTCGGGCAAGTCGACCATCTTGAAAACCATCACACGCCATCTAGCACCACTTGCCGGCGCGGTCGAGCTCGACGGGCGGGAGATTTCCCGATGGAAGACGGCGGAGTTCGCAAGGAACCTTGCCGTTATGCTGACAGATCGACCCCGGACCGAGCTCCTCGCCTGCCGCGATATCGTAGAGGCGGGAAGGCATCCCTACACCGGGCGAATGGGCACACTCTCGCCCGACGACCATAGTCGGGTCGATGAGGCCATGAAAACCGCACATGTGGAAGAGCTCGCCGAGCGCGACTTCATGCAGATAAGCGACGGGCAACGCCAGCGCGTCATGCTCGCACGAGCCATCGCGCAGGATCCGCGTGTGCTCGTGCTCGACGAGCCCACGTCGTATCTCGATATCCGCTACCAGATCGACCTGCTGCGAATACTTCGCCACCTTTCGAAATCGCGGAATGTGGCTGTCATCATGTCCATCCACGAACTCGAGCTCGCGCAGAAAAGCGCCGACAAGGTGATTTGCGTGAAGGACGGCCGGGTCTTCCGCGCCGGCGCACCCGAGGACATATTCACGCGCGAGACGATTGGCGAGCTCTACGGCCTTCAACATGGCACCTTCAACGAGCGCTTCGGCAGCGTGGAAATTGGGCGCCCACACGGCGATGCGCACACGTTCGTCATCGCCGGCGCAGGTACGGGGTCAGCTGTGTTTCGCCAGCTAATCCGGCAGGGCAAGGCGTTCTACGCGGGCGTTCTGCACGAAGGGGACATCGACTGCGAGCTTGCGCGCGACCTGGCGACGGAATGCGTGGCCGAGCGCGCCTTCGAGCCGATCGGGGATAAAACCATAGCCCGCGCCAAAGAGCTCCTCGTCCACTGCGCGCGTCTTATCGTGTGCCCCGCCGCCTTCGGCACCATAAACGCCCGCAACGCAGAGCTCGTCGAGTTCGCACGCTCGCATGGTATCGAGGTCATGCGAGCGTGCGAAGGCGCATCGGAGGATTCCAAAATTGGAGTGGGAAGGATAAACTGGACTTTCTTTTAAGGATCCTCAGGCTACAGCTCCTACGCCGGCAAGGTCTCCAAGGCGCCGGAGAACCTCAGGAACAGGAATTTCCACGCCGACGAGCCCAACTAGGCCTAATCCAAGCGAGATTCCAGACTCGACAGACCATTGAGAGTCAGATCGTTGGCGACCTCAGAGACGCGCTCGATAGGAACCGAGCCGTCAGACAGCGCCCACGTGCGATAGATACCGATAATACCCGACAGCAAAAACGCCAGATAGTAGTCGAACATTTCGTCCTTGAGACCTTGGGGCAGCAGATTTCGCTCGGCAATCTCGTGCTCGAGCGGCGCACGAAGACGAGCCATGAAATCATCGAGCGGAATATTCTCGATCAGCTGACGATTGAGCACCAAGTTGTTGCACAGTGCCTCGTTAACGGTTTTAAAGAAGGTCGCCGCCGCGCTCAGGGCGCGCTCGTTGGTGTCGCCGTCCATGGAAGCAAGCGTTTTCTCGACTGAGTCGACAATCATCTCCACCACATCGACGGCAATGGCATCGAGCAGGCCGTCAACCGTACCAAAGTGAACGTAAAAGGTCTTGCGGTCGACATTGGCCTCGCGCGCGATGGCACTCACCGTAATGTCTGCCAGCGGCTTTTCCATGAGCAGGCGCTCGAAAGCCGAAAGGATGGCATTACGGCTGCGAATGATGCGACGATCAAGACGCGGTTTGCTGGTTGCCATGGGCGTGTCCCTTCGATATGCAAGCATTCATCAACAGATGAGAGATAATCTACGTAAGAGGATTATCCCCCATACAGCACAAATATGCCCCGCATCATGAAGAACGCACGACTGCCCTACTGCGACTTGGGATGCTTCTTCTTATTGAGTGCCGACGGAGATACGCGAATACCATCGCCTGTCTGGCGCACATAGGCTTTATGAGCCGGCTTAGCGGTCCCAGAAGCCTTCTGAGCGCGCTTCTTGGGATTAACGGTAACATCATTCGTGGGGTGCGGCATAGTGGGCGCAGAGGGCGTCTGAGGCGTGCGGCCGAGCTTGCGCATCACACGATCCCAGCGCGCATGGATGCTCTCGTTGTGGGCGCTCTTAAGTCCCAGCAGGGGCGCAGCCAAAATGGTCGGCGCAATAAACGTAATGAGGCGCCACAGCAGATAGCCGGCGGTCGAAGCCGACCCAAAGAAATGACCCAAGAACAATGCAAAGCCGCCCTCAGCGCCACCAGTTCCACCGGGCAGGGGGACCGCAGAGCTCAGCAGCTGGACAAAGGCGCTCGCGGCCATGACCGAGAAAAAGTCGACCTCGTGGTGGCCAAACGCAATCATCAGGAAATACGGCACAAGATAGCACAACGCGCGTTGCAGCATGGTGATGACCACCGTGAGCAGCATGGAAGAAAAATGTCCGGCTGAAAGCTTGAACTTCTCGGAGAAGGAGTAGATCTCGCCATCGACAAACGTGCGCCATCCCTCGATCTTAGTGGCCGAGACACCAATGCGCTCAAGCCAATTGATGATGCAATGGGCGACGCGCGTGACGGTCTTAGGCATGAGCGCGACGGCAAAGATGCCCAGCAAGATGCAGCAGTGCCCACCAAAGCTAAAGACGCACAGCAACGTCATGTCGCCATAGCGCTCGGCAAAAAACGGCATGCGAGCAAGCAGTAGGATAGCGCCCCAGGCAACGAGGCCAAACTGGTACACGATAAAACGCGTGAATTGCGTGGCGCCGGCCTCGCCCACGTTTTGGCCGGCCTTGGTCAGGCGATAGATTTGAGCCGGGGTGGAGCCCATCATCATGGGCGTCAGGTTACCAAAGAAGATGCCACTCGCCTCGACCGAGATCAGGTCGCGGATGCCGACGGGCGAATTGGGATCGAGCCAGACGGCGATCGCATAGGCCACAATGCCAAAGAACAGGTACATGAACATGCAAAGACACGCGACAACGAGCCATGACGCCTGGACGCTCGACATAGCGGCCCAGAACTGCCCCATCTGCCCGGTTACCACCAGATAGACGATATAACCTACCAGCACGACGCCGATAAAGATGGCGCCGCGGCGTGCGCTCTTATTGTCATCTCCGCCCGAGGCCTCAACCTCGACCTGGGGCTTAGACGTATGCTGAGAGGACTCCGTCATGAGGCTCCTTCTAACAGTCAAAATATCTTGGATATTGTACCCGTAAGGGCCATAGGCAGAACGCAAAGCTCTGGTTCAAACGGGAATTGCAGACGGTTGTTTGAAAATAAAAAAACCCGGCCTTCCATAGGAAGTCCGGGTATCAGATGCGTGGTAGCCCGTACCAGATTCGAACTGGTGATCTCCGCCTTGAGAGGGCGGCGTCCTAAACCGCTAGACGAACGGGCCACATGACATCTGCACTGCCGTGCTGCGAGGAAATATATTACGGGACAAAAAACGTCAGCGCAAGAAGAAATTCCAAATTGCCGAAAAATTGTCGGCAGGTTATGGAATACGCAGGTAAACTTGGTAGCTAATTCAAGTTGAGATGAACCAAAAGAGCTTCGCGCTCGTTGGGAATATCGTCTTCGATCACGGCGTCGAGGGCGGAGTTGAGAAGCTGACCCAGTTCCGGCCCGGGCTTGACTCCGGCACGGATCAGGTCGCCGCCGTCGATGGCGAGCATCTTGAGCGTATAGGGCTCCCCTGCCTTCAGCAGCTCGTGCGCCAGCGCGCGCATCTCCTCAATCGTCTCAACATAATAGAAGCACGACGGGGCCTTGCCAAGTGTGTCGGCACGCTTAAGGTCCATGAGCTCGTCAATCAGGCGGGCCGTGTCGACGCCCTCACCCGAAAGCGCGCGCATCATATTGAGCAGGCAGGAGCGCTCGGGGCGCAGCGGCTTGTCATGGTATTTGATGAGCAGGCACACGTCGCGCACCAAGTCGTGCGAGAGGGCCAGGCGATCCATAATGACGCGCGCCTTCTTGGCGCCGAGCTCGGGATGACCGTAGAAGTGTCCGCTGCCGGCGTGATCGACCGTGAAGCACTCGGGCTTGGACACATCGTGCAAAAACGCCGCCCACATAAGGCTCGACGAGGGCGCGACGCCGTCACACAGCGCGAGCTCCCCCGCCACCGTCAGCACACGGGCGATATGCACGTAGACGTTAAACGCATGATAGACACTGCGCTGATCAAACCCGCGACCCGCTGCCAACTCGGGCACGGCGGCGCAGATGAGCTCGGGATAGCGGAGCATCGCGTCTCCCCCATGACCGGTCGAAAGAATGCCCTCGAGCTCAATACCCACACGCTCACGCGCCACGGCTTCGAGCAGCGGCGCGCACTCGGCAAGCGCACGCTTGGTCTCGGGCTCAATCATAAAGTCCAGACGGCAGGCAAAGCGCACCGCACGCAGCATGCGCAGGGCGTCCTCGTTAAAGCGACGCTTGGGATCGCCGACAGCGCGAATCAGCTTGCACTCCAAGTCACCCTGGCCGTCGTAGCGGTCGACAAGACCGCGCTCGGGATGCCAGGCCATGGCATTGACGGTAAAGTCGCGGCGCGCCAGATCGTCCTCGAGCGAGGCGGCACGCTCCACACTCTGGGGATGACGACCATCGGTGTAAAAGCCATCCAGACGGTACGTGGTGACCTCGATACGCTCGCCATCGGAAATAGCCGTGATTCCGCCAAATTTAATGCCCGACTCCACAACCGCGATGCCGGCGGCCTCGAGCGCCGCTTTGGACTCCTGCCACAGGCCGCTACAGCACATATCAACATCGTGGCTGGGGTACCCCATAAGGGCGTCGCGCACCCAACCGCCCACGTACCAAGCCTCAAGACCAGCCGCCTCAAGCGCGCGCAGGACGCGCAGGGACGCATCGGACGGTTGAGTACCGTTGAGCGAAACATTGCACATGCCTATGGCCTCCTGCGACTATCAAATTGGCTATCGATTGCGTCTGCAAGAAGTCTAGCAAGAAACAGCCTCCACTGCACACGCAAGTCCGATAAACAAAAACGCATCCGTCCTAGTCTAAGACGGATGCGAAATAATCAAACTATTCAGACAAGGTGCCGGAACTAGCAGACCTGGCGAACCTCGATGTGCTTCTTATATTCGTCCACCTTGGCAAAATCACCCAGACCGGGGCACTCGACCACGTTGGCGCCAGTGGCCATCGAAAGGCGCAGGGCGTCCTCGACGCGCTCGGGGGCGTCGTGCCACACGGACAGGAAGGCAGCGAGCGAGGAATCGCCGGCGCACACCGTCGACAGCAGCTTGACGTCGAAGGTGCGGTTGGCAAACCAGATGTGCTCGCCGTTAGAGAAGTACGCACCAGCGCCGCCAAGAGTCAGCAGCACATTCTTGGCGCCCTTGGCGTGCAGCTCGGCCATCGCGCCCTTGACGGACTCGTCGTCGCCACCGCTCACCTTAATGCCAAAGATATCGAGCAGCTCGTCGTCGTTGGGCTTAATCAGCAGCGGCTCCATGGCAATGAGGTCTGCCAGCTGATGGCTCGAGATATCGAGGACGAACTCGGCCCCCTTGGCCTTGACGCGGCGCAGGACCTCGGCCAAGAAGCCCTCGGAAGTGTTGGGAGGCAGCGAGCCGCTGATGACCAGGCAGGTCATGTCATCAAGCGAATCGATGAGCTCAAACATCTCCTGCTCGTTGGCCTCGTTGATGGCGGCACCGGCGTTGACCATGTTGTACTCGGTGTCGGGTCCGGCATTGAGGAACACATTGACGCGCGTGATGCCGTCGGTCCAAACGGGCTTGACGGGCACGCCCAGGGCCTCGGCGCCCTTAACGATAAACTCGCCCGAGAAGCCGGCGAAAAAGCCCAGGATCGTGGTGTCGACACCGTAGTGATCGAGGGTGAACGAGACGTTGAGACCCTTGCCGTTGGGCGTGTAGACGGCGTTACGGGTACGCGTGACGGTGTTGGCAGCAAGGCCGTCGCAGGAGATGTTGTAGTCAATGGCGGGATTTGCAGTGAGCGTGTAAATCATGAATGTTCCTTTCACGAAGTAACGTGTTGGTGAAAGTATATTCCACCCATCGGTAAAAGGCTAGGACAACTCGGTGAACGGTGTGGAAGCGATGAAGTACGGCAGAACATCTCTCTCCAATGACGGAACAAAAAAGGCGCCCCAGCCGAAACCGGGGCGCCGCATGCGCACGAATATGTCGCGTTTCGATTACTGACGATCGAGCTTGCGGACAGCAACGCGCTTGCTGTACTCGTCGACGTGACCGAAGTCGCCGATGCCGACGGACTCGGCAACGTTGGCGCCGGTGGCCATAGCGAGCTTCATGGCCTCCTCGACGTTGTCGCGATCCCTGTACCACTTGTGCAGGAACGCAGCGAGGGTGCAGTCGCCAGCGCAGACGGAAGAAACCAGCTTGATGTTGAACTCACGCTTGGCGTACCAGATGTCCTCGCCGTTGGAGAAGTAAGCGTCGCCGCGGCTACCACGGGTGAGCAGCACGTTCTGAACGCCAGCGTCGTGAGCCATCTTCATAGCAACGCGAACCTCGTCGTCGGTGTCGACCGGCACGCCGAAGATGGCCTTCATCTCGTGATGGTTCGGCTTGATGAGCAGCGGCTTCTTGTGAGCGAGCTCCTTGAGCTTGTCGGAGGACAGGTCCAGGACGACGTCGGCGCCACGAGCCTGAGCGTGCTCCATGACCTGAGCCAGGAAGTCGGGCGTAGCTTTGGGAGGCACGGAGCCGGAAACGATCAGGCACTCGAGATCGCCCGCGGTGTCCAGGATGTTATAGAGCTCCTCCTGGTGCTGCGGCGTGATCGGAGCACCAGGGTTCAGGATGCCGTACTCGTGCTGGCCATCGTTGACGTAGGTGTTAATGCGCGTGATACCGTCGGTCCAGACCGGGCGGCAGAGGCAACCCAGGTTCATGACCTCCTCGACGATGAACTTGCCCGTGAAGCCGGCGAAGAAGCCGAGCGCGACGGTGTCGACGCCCATCTTCTTAAAGGCGAAGGACACGTCGAGGCCCTTGCCGTTAGCCGTGTAGCTGGCCGAACCGGTGCGGACGTTCTCGTCGGGCTCGAGCGGAGAGCTCGAAACCGTCATGTCGACAGCCGGGTTAGCGGTTAGCGTGTAGAACATTTACAGTACCCCCTGTATATGTGAGGGCCGCGTGGCCGGCCCATTCCAACCACGCGGTTACTTCTGATACCAAATTAGGGAGCTGCGGACTCGAGCAGTGCCTTGACCTCGGCGGCGGTGTTGCAGGCGAGCGCCTTCTCGGCGAGCTCGTCGCACTCGGCCTTGGTCCACTGGCTGATGGTCTTACGGGCGCGCAGGATCGACGGAGCACTCATCGAGAACTCCTCCAGGCCCCAGCTGATCAGCAGCGGCTCGAGCAGCGGATCGGCAGCGGCCTCGCCGCACATACCGACCATGATGCCGGCCTTCACGCCGCTCTCGATGATGTTCTTGAGCGAGCGGAGCACGGCGGGATAGTAAACCTGGTACAGGTTGGAGATGGTGTCGTTGCCACGGTCGGCGCACATGGTGTAGCCGATCAGGTCGTTGGTGCCGATGGAGAAGAAGTCGGCGACCTCGGCAAGACGGTCTGCGAGCAGCGAAGCGGCAGGCGTCTCAACCATGATGCCGACCTCGATGTTCTCGTTGAACTTGCGACCCTCTTCGGTCAGCTCGGCCTTGCACTGCTCGACAAGCTCCTTGACAGCCAAGACCTCCTCGACGCAAGTGACGAGCGGGATCATGATCTTTACGTCACCGAAGGCGCTAGCGCGCAGCAGAGCGCGGAGCTGGACCTTGTACTGGTCGGGATTGGCCAGGCAGTAACGCACGGCGCGGAAGCCCATGAAGGGGTTATCTTCCTTGACCATGTGCAGATACGGAATCTCCTTGTCGCCACCCACATCGAGCGTGCG
>CAUEQX010000054.1 GCA_959020035.1 uncultured Collinsella sp. | reverse complement strand
ATACGGGTCCATCCAACCGTACTGACGTGCAACTGGATGAGCATTGATGATGGGGGCACAACATGGATTTTACGGTTGAGAATGTGGGCACCACGATTGCCTGTCGCGAATATGCCGGCCCGGATGTGTCCCCCGATGCTCCTGCCTTGGTGTGCGTGCACGGCGCTTGTGTCGACGGCACATTTTTCGACGGCATCGCTTGTGAGCTCAGTCGCAACTACCGCGTAATTGCCTACGACCGCCGCGGCTGTGGTGGCAGCAGCGATGCGGCAGACGGCAGCTATGATCTTGCCGCTCAGGCCGCCGATCTGCAAGCCGTGATCGAACACGTTGGCGCTCCGGCAAATGTGCTTGCGCATAGCGCCGGTACGTTGGTGGCGCTGGAGCTTCTTCGTACCGAACCCCATCTCGTCGCCCGTGCGATTCTGCATGAGCCGGCTGTGTCGGCCGAAGGCGTCGGCATGGGCGCAGCTCCGGTTTTGCTCGATATGATTGCGGCTGGAAAGGTTTCAAGGGCGCTCCGGCTTTTCTTGGGAGCCCTCGGCGACTTGGACCCCGAGGCTCCTGGAACGACCGAAGCGGAAGCCAAGCATGCCCTGCGCAACGGCCGCAGTTTCATGGCAAACGAATACGGGATTACTATGACCTGCGTTCCCGATTGGGATAGCGTTCGCGCGTCAAAAACGGTGGCCGCCGTGCTCCTGGGCGAGCTCTCGATTGGCACGCCCCGCGAGGCTGGTACGCGAGCGGCTGCCGAATATCTCGATTGTCTTCTCGTGACGATCCCGGGCGCGCATAACGGTCTGCGCGATCGCCCGGCAGCGGCTGCCCGGGCTGTCCGTGGCATCCTGGGGCTCTAACACCCGCAATGGCTAAAGCAGGCTTCACCCGCAAACGTTTCGGCCGTGTTAACAAATGTGTTCAAAACCTCACGTCTGCGGCTTCAATCGCGCCGCCTGCCAACTCATAAAAATGTAGCAGCATTCACGTACTTACCTGCATCGACAAGGTGTTACCCTTGTAGCATTTGGAACCCACCGCTACCATGCGAAACTATCGAAAGGGCCCCATATGCTCAATAATCACGAGGTCAATCTAACCGACGAGGAGGCTGCCGCCGAGGTCGCCCGCGTCGCGAAGACCTACCCCGTGGTGCGTTTGCTGTCGGCCGATCAGATTAAGAGCGAGCCTAACTGCCTGCTCGCCGGCGATCGGTGTCCCTGTTTGCGCCAGTCGAGTCTTGAGGCTTTGGCAGACTCCGATGAGGTGTCGGAGCAACTGCTCAATGATGGTACCGAGTACCGCGCTCGCCTGCGCCCTCTGAAGGTCGAGGGCGAGCCTCACGTCCTACTGATGGTGCGTCCGATCGATGAGCAAGAGGCTGCAGAAGAGGACCTTGTCTACACCGACGTGCTGACGAGCGTGCGCAACCGCCGATATTACGAGGAAAAGCTCCGTAGCGCCCGCATGAAGGCCGGCGTGGCGGTGATCGACCTTGATGTTTTAGGGTCTTCAACGATACGTGTGGTCGTCATGCCGGCGACCTTGCACTCGGTGCTGTGGCGACAGCCATACGCAGCGGAATTCGTTCGACTGACGAGCTTGTGCGCTATGGCTGCGACAAGTTTGTGGTCGTCATGCCCAATATTCCCTCCGATGACTTCACCCGTCGCCTGCATCAGGTGTCCGATGCCGTTCGTTCCACGATTATTCCGGGCCATGAGTACGTGAGCTTGACGGCATGTGTTGGTGGCGTTCGCATTCATGGCGAGACGGTCGATGAGGGCATTGGCCGTGCTGTCCAGTTACTGAGCCGCGCTAAGGCAAAAGCCGGTACGGTCGTGACCGATGCCGATTCCATCGAGGCCTTCCAAAGCGAAAAACCTTCGGTGCTTATTGTCGATGACTCCGAGATGAACCGAGCCATTCTCAACGAGATGCTCAAGGACGAGTATTGCATCCTCGAGGCCGATAACGGTCGTGCGGCGCTCGACATGGTCGACCGCTATAGCGATGAACTGTCGCTCGTGCTGCTGGATATTGTCATGCCGGGCATAAGCGGCTTTGAGGTGCTGGCCGGTCTGTCGCGCCGATCGGTTAGTGACAATCTGCCCGTCATCATGATTTCGAGCGAAGATTCCGATGATATGGTTCTGCGCGCGTACGAGCTGGGCGCCTCAGACTATATCAACCGCCCGTTTGACTCCCGTGTCGTGCGCCGCCGTGTAAGCAACACCATCCGCCTATATGCCAAGCAGCGCCGCCTGACGAGCCTGCTGTCCCAGCAGTACAACGAGCGTGTTAAGAACAGTCGCATGCTCATCGACATCATGGCCGGCGTCATGGAGCTTCGCAACGGCGAGAGCGGCAGGCACGTTACGAACATCGAAAAGCTGACCGAGCTGCTGCTTGGCTGTCTGGTCCAGCGTAGCGGCGTGATCTCCCTCGACAATGAGGAGCGCTCCACGATTGCCCTGGCTTCGGCGCTGCACGATATCGGCAAGATGTCGATTGACGATGCGATTCTCAACAAACCCGGGCGCCTTACGCCCGAGGAGTTCGAGATTATGAAGACGCATACCACGATCGGCGCCGACATGCTGCTTGAGCTGGGTAGCCACCACGCCGGCAATGCGCTTATGGAATATGCGTACCAGATTGCGCGTTGGCATCACGAGCGCTGGGACGGCAAGGGTTATCCCGATGGCCTTAAGGGCGACGAAATTCCCATTGCCGCACAGGTGGTTTCGGTGGCCGACGTGTACGATGCTCTGACGAGCGTGCGCGTGTACAAGGACGCTATCCCGCACAAGGAGGCAATTCAGATGATCCTGGATGGTAAGTGCGGCACCTTTAACCCGCTGCTGCTCGATTGTCTGCTCGAGGTGCAAGACCAAATTGCCGAGACGTTGGCACGCCCCGCTGACGTCGTCGCGTTTCCCACGATTTAGTTTGACCAAAGGAGTTTTTAATCCATGATTTCCATGCGTGAGGCGTATGAGAAGATCGGCGCTAATTATGATGACGCGTGCGCTCGGCTGATGGGCGAGGAAATGCTTGCCCGCTTTGCCCTCAAGTTTTTGGATGACGAGAGCATGGACAAGCTGGAGGCCGCCATGGCGGCGGGAGACGCCGAAGGTGCGTTTATGGCAGCGCATACGCTCAAGGGCGTGAGCCAGAACCTGGGATTCGATAATCTGTACGAGCCGGCGGTCGTGGTAACCGAAGCACTGCGTGGTGCCGATGCCGTTGACGGCGCTCGCGAGGGGATGCATGCGCCGCAGCAGCAATATGCGGCTACGATGTCGGCCCTGCGCGAGGCGGCCGAGTAAGGGCTTGCGAGCCTTGGGCTGCGCGCCTGTCGCGTATAGGCAAAAGGGCGCCCCGTCGGACCATGTGGCCGGCGGGGCGCCCTTATCTGTTATGCGGTTCGCGAACTAGCGGGTCTGCTTTACCTTGGCCGCCGCCTCGACAAACGACTTCCACAGGTTAAAGTCGGTCTCGAGCGTCTTCCACGTGTACTCAGGATGCCATTGCACGCCTAGACAGAATGGCTGGCCTTCGACCTCGATGCACTCGGGAACGCCGTCGGTTGCCTTGGCGACCAAGCGCGTGCTCTTACCCAGACGATCGACGCAGCAGTGGTGTGCGGAGTTGGTTTGGATCAGCCTGTGTCCGCCAACCGCGCGGTCGAGCAGCGAGCCCGGCACGACCTCGACGGGATGCACGGGGTCGTTGAGCACGTGGGTATGGCGCCACTGCGTGCGGCCCTCGCGAGCGCCCAGGCTCGGCACGTCCATGCACAGGGTGCCGCCAGTGGCGACGTTGAGCAACTGCGTGCCACGGCAGGTGGTAAAGAGCGGCTTTTTGGCGCGGAGCACCTCGCCGACCAGCTTAAACTCAAAGCTATCGCGGATCTCGCAGCAGAGGGTGGGGTCGTAGGGTCGATCATCGCCCCAACGTTTGGGGTTGACATCCGGGCCGCCGGGAATAGCGATACCGTCGGCGATATCGACGTAATGGCGGATGACCTCAATGTCCTCGGTGATGGACATCTGCAGCGGCAGGCCGCCGGCGGCAAGGATGGCATCGACAAAGACACTTGCGATTTCCTCGTTGGGGGAGAGCGTCTCGCTTAAAAACGGCTTCGCCTCTTCCCAGCGCGGCGCGACGAGGATGAGCGGGCGGTCGGCGGGATCGACGTCGACGTGCGGGGTGTATGACGATGAAGTGCGAGTTCCGATCATAGGTGTTGCTTTCGAGTTTGGATGGTCATGGCGAGCAGATATGGCAATTGGGTTAGTGGCCCTTGATGGAGTTGAGGAAGTCCTGGGCGCGCTTGGTCTGGGGGTGGTCGAAGAACTCATCGGGCGTGCCGGTTTCCACGATCTGGCCGTCGGCCATAAACACGACGCGGTCGGCTACGCGGCGGGCGAAGTTCATCTCGTGCGTGATGACGATCATCGTCATGCCCTGCTGGGCCAGACGGACCATGACTTCGAGCACCTCGTTGATCATCTCGGGGTCAAGGGCGCTCGTGGGCTCGTCAAAAAGCATGGCCTTGGGCTGCATGGCGAGTGAACGGGCGATGGCCACGCGCTGCTGCTGGCCGCCCGAAAGCTGTGCGGGCACCTTGTCGGCCTGCTCGGCCACGCCCACGCGGCTCAGCAGGTCCATGGCGCGCTCACGAGCCTCCTCCTTGGACACGCCCAGCACGTCGACCGGCCCCAACATGACGTTCTGCAGTACGGTCATATGTGCGAACAGGTTGAACTGTTGAAACACCATGCCCAACTCGGCGCGCATGCGGGCAAGATCCTTGCCTTCCTGCGGCAGGGGCTCGCCTTCGATGAGGATCTCGCCCGAGTCGATGGTTTCCAGACGGTTGATAGTGCGGCACATGGTCGACTTGCCCGAGCCCGAGGGACCGATCACAACGACGACCTCGCCGCGGTCGACCGAGAGATTGATGTCGTTGAGGACGTGTAGATCGCCATAGTGCTTATCGACGTGTCTGAGCTCGATCAACGGCTGATTGCCGGTGGAAGAGGTGCTCTGTGCCATGGTGCTCGGCTCCTTATGACTCGAAATGGTAAAGCGTTAGCGGATGATGGTCGCGCCGGTCTTGTGCGAAACGTAGATGGCGGCCTTGTTGATCGCGACGTTGATGAGGATGTAGATGACCGCGATTACCAGGTAGACCGACACGAGGGCGTCGTAGTTGGTAATGAGCACACGGGCATTTTGCATGAGGTCGGGGTAGCTCACCACATAGGCGACGGTGGTGTCTTTGACTACGACCACAAGCTGCGAAATCAACGACGGAATGATAAACCGAATAGCCTGCGGCAACACGATTTTAAAGGTGATTTTGGCCTTGGAGAGACCGAGCGCCTGGGCTGCCTCGACCTGACCGCGCGGTACGGCATTGACGCCGGCGCGGAAAATCTCGGCCAGCACGCCGGCCGCAGCGAGCGCGACAGGCAGTGTGAGCATCCAAAATGACGGTAGCGCGATCTTGTACTGGGGCAGCACCAAAAAGAAGAAGTAGATGAACAGCAGGCTCGGCACGCCGCGGAAGAAATCGGTGAGCACACGGCAGACCAGCTGTAACGGCTTGATGATGCCGCTGGTACGGCCGAGCATAAGGGCTAAGCCCAGTACCAGTGCAATGACGCCGGCGGTGAGTGCAACTTTAACGGTGCCCTCAAAGCCGGCAAGCAAGAACTTCCAGGTGGTTAAGTGCGTAAAGAAATACCAATAGTGGACCGAAAGCTGGCCGGTCACATAAAAGCGCTGCAGTACCAGGACGGCGAGCGCGGCGACGGCAACAAGCGAGATGGCGGTGCCGATGCGAATCTTGGCGCGCATCTTGGGGCCGGGAGCCTCGTAGAGCGCATCGCGCATGGTAAGCGCGGAGGTGGAGTGCTTGCTCATCGGAGGATCCTCACCTTCTTATCGATGTAGTTGCCAATGTGGCTCACCACAAAGGCCGTGCCCAGGTAGCCGAGCGCCGAGATAAAGAACGCGGCGACGCCGCCGAGCGAGCGCGTGTTGATGTAGCTCACCACGCCAGTGAGCTCCTGCGGTTTAAGCGGCACCTGACTGCCGAGCGCGGTGGTAAGCATGACGGCGATAAAGAGGTTGGTCATGGGCAGTACGCTCGAGCGCAGCGCCTGCGGAATCACGATCTTGGCGAGGATACGGCTGAAGCTCATACCGAGCGAGCGGGCGGCTTCCACCTGGCCGACGCCGACGGTGTTGATGCCACTCATAAAGTTCTCGGAGCCAAAGGCCGAGCCCAAAAGGACCGTGGCGACGATAACGCAGGTGCGGTAGGGCAGGACGACCTTGAGCGGTGGCAGTGCGTAGACGACGATGATGAGCAGCGCGATGCCGGGGATGTTACGGAAGACCTGGACATACAGGTCGCCAAAGACGCGCAGCGGCTTGAGCGGCGACACGCGCATCACGGTGACGGCGACGGCCAGCACCATGGCGATGGCAAACGACTCAAGCGTCATACCCCAGGTTGCGAGCAGCGCGTCGATATAGTTCTGGCCATAGAGCGACCAGAGCTCGGAGAGACTCATGCGGACCTCCCGCCGGTAAGGAAAGGGGCTCCCGTATGTACGGAAGCCCCGACAACTCAGTAAGGAAACAGTTTAGCGCAATAAAGCGCATCGTGCGTTTCCGTATGGTTTCGTAGCGGCTGTTGCCCAGCTTGCAGGCTTAGGCGCCAACCTCGGGCAGCTCGGGAACGTTGGTGTCGCCCGTGCGGTCACCGATGCAGATCTGCCACAGCTTGGTCCAGGTGCCGTCGCCCTCGATCTTCTTAAGGAAGTCGTTGACAAAGGCGACGCCGTCGGAATCGAGCGGTAGGCCGATGCCGTAGGGCTCCTTGCTGCCGAAGGGCTTGCCGGCGATCTTGTACTTGCCGGGCTCGCGGACCAGGGCGCTCTGCTGCATGTTGTTGTCGATGACGTAGGCGTCAACGCGACCCTGCTGGAGTGCCTGACGGGCCTCCTCGTCGGTCTTGAACTCCTGCTGGCTGGCCTTGGGAGCGAACTCCTCCAGGATGGCGGGGCCGTTGGAGCCGGACTGGACGGCGACGTTCTTATCGGCCAGGTCGTCGACGCTCTTGATGTCGTCGTTGTCGGCGAGCACCAGGATGGCCTGCTGCGTGTAGTAGTAGGGGCCGGCGAAGGAGACGAGCTTCTTGCGCTCATCGGTGATGGTGTAGGTGGCAAAGACGGCGTCGACCTGGCCGTTCTGCAGGACGGACTCGCGCGTGTCAGAGGTCACCTGGGTGATCTCGACCTTGTTTTCGCCCAGGATGTAGTTGGACAGGAGCTGTGCGATGCCGGCATCGAAGCCGCGGGTCTGGCCGTCCTTCTCGTTAAGGAGGGAGAAGAGCGTGGAGGTCTGGACGCCACCAATCTTAAAGACGCCGGCGTCCTTGACGGCCGTGGCCCAGGTGCTGGCGGCGATGGCATCGTCGTCGGCTTTGGGGCCGTTGTCGACGAGCTTGTCGAATGTCTTGGCATCGAGCGTAGCGGAAACCTCGGTATCCTCGGAGCCCTTGGAGGAGCCGGCGGCGGAACCCTTGTCGGCCTCGGCGCTGGTGTCGGAGCAGCCGGCAAGACCAAGGCCGGCGACGGTTGCGAAGGTAGCGGCGACAAAGCCGCGGCGGTCGAGAACGACCTGCTGGGAGAGGTTCTTGCTCATGGTAGAACACCTTTCTCAATAAAATCCCTAGCGGTTGAGTAGAGTTATACCCTATCGCGCTCAAATGGGTCAACACGAAATAACTCAGAAACATACTTGCCTTATGGGTTATTGTACCTACCAAAAAGGGACAGGCACCTTTGTGGTGGTTCTTGCAGATGTGACGGCCTGCCTCGCTGCTTTGTCTCAATCTGTAACAGGTAGACGAGGAAATGGGTTCTAACTGTTGCAGATCGAGATATTCTCTTCAGGGGAATTTGAATGTCTCAATCTGTAACAGTTAGACGGGAATTCGGGCCCTGGATGTTACAGATTGAGATAATCGCGTCGCGAAAACAAAAACCTCCGCAGGGATGCTTCCCTTGCGGAGGTTTTCTTACTCGTTGAGTAGTCTTGCGGCTTCGGCGGCCATGTTCTCGACCGTCATGCCGTTTTGAGCGAGCAGTTCGTTGGGGTCGTAGCGGTCGGGGAAGCCCTTGGCGATGCCGAAGGTGCGCGTGCGCAACGGCGTGCATGCCAGATAACATGCCACACGCTCACCCCAGCCGCCGTCCAAGACGCCGTCCTCGAGGGTGACGACAACGCGATGCTCGGCGGCAAGGCTGTTGAGGAACTCGCGGTCGAGCTCGGTTGCAAAGCGCGGGTTGACGAGCGTGGCCTCGATGCCGTACTCGGCGGCCAAGCGGTTTGCCACGCGCTCGCCCAACTCAAAGAAGTCGCCGAGCGCAAGCACGGCCACATCGCGGCCCTGACGCACCACGTTGTAGCGAACGGCGCTATAGTCGGTGTCCTCGGCAGGCGCCAGATCGGGACGGCTCACCAGGCCAATACCAGGTACACGAATCGCCACGGGATGCTCGCGGTGGTCGAGCGACCAGCTCAGCATGGACAGGTATTCCTCCATGCAGACCGGCGCCAAGTAGCGCATGTTGGGAAGAGCGCCCAGCATGGAAATATCAAAGAACGAAAGGTGCGTCTCGGACGTGGTGCCAAAGATCGACGCACCAAACACCAGGATGGTTGCGGGGGCGTCGTTGAGGCACAGGTCGTGCCACAGCTCGTCGTAGGCGCGCTGCAAAAACGTGCCGTACACACCAAAGACTGGCTTGGCGCCCGAGCGCGCAAGCGCGGTGGCAAAGGTCACGGCGTGCTCCTCGGCAATGCCCACATCGACGAACTGTTTGCCGGCGGCGGCGCGAAGCTCGGGTGTAAAGCCCATGATGTAGGGCGTGGCGGCCGTGATGCCCACGACCTGCGGATCGCGCTCGATGGCGGCGCTGAGCGCCTCGCCCGTAATGTCGGCGTAGGTGCGCGGCGCAGGCTCGCTCGGATGGCCCGGGCAGAGCTTGCGCCCGGTCGCCATGTCAAACGGACCCACGTGGTGCCAGCGCTCGGGGTCGTTTTGGGCTGGCTCAAAGCCCTTGCCCTTGGCGGTGGAGACGTGCAGCACGATGGGATGATCGATATTGCGCAGTTCCTGCAGCGCGTCGACTAGGGCCAACACGTCGTTGCCGGCGTCCAAATAACGGTAGTCGAGTCCCATCGCGCGGAAAACGTTGCGCTCACAGGTGCCGTTGCTGGCGCGCAGCTCGGCCAGATTGCGATAGAGGCCACCGTGGTTCTCGGCGATGGACTGGTCGTTATCGTTGACGATGATGATCAGGTTGCTGTCGAGTTCGGCGGCATTGTTGAAGCCCTCAAACGCCAGGCCGCCCGAAAGCGAGCCGTCGCCAATGATGGTGATGACGTTGTACGCATCGCCCGCCAGGTCACGAGCGTGCGCCAGACCGCAGCCCAGGCTCACCGACGTGGAGGTATGGCCCATGGCGAACAGGTCGTGCTCGGACTCGTCGGGATTGGCAAAGCCAGAGGCCTCGCCAAAGCGCTTCGGATCGATATAAGTGTACGCGCGCCCAGTCAGCGCCTTGTGGGCGTAGGTCTGGTGCGAAACGTCAAAGAGAATCTTGTCGATAGGGGAGTTAAACACGCGATGGAGCGCGACCGTAAGCTCAACGACGCCCAGGTTGGGGGCAACGTGCCCGCCGACGGCGGCGGAGCTTTCGAGGATGGCGTGGCGAATCTCGTCGCAGAGCTGCGGGAGCTCGGCACGATTAAGAGCCTTGACGTCCTCGGGCGTTGTCGTTTGCGTAAGCAGCATCGTTGTGGGTTACTCCATGCGAATCGAGTGCCGGCGCTCCCTCGGCCGACACAATTGCACAAGACAGTCTCGCACATTTTGGCGTTTGATATGTGACGGCGGCGCGGTAATTCGCCAACTGGTGGGGCAAAACGTTTTGTCCGATGCCATACTGATAGATTCGATGATGATTTTTTCAATACGTGCAGGCCGTGGCTTGCCGCCGTGAGCCGCTGGAAGGAGGCAGCATGTCCGATGCCGTTCGTGCCGAGAAAATCGCGCACGAGGTCGACGATGCCGCCCGCCAGCTCGCCCAGGCGGGCCGCTTGGACCTGACGCGCGAGTTTATCCAGCATGGCGACGTGACGGTGTATGCGCATGTGACCTCGGTGGCGCGGGCAAGTCTGTCCTTTGCCGAGCGCCTGGGCCGCGTCGGTGTCTCGGTCGACCGCGCCTCGTTGTTGCGCGGGGCCCTACTGCACGATTACTTTCTCTATGACTGGCACGATCCCGACCCAAGCCATCGACTGCACGGATTTCGGCATCCATTTTTTGCCCTGGCGCGTGCGGAGGAAGATTTTGATCTGACGCCGCGCGAACGGAATATTATCGTGCGGCATATGTTTCCGCTGGTGCCGGTGCCGCCGACGTGTCGTGAGGCTTGGATTGTGTGCCTGGCGGATAAATGGTGTGCTCTGCGCGAGACGGTCGCCGGCCGCCTGCCGCGCAAAGACGACGCGAACGATTTGAGCGAGGGCTCGAGCGACGGCTCGAGCAAAGATTCGAGTGAAAAGAGGAGAGGGTAGACGGTGGGGACCGCGATCGACATGGCATTTGACGGCGCGACGCTTGCCGCCTGTCCGCTTTCGGCACTGGTGCTCTCGTTCGCCTTCTACGGGTTTTGCGGCTGGGCATGGGAATCGACGGTCTGCGCCATGCTCAACCACGGACGCTTTGCCAACAGCGGCTTTTTGCTGGGACCGTGTTGCCCCATCTATGGCGCGGGCGGCATTGCCTGCTGGCTGCTGTTGCGCGGAATTCCTGACGCGTCGAGCCAGTTTGTCGCTGCAGCGCTCGTATGCAGCGTGATTGAGTACAGCGTAGGCGTGCTGTTGGAAAAAACAACGGGCGCTCGCTTTTGGGATTACTCGCACCTGCCGTTTAACTTGCACGGACGCATCTGCCTGTACTGGGCATGCGCGTTTGGCCTGGGTGCGCTGTGCATTTGCCGTTTAGTGGAGCCGGCATTGCTGGGGCTGCTTGGTCATCTGCCGGTGCTGATTGTGCGGCTGTCCGCCTTTATCGTCGCGGTCGCGATGATGGTCGACGCGTTGTGCTCGCTGGCGAGCTGGCGGCGTCTGTCCGATCAGCTGGAGCGCGTCCGGGCCGACCTTGCCGACCGCATCAATGAGTCGCTTGCCGATGCCTCGGACTCAATGCTCGAACGTATTCCCGATTCTACGATTGACTCGGTGGCACAGACGCACATCCGTAGCCGTGCCGTTAACGCGTGGCTGGCCGAGCTGGGTGACGCCGCGCTCGATGCCCTGCGCGAGAAGGCTTCGATGCCGACGTTTATCGCGGATGGTGCTCGCGGCCTGGCGCTTGCCGCCCGCCGCGTGGCCGATGCCGCGCCGAACATGCCGCGTCCGTCGCTCAGTCGTCGCCTTGC
>CAUEQX010000053.1 GCA_959020035.1 uncultured Collinsella sp. | reverse complement strand
GCTGGTGTCGAGCGACCCCGTGAGCGCACCCGCGCTGGCAGGTGCGTTGGATATCGCCCCGGGCGAATGCGCGTCGCTGCTCGCCGAGCTCAAGGTTGAGTATGAGGAGGCCAACCGCGGCTTTCAGCTGCGCGAGGTCGCCGGCGGCTGGCGCCTGTTTACTCACCCCGCCTACCACGACGTGGTCGAGGCCTACGTGCTGAGCTGGGACACGCAAAAGCTGTCGCAAGCGGCGCTCGAAACCCTGGCCGTCATCGCATACCACCAGCCTGTGACGCGCGAGGTGGTCAAGGGCATCCGTGGCGTCAATTCCGACGGCGTCATTGCGTCACTCGTCGACAAGGGCCTGGTGCGTGAGCTCGGCCGCGACCCCCAGCGCGGTCAAGCCATCATCTACGGCACGACCAACGCCTTCTTGGAAAAATTCGGCCTGCGCTCCACCCGAGACCTGCCCGACCTAGAGCAGTTTGCCCCCGACGAGCAGTCTCGCCAGTTTATCCGCGAGCGCCTGAGCGGCCGCAGTATTCAGTCCACGCTCGAGGAGCAGGCCGAGGACCTGGACGAAGAGCGCGAACTGATCGATACCGATGTTGAAGATGTTGAGGCAGTCGAGGACTTGGAGACTCTGGTCGTCGACGAGACCTCGGAGGATTTGAATGACGAGGACTAACGAAGTAGGGGAGACGCGCGCCATGGGCAACGCAGTACCCGCAACCGACGCCCAGCCCGTCTATCCGCACACCATGCGCCTGCAGCGCTTTTTGGCGCGCGCGGGCGTGGCGAGCCGCCGCGGCTCGGAGGACCTGATGACCGCCGGACGCGTGACCGTCAACGGTCAGGTCGCGACCGAGCTGGGCACCAAGGTCGACGTCGACCGCGACCATATCGAGGTTGACGGCATGCCCGTCAAGCTCAACCAGGGCGCCGTGTACTTGATGCTCTACAAGCCGACCGGCTACCTCACCACCATGAGCGACCCGCAGGAGCGCCCCTGCGTGGCCGACCTGGTACCGCGCAACCGCTTTCCGGGGCTCTTCCCGGTGGGCCGCCTGGACCGCGACACCACGGGCCTTTTGCTCTTTACCACCGACGGTGATCTGTCGCAGGACCTGCTGCACCCCAGCAAGCACGTCTACAAGACCTATCAGGCGCTCGTGGACGGCCACCTGACCGATCGCGACTTAGAACCGCTCCGCCGCGGCATCGAGCTCGACGACGGCCTGTGCCAGCCGGCGATCTGCCGCGTCATTACCGCGCGCGAGGCCGAGGCCGTGGCTCAGCAAGGCGTCAAGCCCGGCACCACCGCCGTGGAGGTCATCATCCGCGAGGGTCGCAAGAATCAGGTCAAGCGCATGCTGAGCAAGATCCACCACCCGGTGATCCGCCTGCACCGCTGTAACTTTGCCGGCCTGGAGCTCAAGGACGTGGCCAAAGGCTCGTGGCGCGAGCTCACCGAGCGCGAGGTACAAATCCTCAAAAGCGGTGGCATCCCTCCCAAGCAGGCCAGCGCCATACGCGGCGGCAAGCCCCAAGACACGCCCGCCAGCCGCACGCGTCACCACGGCAGCCATGGCTCAGCACCCAAGCGCAACACCTACCGCGAGCGCTACACGGGCTAGGCAAACCCGCCGCGCCCCAACGCCCGCGAACCATACCAGCACGTCAACCATTGAAAGGAAGCATTGCATGATCGTCGCCATCGACGGCCCCGCCGGATCCGGCAAGTCCACCATCGCCAAGGAGATCGCCCGTCAGCTTGGCTTTAACAAGCTCGACACGGGCGCCATGTATCGCGCCGTCACCTTCGCCGCGCTCGACCGCGGCATCGATCTGGATAACGAGGCGGCCATCGACGCTCTCGCCGAGCAGATTGAGATCCGCTTTACCAACGGCACCGGCGAGGACACGCGCCTGACCATCGACGGCCAAGACGCTTCGGCCGCCATCCGCACCCCGCAGGTCGACGCCAACGTGTCCAAGGTCTCGGCCTATCCGGGCGTGCGCGCCGCCATGCTCATCCACCAGCGCCACGCCGCCGAGGACCGCGATATCGTGGCCGAGGGTCGCGACATCGGCACCGTCGTGTTCCCTAACGCGCAGGTCAAGGTCTTCCTGACCGCCGACCCGCGTGAGCGCGCCCGCCGCCGCGTGCTGCAGCGTCACCAAAACGACGCCCAGCCGCTCACGTCCGAGCAGCTCGAAGCCGAGGTCGACGAGACCCTCGACGCCCTCAAGCAGCGCGATAAGCTTGACAGCAGCCGCGAGGTCGCCCCGCTCGTGCCCGCCGAGGACGCCGTGCACGTCGACTCCACCGCCCACACCATCGACGAGGTCGTCTCGATAATCGAGGACCTTATCAACCAAAGGAGGTAGCCCATGCGCCTGTTTCAGCAGACGCCCGAGGACTATTACAACGCCCCCTACGCCGAGTTTCCAGCGCTCATCCGCGGCACCGTCGTCGTAGTCATGGCCATCCTTTGGGCCTTCTCCAAGCTCATGTGGCGCTGGAAGGTCGAGGACGCCGATCTTCTGTTTGAGCGCCAGGAAGGCCGCGGCAGCGTGGTCATCTGCAACCACACCTCGATGGCCGAGCTCTTGGCCGTGGAGACGGCGCTGTTCTTTGGGGGCCGCCGCATTCGTCCCATCTTTAAGTCCGAGTTCGCCAAGAGCAAGATTGTGCGCTGGGCCTTCAGCCGCGTTGGCGGCATCCCCGTGGAGCGTGGTACTGCCGATATGAAGTGCCTGCGCGCCGCCCAGCATGCGCTGCAGCGCGGCGAGGACGTCCTGATTTTCCCCGAGGGCACGCGCATCCGCTCGCGCGATATCAAGCCCGAGGTCCACGGCGGCTTTGCGCTCATCGCCCAGATGGGCAAGGCGCCCGTCAACCCGCTCGCCATCTGCGGCTGGTCCGATATTACGCCTGCGGGCAAAAAGCTCATGCGCCCCAAGAAGTGCTGGATCCGCGCCGGCAAGGCCGTCTCGCTTTCCGACGCACCGGCCGGGCTTAAACGCACGGAGCGCCTGGAATGGTTTGAGTCCGAGGCCATGAACCGCGTCTACGCTATGCGAGACGAGCTGTGCGCCGAGCATCCGGGCAGGTTCTAGCCATGAGCGAGAATGTGACGAACACCGCCGCGACTGCGTCCGACCAGGCAACCGCGCCTACCATCGAGATCGCCGCCCACGCCGGTACTTGCTACGGCGTACAGCGTGCGCTCGATATGGCGCTAGCCGCCGCGCCGCAGGCAGGGGAGTGCACTCAGGTTCATACCTTGGGTCCGCTCATCCATAACCCCATCGTGGTGCGCGAGCTTGCTGAGGCAGGCGTTGGCCTGGCCGAGAACCTGGACGACGCCGCATCGGGCACCGTAATCATTCGCGCGCACGGAGTGGTGCCGCAGGTGATCGATGCCGCTCGCGAGCGTGGCCTTAACGTCGTCGACGCCACCTGCCCTTACGTGAAGAAGGTCCATATGGCAGCCGAGCGCCTGGTGCGCGAGGGCTACCGCGTGGTGGTCGTAGGCGAGCCAGGTCACCCTGAGGTGGAGGGCATCCTGGGCCACGCCGGCACTGATGCGCAGGTCGTGAGCTGTGCCGCTGACGCCAACGCCTTGTCGCTCAAGCGCAAGGTAGGCCTCGTCGTGCAGACCACCCAGACCGCGCAGAACCTCGCCGAGGTCGTGGCAGCTATCACCCCGCGCGTGCAGGAGCTGCGTGTGATCAACACCATCTGCGCCGCCACGAGTGAGCGTCAACAGGCAGCAGCCACACTTGCCAACCGCTGCGACTGCATGGTCGTCGTGGGCGGCAAGAACTCGGGCAACACCCGCCGCCTGGCGCAGATTTGCGCAGACGCCTGCGAGCGCACGCATCACATCGAGGAAGCTTCAGAGCTTGAGACCGCTTGGTTTACCGACGCTCACCACATCGGCATCACCGCCGGAGCCTCCACCCCGCAAGAACACATCGAGCGCGCCGTCGAGCGCATCAAGGAGCTTTGCCGCTAATCATGGACCAGACCGTACCCGCATACGCCGCCGAGGTGGCCGATTACGGGCGCAGCCGCGACCCCGAGCCGGGTGAGGGCGCGCTCGTAAAGAACGTGCGTCCCGAATCGCCCGCGTGGGATGTGGGTATCGAGCCGGGCATGCGCGTGCTCACGGTCAACGGTGAGGCGCTCACCGACATGATCGTGTGGCTCTGGGAGGCCGACGACGACACCGTCGACCTCGAGGTTTTCGACCCGCGCGACGGCACCGTCACCCCCGTCGAGCTCGACCGCTTCCCGGGCGAGGACTGGGGTTTGGAGTTCGACGGCCCTATCTTCGATGGCATGCGTACCTGTGTGAACGCCTGCGTGTTCTGCTTTATGACGATGCTTCCCAAGGGCGGTCGCTCGACGCTCTATATTCGCGACGACGACTATCGCCTAAGCTTTTTGCAGGGCAACTTTGTCACGCTCACGAACCTCACCGACGAGGACGTGCAAAACGTCATCCAGCGCAACATGAGTCCCATGAACGTGTCGGTCCATGCCGTGAGCCCCGACGTCCGCCGTCGTATGATGGGCCGCAACGCCCAGCGAGGCATGGACGTACTCGAGGCCATCATGACCGCCGGCATCGAGATTCACGCCCAAATCGTGTTGTGCCCCGGCATGAACGACGGCGAGGAGCTGGAAAAGACCCTGCGCTTTTGCGAGGAGCACGAGCAAATAACAAGCCTGGGCATTGTGCCGCTCGGTTTTACCAAACACCAAAACCGCTTTAGCTGGTCCTACAGCGACAAACCCGAACTGGCACGCGAGACCATCGCCATGATCAGGCCCTTCCAGGATCGTGCCTATGAGCGCTTTGGCCGCCACACCTTCCAGATGAGCGACGAGTTCTACCTGGACGCCGGCATCGATCCGCCCGAGGCGGACTTTTACGACGGCTATCCGCAGTACTACGACGGTATTGGCATGATCCGCTCGTATCTGGACGAGACCGACGACGTGCTTGCCGCCGATGCCGAGCGACTGGCCCGCGTCCGCGAGGCCATCGCCGCTCGCAGCCAGCACCTGCTATGCCTCTCAGGCGCCAGCGCACGCGACACCGTGGCTCGTTTCGTGGAATCGCCGCAGGGGCTCGCCGGCACCGTCACGGCCATCAAGAATCGCTACTTTGGCGGCAACGTGGACGTGACCGGCCTCATCGTCGCGTGTGACATTCTGGAGCAGCTGCCACAGGACCTGTCGGGGGTTATGCTCTTTGTGCCTAAGCTCATGTTCAACGCTGACGGCATGACGCTTGACGAGTATCATCGTGACGATTTACTTGCAAGCCTTACCAGTCGCGGCGCCGAGGTTCATGTGGTGTCGACCATGCCGCATGAGCTGCTCGATACCCTGGAGCACATCCTTGGCATTGTGCCTGCCGACTCTACTAATTCCGCTGACCCTACCCATTAAAGGAGTGCAGATGAAACCTATCGTCGCCGTCGTCGGACGCCCCAACGTGGGCAAGTCCACGCTCGTTAACCGCCTGGCCCAGACCTCGGACGCCATCGTCCACGAGTCTCGCGGCGTCACGCGCGACCGCTCGTATCACACGGCCGATTGGAACGGCCGCGAGTTCACCATCGTCGACACGGGCGGCATCGAGCCGCTCAAGAGCGATGACGTCTTTGCCACGTCCATCCGTGACCAGGCCCTCGCTGCCGCCGAGGAAGCCGCCGTCATCCTGTTTGTGGTCGACGGCCGCACCGGCGTCACCGAGGAGGACGAGTCGGTCGCTCGCATGCTCAAGCGCTGCGACAAGCCGGTCTTTCTGCTGGTGAACAAGCTCGACAACCCCGATCGCGAGAACGACAGCATCTGGGAGTTCTATTCGCTCGGTATCGGCGAGCCCACGCCGCTCTCGGCCCTACACGGCCACGGCACGGGCGACCTGCTCGACGACATCGTGGCCCTGCTTCCCGAGGAAGAGGACGAGGTCGCCGATGAGTTCCCCGACGCGCTGAACGTCGCTATCATCGGCCGCCCCAACGCCGGTAAGTCTTCGCTGTTCAACCGCATCCTGGGCGCCGACCGCTCCATCGTGTCCAACATTGCCGGCACCACGCGCGACGCCATCGACACGGTCGTCGAACGCAATGGCAAGCACTACCGCATGGTCGATACCGCGGGCATCCGCAAGAAGAGCACCGTGTACGAGAACATCGAGTACTACTCCATGGTCCGCGGCCTGCGCGCCATCGACCGCGCCGACGTGGCGCTGCTCGTCGTGGACGCCTCCGTGGGCGTCACCGAGCAGGACCAGAAGGTCATGGGTCTTGCCATCGAGCGCGGCTGCGCCATCGTTGTGCTGCTCAACAAGTGGGATCTGCTCGACGACGACCGTAAACGCGAGGCCTGCATGGAGACCATCGACCGCCGTCTGGGCGTTATGGCTCCCTGGGCCCAGTACCTGCGCATCTCGGCCCTGACCGGCCGCAGCGTCGAGAAGATCTGGGCGATGGTCGACGCCGCCGAGAAGACACGCTCGCAGAAGATCAGCACCTCGCGCCTCAACACGTTCCTCACCGACCTGCGCGAGTTCGGTCATACCGTGGTGGACGGCAAGCGCCGCCTGCGCATGCACTACGTGACCCAGACGGGCGTCAACCCGCCGACGTTCACGTTCTTCGTCAACCACAGCGATCTGGTCAACGACACCTATCAGCGCTACGTCGAGAACCGCATGCGTTCGACCTTCGACTTTGCCGGCACGCCCATTCGACTCTTCTTTAGGAAGAAGGAGCAAAAGGATGCATAATCCGATTCTGCTGACCGCCATCTGCGCCGTGGTCTCGTTCTTTATCGGGGCGATTCCGTTTGGCCTTATCCTGGGCCGCGTGTTCAACCACACCGACATTCGCAAGGCGGGTTCCGGCAACATCGGCACCACCAACGCACTGCGCGTGGCCGGCCCCAAGGTGGCCGCGCTCACGCTGCTGCTCGACTGCCTTAAGGGCGCCATCTGCGTTGTCATCGCCCGTCCGCTCATCGCGAGCGTGGGCTATGGCTTTCCGCCGAACATCATGGCACCTGGAGCCCCCGGCGATTGGATGCTCGGCGTCATCTGCCTGGCAGCGGTGTGGGGCCATATCTTCTCGCCCTATCTCAACTTCCACGGCGGCAAGGGTATCGCAGTTGGTCTGGGTGTCATCCTCGCCTGGTACTGGCCTATTGGCCTGTCGCTGCTGGGCATGTTTATCGTGGCCGTCGCCATCACCAAGTTTGTGTCGGTGGGCTCGCTTGCCGCCGCCATCGGTCTTCCCATCGCTGCCTGCGCGGTCTTTCCGTACAGCAGCCTAGGACTTAAGTTTTGCATGGCGATGATCGGCATCACCGTGGTGTGGGCCCATCGTGCGAACATCAAAAAGCTCATGACCGGTAAGGAGTCCAAGCTCTCGTTTACCAAACGCGTCACCGAGCCCGATGATAAGTAGGAGATAGTCATGAATGTTGCGCTGATTGGCTCCGGCTCCTGGGGAACCGCCGTCGCCGGCCTTGCCGCCGCGCGAGCCGAGCGCGTGACCATGTGGGCCCATCGTGAGCAGACGGCGGCCGGCATTAATGGCGAGCACCGTAACCCCCGGTATTTGGTGGACTACGAGCTGCCCGGCAACGTCGTCGCCACCACGGACCTGTCGCAGGCGCTCGACGGCGCCGAGGCCATCATCTTTGCCGTTCCTTCGACGCACCTTCGCAGCGTGTGCCACCAGGCCGCGACCTTTATCGCCGCCGATACCCCGGTGCTCTGCCTCACCAAGGGCATTGAGCCCGAGTCCGGCCTGCTCATGAGCGAGGTCATCGCCAGCGAGATTGGCAACGAGTCACGCGTGGCGGCGCTCTCGGGCCCCAACCATGCTGAGGAAATCTGCCGCGGAGGTCTTTCTGCCGCCGTCATCGCCAGCAAAGATCCGCAGGTAGGGGAGACCTTTAAGGACCTGCTCCTGTCAACGGCCTTTCGCATCTACCTGTCGCAAGACATGACCGGTGTCGAGGTCTGCGGCGCCATGAAAAACGTTATCGCCATCGTGTGCGGCATCTCCGCCGGCACCGGTGCGGGCGACAACACGCTTGCCCTCATCATGACGCGCGGCCTGGCAGAGATCAGCCGTCTGGTGCACGCCCGCGGCGGTCAAGCTATGACCTGCATGGGACTTGCCGGCATGGGAGACCTCATTGCCACCTGTACCTCGGAGCATTCGCGCAACCGCACCTTTGGCTACGAGTTTGCCCACGGCGTTTCGCTCGACGAGTACCAGACGCGCACGCATATGGTTGTCGAGGGCGCCGTCGCGGCCCGCAGCGTCAGCGAACTTGCCCGTTCACTGGATGTAGATATTCCGCTCACCTTTGCCGTGGAGCAAACGCTCTACAACGGTGTTACTTTGGATAGGGCGCTCGAGATTCTCACCGACCGCGTCCCCTCTCAAGAGTTCTACGGACTCACCGACTAGCGCAGAAAGGCTTCTACCATGGGTTCCATTAAAATCGCTCCGTCCATCCTTTCGGCCGATATGGCCAACCTCAAGGGCGACCTCGACAAGATCGCCGGCGCCGACTATGTGCACTTCGACGTTATGGACGGTCACTTTACCGGCAACCTCACCTTTGGCGTCGACATCCTTAAGGCCGTCAAGCGCTCCACCGATGTACCGGTCGACGCGCACCTGATGGTGTCGAACCCCGACGAGACCGTTGATTGGTACGCCGACGCCGGTGCCGATATGATCACCGTGCACTACGAGGCTTCCACGCACCTGCACCGCACGCTCACGCATCTGCAGCAGCGCGGCGTCAAGGCCGGCGTGGTGCTCAACCCCGCCACCCCCGTGTGCGTGCTCGAGAGCATCATCGACGTTGTCGACATGGTGCTGCTCATGAGCGTGAACCCTGGCTTTGGCGGCCAGAGCTTTATCCCGGGCACCATCGCTAAGCTCCACGAGCTCAAAGCCATGTGCGAGCGCCACGGCGTGTCGCCCCTGATCGAGGTCGACGGCGGCATCTCTTCCAAGAACATCGCCGAGGTTGTCAAGGCTGGTTCCAACGTTCTCGTGGCCGGTTCCGCCGTATTTAAGTCCGAAGATCCCGCCGCTGAGGTTGCGCTGCTGCAGAAGCTGGGCAACGAGGCCGCACAGGAGGCATAAAACCTTATGACCGCAGGTCAAAACCGCATACCCGTGAATCTTGACTACGCCGCCTCGACGCCCATGCGCGCCGAGGCGCGCCTTGCGCAGCGTGAGTACGACGATAGCGAGCTTGCAGGCGTCAACCCCAACTCGCTGCACTCGCTCGGCCGCAAGGCTGCCGCGCGTCTGGAAGTTGCACGTCGCGAGATCGCCCGCAGCTTTGGCGCGCGCGTCCGCTCGTCCGAGATTGTCCTGACCAACGGCGGCACCGAAGCCAACCAGCTGGCGCTGCTCGGTCTTGCCGAGGGCGCTCGTCAGCGCGATCGCAAGCGCGATCGTGTAATCGTTTCGGCCATCGAGCACGATTCGATTCTGGACAACCTGCCGCTGCTGCGTGCCGCCGGATTTACCGTCGACCTGGTGCAGCCCTGCCGCATGGGCTACATTGAGCCTGCCGCGCTTGTCGAGCTGCTAGGCGACGACGTGGCGCTCGTGAGCATTATGGTTGCCAACAACGAGACCGGCGTGGTGCAGCCCATCCGCGAGCTGGCCGCCGCCGCACATGCTGCCGGCGCCCTGTTCCACACCGATGCCATCCAGGGCTATCTGCATATTCCGCTCGATGTCACCGAGCTGGGCGTCGATGCTATGTCCGTCGCGGCCCACAAAATTGGCGGTCCTGTGGCATCCGGTGCGCTCTACCTTAAGACCCGCACCCCACTGCGTCCCCGCATCTTTGGCGGCGGACAGGAAGCCGGACGTCGCGCGGGCACGCAGGACCTGCGCACGCAGTTGGCCTTTGCCGCCGCCGCCCGCACGTTGGCGCCCCATGTGGCCCAGGAGCGTGCGGCGCTGCAGGCCCTGTCCGATAAGCTCTACGCCACGCTTACGGCCCATCCTCGCATTCACGCCACCATGGGCGACTACGAGCAGGGCGACCGTCTGCCCGGCATGGTATCGATCTACATTGATGGCATGGACTCCGAGGAGCTCATCATCAAGCTCGACGCCGCCGGCTTTGAAGTATCGGCAGGCTCGGCATGCTCGAGCGGCAATATGGACCCCAGTCACGTTTTAAGCGCGATGGGCATCGGTCGAGAGCAGGCATTGGGCGCACTGCGCATTTCCTTTGACGACCGCGTGAATCCGGACGATCTGGACGAGTTTGCCCAGACGCTGCTCTCGATCGTAGGCGCCGCATGATCGTCGCCGAGCTTGAACGCGCGCTGCTGGCACGCTATCCCAAGACCGATGCCGAGGGCTGGGATCATGTTGGGCTATCTGTGGGAGATCCCGCTGCAGAGATCACCGGTGTTGCCTGCGCACTCGATGCGACCGAAGCCAATGTGCACCGCGCCCAGGAGGCCAGCGCCAACGTGCTGCTAACGCATCATCCCATCTATATCAAGGCGCCCGAGGCCTTTTGTCCGGCGGATACCACACACCCCCAATGCAGCGCGGCACTCTATGAGGCGGCCCGTTGCGGCGTGAGCATCATATCGCTCCACACCAACCTGGACCGCTCGCACGAAGCCCGTGTCTGTCTGAGCGAGCTGCTGGGTGCCGCACCCGTGAGCTCACTGGAACACGTGGACGACCCCGAGGCAACCGGCCTGGGCGCGCTTGCAACGCTCAAAGACCCGTGCACGCTGCGCGATCTTGCCACCCGTGCTGCCACGGCCTTCGGCAGCGACCCGCGTGTGTGGGGCGAAGCCGATCGCCCGTGCCGCACCGTCGCCATTTTGGGCGGCTCCCTGGGCGACTTTGAAGAGTTCGCCATCGCCGCGGGCGCAGACGTTGTCGTGACGGGCGAGGCGGGATACCACGTGGCACAAGACCTTGCCTTGCGCGGGCTGCCGGTGATCTTGCTCGGGCACGACCGCTCCGAGGAGCCGTTCGTTGATATATTGATGAACTCTGCAGTTGACGCCGGGGTCGACCCCCGTCATGCGATTAAAATACTGAACCCTTGCCAATGGTGGACTGTGACAAAAGGAGAGAACTTATGAGCGCCGGCGCTACGTTACTCAAGCTGCAACAGATCGATTTGGAGCTCGCCCGCAACAAGAGCGAACTTGCCAATATGCCGGAGCTCAAGGAGCTCGCTTCCAAGCGCAAGACCTATGTGAAACTCAAGTCCGAGATGACCAAGCTCTACGCCCAGCGCAAGGATCTGGACATTGAGCTCGACGATCTCAACACCACCGAGATTCAGACCAACAACGCCATCGAGGCTGCCAAAAAGCGTCACGTCGACGGCTCCGACTACCGCGAGGTTCAGGACCTGGAGAATGAGCTCGCCACCTTGGCCAAGCGACTGGACAAGATTGAGCACACCCGCAAGGACGTCGTTGTCGCCCATAAGGAGGCGCTCGACCGCGAGACCCGCGCGCAGGCCATCATCGCCACGTTCGAGGAGGGCGTGAAGGCCGATACC
>CAUEQX010000052.1 GCA_959020035.1 uncultured Collinsella sp. | reverse complement strand
GGGCAAAGTCCCCGAGCCAATCTCCGAAGGCGGCGGCACAGGGTGCCGCCCCGGTGTGAAAGGGTGGATTGTAATGAAGAACGAAATGAGCAGAAGGCAGTTCCTGGGCTTTGCTGGTTCCGCGGCTGCAGTTCTTGGTCTGGGCCTCGTGGGTTGCGGTGGTTCTGCCGGCTCCGGCTCCTCTGCTTCTGGTAACGCTGCCGAGGTCTACTTCCTCCAATTCAAGCCCGAGGTCGACAAGGAGTGGAAGGAGATCGCCAAGGCTTATAAGAAGGAGAAGGGCGTCGAGGTCAAGATCGTGACCGCTGCCTCCAACACCTACGAGGAGAAGCTCAAGTCCGAGATGTCCAAGAGCTCCGCTCCGACCCTGTTCCAGGTCAACGGCCCCACCGGTCTTAAGAACTGGAAGGATTACTGCGCCGACCTGTCCGATACCAAGCTCCGCGGTGAGCTCATTGACGACTCCCTGGCTCTGCAGTCCGACGGCAAGGATGTGTGCATCGACTGGGTTCAGGAGAGCTTCGGCATTATTTACAACAAGCAGCTGCTCGAGAAGGCTGGCTACAAGGCCGAGGACATCAACTCCTTCGACAAGCTGAAGGCTTGTGCCGACGACATCCAGGCCCGCAAGGACGAGCTTGGTGTCGAGGGTGCCTTCACTTCCGCCGGCATGGACGACTCCTCCAGCTGGCGCTACACCACCCACCTTGCCAACATGCCGCTCTACTACGAGTTTGAGAAGGAGCACAACCAGGAGGACGACGAGATCAAGGGTGAGTTCCTCGACAACTACAAGCAGATCTTCGACCTGTACATCACCGACTCCACCTGCGATCCTTCGCAGCTTGCTTCCAAGACCGGCGACGACGCCACCAACGAGTTCGCAACCGGCAAGGCCGTCTTCTACCAGAACGGCTCTTGGGCCTACTCTGACCTCGTCAAGGCCGGCATGACCGACGATCAGATTGGCATGATGCCGATCTACATCGGTGTTGACGGCGAGGAGAACCAGGGCCTGTGCTCCGGCGGCGAGAACTACTGGTGCGTCAGTTCCCAGGCTTCCGAGGATGCCCAGAAGGCCACCGAGGACTTCATGTATTGGTGCGTCACCGCTGACACCCCGACCAGCATCATCGCCGACAAGATGGGCCTGACCGCTCCGTTCAAGAGCGCCAAGGAGACCACCAACGTCTTCTCGCAGCAGGCCGTTGCCATGGCCAAGGACGGCAAGAAGACCGTCGCTTGGGACTTCGTCTACATTCCCTCCGAGGAGTGGAAGAAGAACCTCAAGCAGGCTCTGATTGCCTACGCTGCCGATAACAGCAAGTGGGACGGCGTCAAGAACGCCTTCGTCGATGGCTGGAAGACCGAGAAGGCCGCTTCCGAGTAAGCAGTTGCTGCCCAAGCTATCTGATTAGCGACAGGGGGCGGGCAGACGTTGGTTTGCCCGCCCCCTGCATATTGAAAGGACCCTTTTATGGGCAAAGCACTCAAGCGCTGGTGGCCGCTCTTTATGCTGCCCACGTGCCTGGCGTTTATGATCGGGTTCGTGATCCCTTTTATCCAGGGCTTCTATCTCTCGTTCTGCCAGTTTATTATCATTAGTAACGCGCACTTTGTCGGTATCGAGAACTACGTGCGCGCGCTGTCCGATCCGCAGTTCTCCACGTCGTTCTTCTTTACCGTGGCGTTTGCCTTCCTGTCGACGGTGCTCATCAACGTGATCGCCCTGGCCATTGCGCAGGCGCTCACCCGCAAGGCGCTCAAAGGCACCAACATCTTCCGTACGATCTTCTTTATGCCTAACCTGATCGGCGGCATCGTGCTGGGCTACATTTGGCAGATTCTGATCAACTGCCTGCTCTCCAACGTGGGCGCCCAGCTCATCGCTCTTAACTCTGCTGCTGGCTTCTGGGGCCTTATCATCCTGACCCTGTGGCAGCAGGTCGGCTACATGATGATCATCTACATCGCTGGTCTGCAGTCCATTCCGTCCGACTACATCGAGGCCGCCAAGGTCGACGGCGCTACGGCATGGCAGACGTTTTGGAAGGTTAAGATCCCTAACCTGATGCCGACCATCACCATCTGCCTGTTCCTGTCCATCACCAACGGCTTTAAGCTGTTCGACCACAACCTCGCCCTTACCGGCGGCGCCCCCGCGCACTCCACCGAGATGCTCGCCCTGAACATCTACAACACGTTCTATTCGCGTGCCGGTATCGCATGGCAGGGCATTGGTCAGGCCAAGGCGGTTATCTTCTGCATCCTGGTCGTGGCCATCTCCATGATCCAGCTTAAGGCCACGAGGTCCAAGGAGGTGCAGCAGTAATGAAACGCGATAAGGTTATCAACCGCGCGCTCTCGATTTTCTTTACGATCCTGTCGCTCGCGTGGATCTACCCCGTGTTCATGATTGCGCTTAATTCTTTTAAGAAAGCGACCGCAATCAGCACCACCACGGCATTCGATCTGCTCACGCCCGAGACGTTCAACGGCCTCGCAAACTACATGCACGCCCTTAACGAGCAGGGCTTTGCCTCGGCATTTATGTACTCGCTCATCATCACGGTCACGTCGGTCGTGCTGATCTTGGTGTGCTGCTCCATGTGCGCTTGGTACGTGGTTCGTGTCAACAACAAGATCTCGAACTTCTTCTATTACCTGTTTGTGTTCTCGATGGTCGTGCCGTTCCAGATGCTCATGTTCACGCTGTCCAATTTGGCGGACCGTATCGGCTTTAACACGCCGTTCAACATCTGCTTTATCTATCTGGGCTTTGGCGCGGGCCTGGCGGTCTTTATGTTCGCCGGTTTTGTAAAGAACATCCCGCTCGAGATCGAGGAGGCGGCCATGATTGATGGCTGCAACCCGGTCCAGGTGTTCTTTAAGATCGTCCTTCCCATCATGAAGCCCACCTATCTTTCGGTCGGCATCCTCGAGACCATGTGGGTCTGGAACGACTATCTGCTGCCCTACCTTACGCTCGACTCCACCAAGTACAAGACCATTCCTATCTTGATTCAGTACTTCCGCGGCGGCTACGGCCACGTCGAGCTCGGCCCCATGATGGCCTGCATCATGATGGTCGTTATCCCCATCGTTATCATGTACATCCTCTGTCAGAAGTACATCATCGACGGCGTGGTGGCAGGTGCCGTCAAGGGCTAATGCCGTAACTGTTTTGCAAGTTTCTGCGGCGCCCCTCAGCGCGGCGCCGCATATCGAAAGGTAGAGACATGGCCGAGATTGTTCTCAAACATGTTCAGAAGGTGTATCCCAACAACGAGTCAAAAAAGAAAGGCTTCTTTGGCAAAAAGAAGAAGACCGAGGAGAAGAAGCACAACCTCAAGGTTACCGAGGACGGTGTGCTCGCTGTAGAGGACTTCAACCTCACCGTTCACGACCAGGAGTTCGTCGTCCTCGTTGGCCCCTCTGGCTGCGGTAAGTCCACGACGATGCGCATGGTCGCCGGCCTGGAGGACATTACCTCGGGCGATGTGCTCATCGACGGCAAGCGTGTCAACGACGTGGCGCCCAAGGACCGCGACATCGCCATGGTGTTCCAGAGCTACGCTCTGTACCCCAATATGACGGTGTACGAGAACATGGCATTTACGCTCGAGCTCAAGAAGGTTCCCAAGGACGAGATCGACCGCAAGGTTCGCTCTGCTGCCGAGATTCTGGGCATTACCGAGTACCTCGACCGTAAGCCCAAGGCGCTCTCCGGCGGCCAGCGCCAGCGTGTCGCTATCGGCCGCGCCATCGTGCGTGACCCCAAGGTCTTCCTGATGGACGAGCCGCTGTCCAACCTGGACGCCAAGCTTCGTAACCAGATGCGTGCCGAGCTCATTAAGCTGCGCCACGAGATCAAGGGCACGTTCATTTATGTTACTCACGACCAGACCGAGGCCATGACCCTTGGCGACCGTATCGTGGTCATGAAGGACGGCGTCGTCCAGCAGATCGCCACGCCGCAGGAGGTCTTCAACCATCCCGCGAACATCTTCGTCGCCGGCTTCATCGGCGTGCCGCAGATGAACTTCTTCGATGCCCAGCTGGTGCGCTCGGGCAACGGCTTTACCGTCAAGACCGAGGATATGAACGTGGCACTCGCCCCCGAGACTTGCGCTCAACTTGCCCTCAACTGGGACGGCGGCGACGTGAAGGAGATTACGGCCGGCGTGCGTCCCGAGCAGATCCTGCTTGCCGACAAGGGCGAGGAGGGCGCGCTCCAGGGTACCGTCGAGGTGACCGAGCTCATGGGCTCGACCGAGCATGTCCACGTGACCGCTCCCGACGGCCAGTTTGTCCTGATTATCCCCGTCGTCGACCTCGAGGCCAAGGGCGCGCTCAAGGCTGGCGACACCATCTGGTTCAAGTTTGAGAAGAACGCGACCCACCTCTTCGATAAGGTCTCTGGCAAGAACCTAATCTAGGCCCGGTGCATCCAGGCCCTCCCTTTGGGCGACTGCGGTATTGCCATCCTTTTGCCGCGGTCACATATAAGGCTCCCCTCCCGTCCACTGGGCGAGAGGGGAGCCTTTCTTTGTGTTGGGATTGTCTGACCGGTCGTTTGTCTCGATCTGTAACGGGTAGGGCCGATTTCGGACGTTAGATGTTACAGATCGAGACGGTTCCGCTGAGCTAACCATTTCATCTAAATCTGTAACACCAAAGGTGAATTTCAGCTGCTAGATGTTACAGACTGAGATAAACCCAAGGGAAGGGGCCGGTATGTCTCAATCTGTAACAGCTGGGACCGTTTTTACCGAGTAGCTGTTACAGATCGAGATTGTTTGGTCGAGTCGGGTCACAGGGTAACGTGCGGGCACAAAAAACGGAGCCGTGTTGCCACGACTCCGTTTCTCAAGAGGATGGGTAAGGGAAGTGAAATTAGTTCAGGTGCCAGATCTCGTCGTTGTACTGGGAGATGGTGCGGTCGGACGAGAAGGTGCCGGCGTTGGCGATATTGATGAGCGCCTTGCGCATCCAGGCGTCCTGGTCCTCGTAGTCTGCCAGCACGCGCTCCTTGGTCTGGATGTACTCCTCAATGTCGAGCAGGGCCATAAACCAGTCCTTGCCCTTGATGTCGTCGTGCAGACGCTGCAGGCGCTCGGCGTTGCCGGTCGCCATAAAGGCGGGGTTGGTGATGAAGTCCACCAGTAGCTTGATGCCGGGCTTGTGGTAGAGCGCGCCGGCGTCATAGGTGCCGTCGGCGTAGAGTTGCTCGACCTGCTTGGACGAGGCACCAAAGGTGTAGATGTTCTCGTCGCCGACGAGCTCGGCGATCTCCACGTTGGCACCGTCGAGCGTGCACAGGGTCAGGGCGCCGTTGAGCATGAACTTCATGTTGGAGGTGCCGCTCGCCTCCTTGGAGGCCAGGCTGATCTGCTCGGAGATGTCAGCAGCGGGGATCACGCGCTCGGCAGCGGTGACGTTGTAGTTCTCGATCATGACAACCTGCAGGTAGGGAGCCACGTCGGGGTCGTTTGCAATCCACTGCGACAGTGTCAGGATCAGATGGATGATGTCCTGCGCGATGGTGTAGGCAGGGGCCGCCTTGCCGCCAAAGATGATGGTGACGGGGTGCTTAGGCTTATTGCCGTTCTTGATGTCGAGATACTTCCAGATGATGTAGAGCGCGAGCATCTGCTGGCGCTTGTACTCGTGGATACGCTTGACCTGAACATCGATGATGGCGTTGGACGGAATGGTCACGCCCTGCTCGAGCGCTATGAACTGGCGCATGATGGTCTTGGCCTCGACCTTGGTGGCGGCCAGGCGCTCAAGAACGTCCTTGTCGTCGGCGAACTTGGCGAGTTTGCTCAGATCGCCGGTGCTGCGCCAGTCGGTGCCGATTACATCGTCGAGCAGGCTGGCGAGCGCGGGGTTGGCCCCATGGATCCAGCGGCGGAAGGTGATGCCGTTGGTCTTGTTGGAGAACTTCTCGGGATAGATCTCGTAGAACGGATGAAGCTCGGTGTCCTCCAGGATCTTGGTGTGGAGGGCGGCTACGCCGTTGATGGAGAAGCCAAAGTGGATGTCCATGTGGGCCATGTGGACGGTGTCGTATTCGTCGATGATGGCGACGCGCGGGTCATCGTGCTCGGCCTTCGCGATCTCATCGAGCTTGACGATAATGTCGGCGATGGCAGGGGAGACCTTCTGCAGGCTGGCGAGCGGCCACTTCTCGAGCGCCTCGGCAAGAATCGTGTGGTTAGTGTAGGCGACCATGGAGCGTACGATGGTCACGGCCTCGTCAAACTCGATGCCATGCTCGGTGGTGAGCAAGCGAACGAGCTCGGGGATGACCATGGTGGGGTGCGTGTCGTTAATTTGGACCACGGCGTAGTCGGCCAGATCGTGCAGGTTGCTACCGCGCTCGATGGCCTCGTCGATCAGGAGCTGGGCGGCGTTGCTCACCATGAAGTATTCCTGGTAGATGCGAAGCAGGCGGCCCTGCTCGTCGGAATCGTCGGGGTAGAGAAACAAGGTGAGGTTCTTGGCGATCTCGGTCTTGTCGAAGTCGATGGAGCTGCCGGGGACCAGGCCGTCGTCGACGCTCGCCAGGTCGAACAGGCGCAGGCGGTTCTTGGTGGGCTGGCCGTAACCGGGCACGTCGATGTTGACGAGCTTGGAGGTAACGGCAAAATCGCCGAACTCGACGGTGTAGGAGCGGTCATCGTCGACTAGGATGTCCTGCTCACCGAGCCACTCGTCGGGGACGGCCTTCTGCTGGTTGTCGACAAAGCGCTGACGGAACAGACCGTAGTGATAGTTGAGGCCCACGCCATCGCCGGTCAAGCCCAGCGTGGCGATGGAATCCAGGAAGCACGCGGCCAGGCGGCCCAGGCCGCCGTTGCCGAGCGACGGCTCGACCTCGAACTCCTCGATCTTGTTGAGGTCGTGGCCTGCGGCGGTGAGCTGGTCCTTAACCTCGTCGTAGATGCCGAGGTCGATCATGTTGTTGATGAGCAGCTTGCCGATCAAAAATTCGGCGGAAATGTAATAGAGCTTTTTCTTGCCGTTGTTGAGCGGGCAGGCGGCGGAGCGCTCCTGCACGAGTTTGACCAGCAGCTTGTAAATGCGACGGTCGTCGAGCTGCTCGAGCGAGGTGCCAAAAGACTGCTCGGCGAGTTCCATGAGGTTAATTTGGGGCATGTTTCCTCCTGTAATGGGTTGATTACATGTCTGCAATTCATAAGAATCCCGCGCGAGGGGATTGGGGCGGCCTCGCGCGGGTAAGCAAGCGCGTCCGCACGGTGGGGAGGGGTCGGGCGCGGTAGCTCCTATTGAGGAAGCTCGATTTCGGCTTCCGACGGGATGCGGAAGTAGGTCTCGGTCCAGTCGGTGAGTTTGTGCTCGAGCTCGCGGGTGATGGCGCCGTCGAGCATGCGCCAGGTCCAGTTGCCGCCCAGCGTGGCAGGGGTGTTGATGCGCGCCTCGTTGCCCAAGTTGAGCAGGTCCTGCATGGTGTAGATGCACGTGTCGCTCACGCTGGCTGCGATGGTTCGGTTGAGCGCGTCGGCGATGGGTTCGCCGGCCTGCTGATGGGTGTACAGGGCTGTCTGCTCGCGCTGACGCGGGGTAGCCGTTCCTTCAAACCAGCCGCGTGCCGTCTCGTTGTCGTGAGTGCCCACATAGGCGACGGTGTTGGCAATGTAGTTGTGCGGCAGGTAGTACGAGTTGGTGCCCTCAAAGGCAAACTGCAGGATCTTCATGCCGGGGAAGCCCGAGTTGTCGCGCATATCGATGACGCCGGGGGTGAGGAAGCCCAGGTCCTCGGCGATGATGGGCAGCGTGCCGAGCTTTTCCTCGAGCGTCTTGAAGAGTTTGAGGCCGGGACCCTGCGTCCACGAACCGTAGGACGAATCAGGCGAGGAGAACGGCACCTCCCAATAGGCCTCGAAGCCGCGGAAGTGATCCAGGCGGATGACATCGTACATGTCGAGGGCGGCGCGGATGCGGCCCTCCCACCAGGAGAAACCGTCGGCTTCCATGGCGTCCCAGTCGTAGATGGGATTTCCCCAGTACTGGCCGGTGGCCGAGAACTGGTCGGGCGGCGTGCCGGCGACACTTACGGGATTGCCGGCGGCGTCGATCTTAAAGAGCTCGGGCGTGGCCCACATCTCGACGGAGTCACGCGAGACATAGATGGGCAGGTCGCCGATGATGAGAATGTCGCGCTCGTTGGCATAGGCCTTGAGGCGGCTCCACTGGCGATCGAAAAAGTACTGCGTCATCTGGTGGTAGAGCATACGCGCCGGATGGTCGGCGCAGACCTTGGCGGAAGCCTCGCCGCGGGTGCGGAGCTCCGCGGGCCACTCCCAAAACGCCTTGAGACCGCACTCCTCTTTGACGGTCATGAACTCACAGTAGGGGATGAGCCAGTCCTCGTTGGCCTGGATAAAGTCATCGAAATCGGCCGGCTTGGCGGCAGCAAAGCGCTCGGCGGCGCGGTCGAGAATCTGACGGCGGCCGCCAAAGATAGCACCGTAGTCGACATTGCTGGGGTCGGATCCCAGATACACGCCATCGATATCGCGCTGCTCCAGATACCCTGCCTCGATAAGCTCGGCAAAGTCGATAAAGTTGGGGTTGCCTGCGCGGGCCGAGAACGACTGATAAGGCGAATCGCCATAGCTGGTCGTCGTAAGGGGCAGAATCTGCCAGTAATGTTGTTTGCACGAGGCGAGAAAATCGACGAAGTCGTAGGCATTCCAGCCAAAGCCGCCGATTCCGTATGGTCCGGGCAGAGATGAGACGGGCATGAGGACGCCGCTTGCACGCTCCATGAATGCGCTCACCAACCTTCTTGTTGTGGGGTCGGCCTGCCGATGGGTGTGCAGTCCGCCTCCGATGTTCTGATTCGATACGCCTATTGTAAAACATGTTGTTTAAACATGTACAGGCAAGATAAAAAAGTTGGTCGATTTTCGGCGAATGGCTACATGCCATGAAAAAGCCCCGACCTCACAACGTGAGATCGGGGCAAGAACGGTATGTAGGTTTTTGCTACTCGGCGTCGGCGAAGCCGTTGGGGTTGTGGCTCTGCCAGTTCCAGCTATCGCGGCACATGTCCGCGATGTCGTACTGGGCCTTCCAGCCCATCATGCGCTCGGCCTTGGAGGCATCGCACCAGTTGGCAGCGATGTCGCCGGCGCGGCGCTCGCAGATCACGTAGGGCAGCTCCTTGCCACAAGCCTTGGAGAAGGCGGCGACGACCTCGAGTACCGAGGTGCCGGTGCCGGTGCCCAGGTTGAAGATCTCGACGCCGGTCTTGCCGTTCATCCAGTTAAGGGCGGCAACGTGACCAGAGGCCAGATCGCACACGTGGATGTAGTCGCGCACGCCGGTGCCGTCGGGGGTGGGGTAGTCGTTGCCAAAGACCTGAACGGCTTCGAGCTTTCCCACGGCGACCTGGGCGACATAGGGCACCAGGTTGTTGGGGATGCCGTTGGGGTCCTCGCCGATCAGGCCCGACGGATGAGCGCCGATGGGGTTGAAGTAACGGAGCAGCACGACGTCCCACTCGGGGTCGGCGGTGTGGACGTCCATAAGGATCTGCTCGATCATCCACTTGGTCCAGCCATAGGGGTTGGTTGCGGGCTTCTTGGGGTCTTCCTCGGTGACGGGCGGGTTGTCCGGGTCGCCGTAGACGGTCGAGGAGCTCGAGAAGATGATGGACTTGCAGCCATGGTTGCGCATGACGTCGATGAGCACCAGGGTGTTCTCGATGTTGTTGTGGTAGTACTCGACGGGCTTGCTCACCGACTCGCCGACGGCCTTAAAGCCGGCAAAGTGGATGACGCGGTCGATCTGATGGGTATCGAAGATCTTGTTCATCGCATCGCGGTCGAGCACGTTGGCCTCGTAGAAGGTGAGGTTCTTGGCGGCCTCGTCGCCCACGATGGCCTTGACGCGGTCGACGGCGACGGCGCTGGAGTTGGAGAGATCATCGACGATGACGACCTGGTAGCCACCCTCGAGCAGCTGAACGACGGTGTGCGAGCCGATAAAGCCGGCGCCACCGGTAACGAGGACACAGGTGTCTTTGGGGTCGAGTGCTTTGGACATGTAGTCTCCTATCGAATCAGGAACACTTCTTCAGGGGAGTATAGCGCAGGCAGGGACGCCCAAATCGTGCGCTGTAGGAAAAGCGGAGGATTGTGCCAACGTACTCATAGAAGAGCTTGCGTACGCATAACCTGATCTTCGACATTTGCTTACGAGCCGCTGACCTTGTAGTTTCCTGCCGTTCGTGGAAATCGTTGGGACGCGCCATATGTACGCTAATATGTATGAGTTGAGCGACATATAAATAAACATGTAACGGAGTACATATGTCACCAAACAGCGATTCCATCCTTTCCCAGGAGCTCTCGCGCCGCACTGCCCTCAAGGCCCTGTTCGGCGCCGCTTCTGCGGCAGTTCTTTTTGGCCTGCCCGCTCGCGCCCATGCGGCGGAGGCTTCCAAAGAAACAACCGATAAACTGAATGCCGCCCAGGCCCAGCTCGACGAGGTTCAGGCCCAGCTCGACAGCATCGCAAATGAGTATGCGGCGCTGGCCAACAAGAATGCCCAGACCCTCAACGACATCGAGAATGTCCAGGGCAAGATTGACGACACGCAGGCCCAGATCGATGAAAAGAAGGCCGAGCTCAAGAAGAAACGCAACGACCTTTCCGATCGCGTGGCCGCCAGCTACAAGTCCGGCGGCACGAACATCCTGTCGCTGCTGCTGGCCTCTGGCTCGTTTGAGGAACTCGTCGCCAACGCGCATTACGTTGAGAAGATCAACAAGAGCGACCGCGACGCCATCGAGGACATTCAGACCATCCAGGAAGAGCTCGACGCGCAAAAGACCGAGCTCGAGTCGCAGAAGGCCGACTTAGAGAAGCTCAAGGACCAGCAGACTGCCCAGATGCAGGACATGCAGGCCAAGCAGCAGGAAGTCCAGACGGTTCTGAACGGCCTCTCTGACGATGTCAAGGAGCTCATGGCTCAGCGTGATTCCGAGATTCTCGCTGCCGCCCAGGCCGAGGAGGCCGCTAGGAAGGCCGCCGCTGCCGCGGCCGCCGCGAACAAGAACAATTCCTACTCGGGTGGTTCGAGCTCGGGTGGCGGATCGTATGCGCCCGGAACTCCGCAGCAGAATGCCGGCTCGGGCAAGCAACAGGCCGTCGTCAACGCGTGCTACTCCACGCCTTCGCCGGGCCAGAACTGGTGCGCGGCGTGGGTTACCAATGTCTTCCGTAACGCCGGCGTTGGCTACTTTGGCGGCAATGCGTGCGACATGTTTAACGCCTGGTGCTATAGCTCCGACCGCTCGGCGCTGCAGGTGGGCATGATCGTGGCCGACTCATCGCATAGCGGCACCGGCATGCCGGGTCTGATCTATGGCCACGTGGGCATCTATGTTGGCGGCGGCATCGTCATGAGCAATGAGGGCGCCATTACGTCTAAGTCGCTTGATTCGTTTATTAGCTTCTATGGCACTGGCTCTGGCGTGCGTTGGGGCTGGCTCGGCGGTATTGCGCTGTCGTAAAGCCGACGGGGCCGCGTGCCCGCCCGCATTATATTTGATTGCCTGCTCGGGCAGTCCTGCGCAAGACGAAGGCCACATTAAGTGGCCTTCTTTGCGTGCGGAACTCGCGATAAACCTTATATC
>CAUEQX010000051.1 GCA_959020035.1 uncultured Collinsella sp. | reverse complement strand
GTCATGGCGCGCAAACCTGTCCGAGATATCCGATAAGAAACGATAACGGTCGGAGTCATCTTCAAAAATAATCTGTTTAGAGTTGCCACGGTCAAAGACGTGGTAATAGCCGGTGATCGAAACGGGGCGGGCGCATCGGGGCATAATCTCTCCTTTCAAAACTGTTCAGGCAACACCTAAAAGGAGAGAAGCAACGCGAAATGCTGAGCCTGCAACCTATTTATATCCAATAAGCGGCAATAACAGGCCCAGAACGGCAAAATGGCAAATCGATGTCTGTCCCCAATGAGTGGAAGCACTCATGTAAGTCTGTCCCCAATGAGCGGGGCGATGCATTGGGCATAGTTTTAGTTGAAACGGTTCATTTGATTGAAGCGTTTTAGTTTGTCTTTTACGGGAATCTGACCGTTCACCGAATTATTTCTTGCTATCATGCATCTTGTAGGGTAAATCTCCGATCGCAAGGAGACACAAATGGTGAAAAAGTCACCGGAAAACACTACTCCCGCAATTGTGGACAACGTAGAGGCGCTTGAGGCTAAGCTCGCTCAGATGCGAGAGGCCCAGGCGCTTTTTGCTACGTACACGCAGGAGCAGGTCGACAAGATCTTCTATGAGGCCGCCATGGCCGCCAACAAGGCTCGTATCCCGTTGGCGAAAATGGCCATCGAGGAGACCGGCCGCGGCGTTCTTGAGGACAAGGTCATCAAGAACCACTACGCCGCAGAGTACATCTACAACGCTTACAAGAACACCAAGACCTGTGGTGTCCTGGAGCGCGACGAGGCTTACGGCATCACCAAGATCGCCGAGCCCATCGGCATCGTGGGCGCCGTCATCCCGACGACCAACCCCACCTCCACCGCAATCTTCAAGACGCTGATCAGCCTGAAGACCCGCAACGCCATCATCATCTCCCCGCACCCGGCTGCCGCCAAGTGCACCATCGCCGCCGCCAAGCTCGTGCTTGACGCCGCCGTCAAGGCTGGTGCCCCCGAGGGCATCATCGGCTGGGTCGATGTCCCCTCCATCGAGCTGACCAACATGGTCATGCGCGACGTCGACATCATCCTCGCCACCGGTGGCCCGGGCATGGTCAAGGCCGCCTACTCCTCGGGCAAGCCCGCCCTGGGCGTTGGCGCCGGTAACACCCCGGTCGTCATCGACGACACCGCCGACGTTCTGCTCGCAGTCAACTCCATCATCCACTCCAAGACCTTCGACAACGGCATGATCTGCGCTTCCGAGCAGTCCGTGACCGTCATCGACACCATCTACGACCAGGTCAAGGCCGAGTTCCAGAAGCGCGGCTGCTACTTCGTCAAGCAGGGTGCCGAGATGGAGGCCCTGCGTGCCGCCATGTTCAAGAACGGCGCCCTCGATCACCGCATCCCCGGCATGGCTGCCGCCAAGATCGCCGAGCTCGCCGGCATCGAGGTTCCCGCCAAGACTAAGATCCTGATCGCCGAGGTCACCTCCACCGACCCCGCCAAGGAGGAGTTCTCCCACGAGAAGCTCTCCCCAGTCCTGGCCATGTACCACGCCAAGGACTTCCAGGAGGCCGTCGACAAGGCCGAGCACCTGGTGCTCGCCGGTGGCCCGGGCCACACCGCCTCTCTGTACGTGCACCCCGCCCAGGCCGAAAAGATCAGCCTGTTCGAGCACGTCATGAAGGCCTGCCGCATCGTCATCAACACCCCGTCCTCGCACGGTGGCATCGGTGACCTGTACAACTTTGGCATGAAGCCGTCTCTGACCCTGGGCTGCGGCTCCTGGGGCGGCAACTCCGTCTCCGAGAACGTTGGGGTGAAGCACTTGATCAACGTTAAGACTGTGGCCGAGCGCCGTGAGAACATGCTGTGGTTCCGCGCTCCCGAGAAGGTCTACTTCAAGAAGGGTTCCACGCCCGTCGCCCTCGACGAGCTGGGCAACGTCATGGGCAAGAAGCGTGCCTTCATCGTCACCGACCAGTTCCTCTTCAAGAATGGCAACACCCGCGCCATCGAGGCCAAGCTCGACGAGATGGGCATCGCCCACGACTGCTTCTACGACGTCGAGCCCGATCCGTCGCTGCAGTGCGCACGTCGCGGCGCCAAGCAGATGGCTCTCTTTGAGCCGGACGTCATCATCGCCGTCGGCGGTGGCTCCGCTATGGACGCCGGCAAGATCATGTGGATGATGTACGAGCACCCCGAGTGCAAGTTTGAGGACATGGCCATGGACTTCATGGACATCCGCAAGCGTATCTTCACCTTCCCCGAGATGGGCAAGAAGGCCTACTTCGTCGCCGTCCCGACCTCCTCGGGTACCGGCTCCGAGTGCACGCCGTTCGCCATCATCACCGACAAGGAGACCGGCATCAAGTGGCCGCTCGCCGACTACGCGCTGCTCCCCAACATGGCTATCGTCGACGCCGACAACTGCATGACCGCCCCGCGCGGCCTGACCGCTGCCTCCGGCATCGACGTCATGACCCACGCCATCGAGTCCTACGTCTCCATCATGGCTTCCGACTACACCAAGGGCCTCTCCGAGCGCGCTGCCAAGCTCGTCTTTGAGAACCTGCCCTCCAGCTTCACGAACGGCGCCAAGGACCCGCACGCCCGCGAGGAGATGCACAACGCCTCCTGCATGGCCGGTATGGCCTTCGCCAACGCCTTCCTGGGCCTCAACCACTCCATGGCTCACAAGCTCGGCGCTTTCCATCACCTGCCCCACGGCATCGCTAACGCCGTCATCCTGACCCGCGTCATGCGCTACAACGCCGCCGAGGCTCCCGTCAAGATGGGTACCTTCTCCCAGTATCCTTACCCCAACGCGCTGCACAACTACGCCGAGATGGCCAAGTACTGCGGTATCGAGGGCAAGGACGACAAGGAGGTCTTCGAGAACTTCATCACGAAGCTCGAGGAGCTCAAGGACTTCATCGGTGTCAAGAAGACCATCGCCGACTACGGTGTTGACGAGCAGTACTTCCTCGACACCCTCGACGAGATGACCGAGCAGGCATTCAACGACCAGTGCACCGGCGCTAACCCGCGCTACCCGCTCATGAGCGAGATCAAGGAGCTCTACCTGGACGCCTACTACGGCCGCGAGCCCCAGGACTACGCCGTCTGCTAGTTTTTAGCACGGTTTTTTGCGGCGGGGGTGCACGGGTGTTTCACACACCCCCGCCGTCGCTTCTATCGCATCGTTGAAAGGATGCAACCATGCTGCTACCCGATTCCAAGACCGAGCTCGTCCGCCGTGGCAACAAGGTCGTTTACGACCTGGGCGACAAGATCGTCAAGGTCTTTAACGAGACCAAGCCTGTCTCCGACGTGTTCAACGAGGCTTTGAATCTTGCCCGCATCAATGAGTGCGGCATCCGCAGCCCCAAGGCTCTCGAGGTTTCCCAGCTCGAGAACGCCAACGGCTGGGCGCTCGTGACCGAGAAGGTTCCGGGCACCACCCTTGCCGAGAAGATGACTGCCGAGCCCCAGCGCTTCGGTGAGTACCTCGAGATGTTCGTCGACCTCCAGATCGAGATCCACGGCTACACCTCCCCGCTGCTCAACCGTCAGCGCGACAAGTTCGCCCGCATGATCGACAGCCTTGATCAGCTCAATGCCACCACGCGTTACAACCTTCAGGAGCGTCTGGACGGTATGACCAAGGAGTTCAAGGTCTGCCACGGCGACTTCAACCCCTCCAACGTCATCGTCGGCGACGACGGCCAGCTCTATGTGTGCGACTGGGCACACGCTACCCAGGGCTCCCCTGCTGCCGACGTTGCCACCACCTACCTGCTCTTTGCCCTCAACAGCAAGGACCAGGCCGAGGCTTATCTGGAGCTCTACTGCGACCGCGCCGACATGCCCATGCAGGTCGTGCGTCAGTGGACGAGCATCGTCGCCGCTTCCGAGCTCGCTCGTAAGCGCAACGTGAACGATGAGTTCCTGAAGAACTGGATCGACGTCGTCGATTATCAGTAATACCTGAGCGATTAATTTCGCATCGGAGGCACAAAGGAAACCCCGCAGCTCGCATGGGCTGTGGGGTTTCCTTTTAGCGATTGAGTACGCCGACAAGATAAAAGGACGGCCCCGCATCTCCCCTATCTGGAGAAATGCGGGGCCGTCCCGTATATCGAACTACAAGCGAAATCGCCGATTAACGGCGTGCCGCCTTCACAAGCTCGGCGACCTTGGCGACGACCTCGTCGATCGCCACGTCCTCGCGCTCACCCGTAGCACGGTCCTTGAGCTCGACGGTGCCGTTCTTGAGGCCACGCTTACCCAGAACGACCTGATACGGGAAGCCCATAAGGTCGTTGTCGGCAAATTTAAAGCCGGGACGCTCGTCACGGTCATCGACGACGACCTCGATACCCTCGGCGCACAGGCCATCAACGATCTGCTCGCAGACGGTAGCGCACTCCTCCTTCTTGGGATCGAGCGGAATCACCGCGACCTCGTACGGGGCAACGGAGACCGGCCAGACGATACCGTGCTCGTCGTTGTGCTGCTCCACGACGGCAGCGAGCGAGCGGGACACACCAACGCCGTAGCAGCCCATGATGAGCGGCTTCTCCTTGCCATCCTCGTCCATAAAGGTGGCACCCATGGCCTCGGAATACTTGGTGCCCAGCTGGAAGACCTGAGAGACCTCGATGCCGCGGGCAGCGGAGAGCGGCTTGCCGCAGTGCGGGCAGGGGTCGCCGGCGACAACGGTGACCAGATCGGCCCACTCATCGACGGTAAAGTCGCGCTCGGGGCAGGCACCGGTAAAGTGATAATCGACCTCGTTGGCACCGCAGGCCCACTGCTTGGAATCGCGCAGGCTCTCGTCGCACACCAGACGGATGCCCTCGGGCAGGTTGACCGGTCCGATAAAGCCCTTGTGCAGGCCGTTCGCTTGAAGCTCCTCGTCGGTCATCATGCGGTAGCCCTTGCCAAAGACATGCTCGGCCTTGCAGTCATTGAGCTCGTGGTCGCCCGGGACAATGGCCACGACCGGCTTGCCCTCGGAGTCGATGAGTGCCAGCGACTTGCGCGTGCCGTTCTCGGGGAAGCCGAAGAACTTGGCAACGGCCTCGATGGTGCCCATACCCGGAGTCTCGACCTTGGTGAGCGTGCCATCGCCGGGGCCCTCGGTCACAACGACCTTGGTGCTTGCAGCCTCGTCATCGGCAGCAAAACCGCAATCGTCGCAGTAGACGAGCGAAGCCTCGCCGGCGTCGGCAAGAGCCATGTACTCGACGGAAGTGTCGCCGCCGATCTCGCCGGAGTCGGCGACAACGGGCAGAGCCTTGATGTAGCAGCGCTCGCAGATGTTAGCGTAGGCCTGCTTCATCTTGTCGTACTCCTCCTGCAGGCTCTCCTGCGTGGCGGAGAAGCTGTAGGCGTCCTTCATGATGAACTCGCGACCGCGCATCAGGCCAAAGCGGGGACGGAACTCGTCGCGGAACTTGTCCTGAATGTGGTACAGGTTGACGGGCAGCTGTTTGTAGGAGCGCAGCTCATTGCGCACCAGGGCCGTGACGGTCTCCTCGTGGGTGGGACCCAGGACGAACTCGCGACCGTGACGGTCGTCAAAGCGCACAAGCTCCTTGCCATAGGCGTCGATGCGGCCGGACTCACGCCACAACTCGGCGTCGACCATGATAGGCATCATAAGCTCCTGGGCACCGGCAGCGTCCATCTCGTCGCGCACGATATTCTCGATCTTGCGGATCGAGCGCCATGCGAGCGGCAGATAGGAATACAGGCCGGCGGCCTCTTTGCGGATCATGCCGGCACGGAGCAGCAGGCGGTGGCTGGCGAGCTCAGCGTCCGCCGGATCCTCTTTAAGCGTCGGCGCATAGAGCTTAGACATATACATTGCTCGGGTCATTTATTTCTCCTCAATAAGCTTGTCGACCTCTGCCATAAGCGCGTCGACAATTTGGTCCTCAGCTACTTTACCAATGATCTGGCCATGCGAAAAGAGCAAGGCCTGACCACGTCCGCAAGCAACGCCCAGATCGGCATCAGAAGCCTCGCCGGGGCCATTAACGGCACATCCCATCACAGCGATCGAAAGCGGCGCGGAGTAGTTCTTAAGCCGCTCGGTAACCTCCTCGGCAATGGGAATAAGGTTAACCTGGCAGCGGGCGCATGTGGGGCACGAAACAATCTCGGGGCCACGGCGACGCAGGCCCAACGACTGCAGAATACCCCAGGCAACCGGCGGCTCCTCAACCGGATCGGCTGTGAGCGACACACGCATGGTGTCGCCAATGCCTTCGGAAAGCAAGATACCCAAGCCTACAGAGCTCTTGATGGTGCCCTGGAGCTTGGTCCCCGCCTCCGTCACGCCCAGGTGAAGCGGAACGTGGGGAATCTCACGCGACAGGGCTCGATAGGTATCAAGCGTCGTTTGCACGCTATGGGCCTTGGCCGAAAGCACAATGTTCGTAAAACCGCGGTCCTCAAAGTGCTTGACGAAGCGCTCGCTCGACATCACGAGCTTTTCGGGCTGCATGAGGTCGTCGCGCTCGGCGATATCCTGTTCGAGCGAACCGGCATTGACACCGATACGAATCGCGCACCCAGCGGCGCCCGCGGCATCGATCACGGCATCGACCTTAGCCCAATCGCCGATATTGCCGGGATTGATGCGAAGCTTGGCGGCACCAGCCTCGACGGCGCCGATGGCGAGCTTATGGTTAAAGTGAATATCGGCGACGATCGGCACCGGAGACTCGGCACAGATGGTGCGGAAACCCTCAAGCGCGGCCTCGGTGGGCACGCTCACACGCACGATATCGCAGCCAGCCTGCGCCAACGCGCACACTTGCGCAAGCGTTGCCTGGGCGTCAGCGGTATCGGTGCAGGTCATGGATTGGACCACCACCGGCGCGCCGCCACCGATCTGCACACCGCCCACATGCACGGGGCGCGTCAACTCGCGAGGCAAAGGATGGGATAAAGACAATCCAAACACTCCCCTACAGGATAAATCGAAGGACGTCGGAACGAAGCATATAGACAAACAGCAGCGCAAAGAGCGCGATGCCCACATAGCTCACAATCGTCTGGACCTTGAGCGGAAGCTCGCGGCCAGCAATCTTTTGAATGATCTCGATGACCAGCTTGCCGCCATCGAGTGGTGGGATGGGCAGCAGGTTCATAAAGCCAAGCGAGAACGAAATGAGGGCGGCAAACGAAAGGAACGTGGCAGGGCCGGCAGCAGCAGCCTGTGAGGACATAACGCTAATGCCCACGATCGAAGAAGACTGATCGAGAATCTCCATCGTATGCTGCGGCTGGAGCAGGCGCATCACGCCCTCCGCTGTCTGCACGACACAGGAGAACGAAAGGCGAGCCGACGTGATGGGGTCTAAACGGACCACCTGCGTAGAGGCATACACACCTAGGCGCTCGTCCTCTTTGAGCGCAACCGAGGTCGAATGCTGCTTGCCGTCGCGCTCATACTCAATGGCGATATCGTCCTTACCGGCGGCCTTGCCGATGGCATCGTAAACGTCCATCCAGGTAGAGCACGATACTCCGTCAACCGAAAGGATCGCGTCGCCGCCCTCGATACCCGCCTTGGCGGCAATAGACCCCTCGTCAACCTGACCGATCACGTTGGTATCCATCGGCACGGTGACACCCGCAATAGAGTAGATGCTCATAAGCAGCAAAAAGCCCGTCAGGATATTGACGAGAATGCCCGCGAGCAGCATAAAGGCGCGCTTGAGAAAACCCTGGCCCAGATAGGTATGCGAACGCTCTTGCGCAAGGAACTCGGCTTCGCCGCACGGCAGCTCCCACACATCGCCCTCGGTAGTCGCATGCTCTCGATCGAAACGGCGGCCGTCAAAGGTGGTGTAACCCGCCGCGTCTCGCGGCAGCGTCTGATACTTGGTGGGATAGTAGCTCGGCGAGGGCTTCTCCCCTTCCTCATACCAAGGCGCGATAGAGCCCCAACCCAAGAGCAAGGCGCATGCCTCGAGCACAACCTCCTCGGATAGCTCGAGCTCGACAGCAAGGTCGGCCACGGTCACGCGACCATGACGATAGATAGCCGCGAGCACGCGATCGGCACACGAGACGTCGGTCGGATCCATACCGCAGATGGCAGCGTAGCCACCCAGCAGCAGCGGGGTCACGCCAAACTTGGTTCCAATGCGACGCGACGTGTAATGGATGTCAAAGCGGCAAGGCAGGCCCAAAAAGAACTCGGTCACGCGGACGCCGCAGGCACGCGCCGCCAAAAAGTGGCCGCCCTCGTGCAAAAACACAAGGACGGAAAGCATCAGCAGGCCCCAAAAGACCGATGAGAGAACGCTCAGAACAGTATCCATAAAACGAAAAAGCAATCCTTATGGGTTAGGAACGGGTTGCGGCGAGCACCTGCGCAGCCTTTTCACGCGCCCATGCATCGATGTCGCGAAGCTGCTCAAACGAATCGACCGCCTGCATATCGTGGGAATCCATGCAGGATTCCACAATGCGATCGATATCGGCAAAGCTGCAGCCATCGTTCAGGAAGGCATCGACGGCGACCTCGTTGGCGGCATTGAGCACGCACGGCATGGTGCCACCCGTCTTGCCGGCACGTTCGGCCAGTGCCAGACAGCGGAAGGTATCCATGTCGGCAGCATCAAACGTGAGCTGACCCAGCTCGCGGAAATCGATACGAGGCGCCGGGGTATCCCAACGCTCGGGATACGAGAACGCGAACTGGATGGGAATACGCATGTCGGAAGCACCGAGATGCGCCATCACGGAGCCGTCGGCGAACTCGACCATAGAGTGAATCTTGGACTGACGCTGCACGACCACGTTAATGAAATCGAGGTCGCAGTTAAACAGATGCATGGCCTCAATGCGCTCCAGGCCCTTGTTCATGAGGGTGGCGGAGTCGATGGTGATCTTGGCACCCATGGCCCACGTGGGATGTGCGAGGGCATCGGCACGCGTCACGCGGTCGAGCTCGTCGCGGGTGCGGCCAAAGAACGGACCGCCCGAGCAGGTGAGCCAAATACAATGAGCCTCGCGTGGGTTCTCCCCCAGATAGCACTGGTAGATGGCGGAGTGCTCAGAGTCGACTGGAATAAGCTGGCCCGGTTGCGCCAACGGCATAAGCAAGTCGCCGCCGACGACGAGGGACTCCTTGTTGGCAAGGGCAAGACGCTTATTCGAGGTCAAGGCCGCATGGCTCGCCTCGAGACCGGCGGCGCCCACAATAGCGACGAGCACGCAGTCGACATCGTCGCGACGCGCGAGCTCGCAAACCGCCTGCGCGCCAACGCCGAGCTTCGTTCCCTCGGGCAACTCCTGCAGCACGGCGTCATCACCATGAGCGACATCGGCCACGGCAACCGCCGGAACCGAGAACTCGCGGGCAGCGGCAACGAGCTCGGAGGTACTGGAGTTAACGGACAGCGCCGTCACCTGCAGGCGATCGGCATGCTGGCGGCACACATCGAGCGCCTGGGTGCCGATAGAGCCCGTACAACCCAGGATGGCAACACGGAGACGTCCATCGGGGCCATACGTCGTCTGGAAGGACATTACAGCACGCCTCCGATCATCAAAAGCAGCTGCGCGGTAATGCAGCCAAAGATAAGCGAATCGCTACGATCGAGCATGCCGCCGTGGCCCGGGATAAGGTTGCCGGAATCCTTGACGCCCACACCGCGCTTGATGCGCGACTCGATGAGGTCGCCGATAACGCCCAGAACGGACACGACCACGCCGCACAGCAGCGCATAGGGCAGGCTGAGCTTGTAGAAGTGCGTCGCCCACAGGATGAGCCAAATCAAAACCGAGCCCAGGATGCCGCCGACAAACCCCTCCCAGCTCTTTTTGGGAGAGATCTTGGGAACCATCTTGTGCTGGCCGATACGGCTACCCACGATGTAGGCAAACGAATCGGAGACCCAAAGGGACGCGCAAACGCCCACCCAAAGCAGGGCGCCGGCAAAACCGGGCACGGCATCGCGCAGCAGCACGATAGCCGACAGCATAAAGCCAGTGTAGATGGGACCCATGAGCGTCACGGCCACATCAGAGATGCGGGTACGCGGCGACCAGACATACCAAATGCCCACAGCGAGCATCAGGGCAAAAAGCAGGGCATTCAGCAACATCGAATCGCCCAACGCCGACAGCGGAAAGAGTACGGCGGCAGCGATACCCATGCGCTCGTTAGCCATCTTGCCATCGAGCCTCGTCATACGGAAAAACTCATAGCAGCACAGACCGCTCATGACAGAAACAAAGATGGCAGTGGGCACGATACCCAAAACCAGGCACAGGATAAAGACAACGGCGTAGACGATACCAGCGGCGGCACGGGTAATAAAGCCCGCAAGCCACGAACCGGTGCCATTCTTCGCTGCAGGCGCTCCAGCAGCGACAGCCTTGCGCTCAGATGTCTTGGGAGCAGTTGCCTTGGGACGATCGGACACGATTAAGCCTCCTCGGTCTTGCTCAGACCACCAAACCTACGGTCACGGCCCTGATAGGCCAAAATGGCGTCGACAAGGCCCCAACGATCAAAGTCGGGCCAATAGGTATCGGTGACGTAGAATTCGGAATAAGCCACCTGCCACAGCAGATAGTTCGAAAGGCGCAGCTCACCAGAGGTGCGAATCACAAGCTCAGGATCGGGAAGGCCGGCGGTATAGAGGTGGGAAGCCACCATGTCGTCATCAATTGCGGCAGGGTCGATCTTACCGGCGGCAGCGTCGAGTGCGATCTGACGGACAGCGCGGGTAATCTCGGCACGCGCGCCGTAGTTGACGGCAAGCGCCAGCGTCATGCCAGTGTGATCGGCGCACTCGGCAAGACCGCGTTCAAAAACGTCGCGGGTCTTCTTGGGCAGCGCGGAAATGTCACCCAAAAAGACAACGCGCACGTTTTCGCGCTTCAGAAGCGGCAGCTCGTCGATGAACGTCTTGGCAAACAGGTGCATCAAGACGTTGACCTCATGCTGCGGGCGGTTCCAGTTTTCGGTAGAAAACGCATAGGCCGAAAGCACGTCGACGCCCAGGCGCACGCAAGCGGTAATAATCTCGCGAAGGGAGACGATACCCGCCTTGTGGCCCTCGGTGCGTGCAAGACCGCGCGATGTGGCCCAACGACCGTTGCCGTCCATAATGCACGAGATATGGTGCGGAATGTTATTGAGGTCAAGGTCGGAAAAACCGACGCCCGCAGGGGCGTCGGCAAAGTACTCGACCAGTTTATGCTCGTCGTATTGCACCTTAGATCTCCATGACCTCGGCTTCTTTTTCCTTCAGAAGCTCCTCGACCTTGGCGACATACTCATCGGTGTGCTTCTGGACCTTGGCCTGCTCGCGACGGACATCATCCTCGGTGAGCTCCTCATCGCGCTCGAGCTTGTTGTTGAAGTCGCGACGGATGTTACGGATAGACACCTTGGCCTGCTCGGCGTACTCGCGGCACTCCTTGACGAGCTCGCGACGGCGCTCCTCGGTGGGAGCCGGGAACGGCAGACGAACGACGGTGCCATCGGAGTTGGGGGTAATACCCAGATCGGAAGCGCCGATGGCCTTGACGATAGCGTTGATGAGTGCCTTGTCCCACGGCTCGATGAGCAGCATGTGGGCCTCGGGGGTCTTGACGGCGGCAACCTGCGTGACCGGCGTGGGAACACCGTAATAATCGACGGTGATGTCGGACAGAATGTTGGCATTGGCGCGGCCGGTACGGACCTTGGAGAAGTTATGCTTGAGGGACTCGAGCGACTTGTCCATGTGGGCGGTGATGTTCTCTGCCATGCTTAATCCTCC
>CAUEQX010000050.1 GCA_959020035.1 uncultured Collinsella sp. | reverse complement strand
CGCACGCGTACACCGCGACCAAAGCCGGTGGCCGCATGACGGCGACGCGGCTTAAGCGAATCCATCATCGTGGCGAGCTTAAAGAATACCGAGCAGGTAAAGACGACGATAACCGCCAAGATAACCATCTGGCTCACCGACAGGTTGGCAATGGACAGCAGCTCCGGGAAGCCGATAACACCCGTCAAAATGCCGGCAACAACGAACACGAAGAGCACCACGCGCAAGGGCGTGAGCGGCTGCGAAATTCGCCAGATGAGGCTGACGCTTGCCGCGCACGACGTGATCAGGCACATGGTCGAAAGCGTGAGCTGGCTAAACCCAAACACGCGAGCCACAAAGATATCGAGCGCCGCGGCCAAAATGACCGCAATCGACGCCGGCAGCGCGCGCTTGAGCACGTTCGTCAAAAACGCACCCTTCACGCGAGCATTGTTGGGCTCAAGGCCCAAAACAAAGCCCGGCGCGCCGATGCAGAAGAAGTTGATGAGCGTCATCTGGATGGGCTCAAAGGGATATGGCGGCAGCGCGATGCAGAGTGCCGCCAGACCCATCGAGAACAGCGTCTTGGTCAGGAACAGCGAAGCCGAGCGTTGCAGGTTGTTGATGGAACGACGGCCCTCGGCAACCACGGCGGGCATCGAGGCAAAGTCGTTGTCGACGAGCACGATCTCAGCCACGTTGCGCGCGGCATCGGAGCCGGCGGCCATCGCCACGGAGCAGTCGGCCTCCTTGAGCGCCAAAACGTCGTTGACGCCATCACCCGTCATGGCCACAGTGTGCCCGCGACGCTTGAGCGCCTGCACGAGTTCACGCTTCTGCTGCGGCGTCACACGGCCAAAGACGTGGTAGCGGTCCACCGCCGCATCGAGCTTGGACGGCGTATCGAGCGTCGTGGCGTCCACGTAAGCGTCCGCCCCGGGCACGCCCACCACGCGCGCGATCGATGACACCGTACGCGGGTCATCACCACTAATCACGTTGAGGGTCACGCCCTGCTCGTTAAAGTAGCCGATGGTCTCGGCCGCCGAGGTACGAATCTCGTCGCGGATGGTCACAAAGCCCACGGGCTCGGCCTCGCCCACCATATCGCCATCGGGCGTAAAGCCGTCCACGCGCGCCACCACGAGCACGCGGCAGGTATCGGCAAGCTCGGCGACACGGTTCTCGACCTGCGAAAACACACGCTCCGAAAGCACAAACTGCGCGGCGCCCATCACATAGGAGCCCTGCGCAAACGACGCGCCGCTCCATTTTTTGGAGGACGAGAACGGAATGACCGACAGCGGCTCGGACACCTCGACCGGGCGATCGGCGTAATAGTTGAGCAGCGCCTGGCAGGTCTCGTTGGCATCGGCCGAAGTCGCACGCGCGACGTTAGCCAGCGCAAAATCGAGCACCGTGGTATCGACGGGAACAGCCGCCTCCTCCGAGCCGGCGCCTAGGCTCACGCCCTCAACCGGCAGCTGATACGTGCCCTCGACCTCCATGCGACCCGACGTGATGGTGCCCGTCTTGTCCAGGCACAGCACGTCGACGCGAGCGAGCGTCTCGATGCAGTAGAGCTGCTGTGCCAGCACCTTGCGGCGGGCCAGGCGCACCGTGGCGATGGCGAGCACCGACGAGGTCAGCAGCACCAGGCCTTGCGGGATCATGCCCAGCAGGGCGCCCACCGTGGACAGCAGCGCCGACGAAGGCACATGACCAGCCAACAGCTCGGAGAAGCACCACGAAAGCGCGCTATCGCCCGGGGTTCCCGCGGCATCCCACAGCTCGCTCACACTCGAGGCAAACAACGCCAAACCGAGCGGGATCATGATAATGCTCGCAAAGCGCACGATGGCATTAAGCGCGTTCATGATCTCGGAATTGACCTTTTTGACGTACTTGGCCTCATTGTTGATCTTGGCCACGTAGTTGTCGGCGCCGACATGGATCACACGGGCGCACAGCAGGCCCGAGTCGATAAAGCTGCCGCTCATGAGCTCGGAACCGGGCTGTTTCTTAATAAGGTCGCTCTCGCCCGTCAGCAGGCTCTCGTTCACGAGCGCCTCGCCCGAAACCACCACGGCGTCAGCGGGAATCTGATCGCCGCGCCCCAGGCGGATGATGTCGTCGAGCACGATCTGGTCCAAGTCGAGCTCCACCTCGGCACCGTCGCGCACCGCAATGGCCTTCTTGGAGGTCAGCAGCGTGAGCTTATCGACCATCTTCTTGGAACGCATGGACTGGATGACGCCGATGGCGGTATTGAGGAACACCACGAACAGGAACGTCAGATTCTTAAACGAACCGGTCAAAATGACCAGGAAAGCCAAGATCACGTTGATCAAATTGAACAGCGTGCAGAGGTTCTCGATGATGAGCTCGCGGACCGATTTGGTTTTGAGCTCCATGTTGCGGTTGATCTTGCCGGCGGCAATGCGCTGTTCGACCTCGCCAGTCGATAGTCCGCGCTCGATATCCGTCGTTGCCATACCACGTCCTATCACGTCGCGTCGGTATAAGAAAAACCGCCCGGACCATGCGAGGTTCGAACGGTCTTACGTTCGATGGTGCCCCATGTTGGATTCGAACCAACGGCCTTCTGCTCCGGAGGCAGACGCTCTGATCCCCTGAGCTAATAGGGCCAACGATTGGCATTATACCCAAGTGCGACATGGGCTAACAAAAGAAAAGAAAAAGCTTTGCAATTCCGTGGGAGACACGGCTCGGCGGCTCACTTTAGAACGCAAAAGTGAGCCTAATAGTATAAACTCACATGCACCATATATACGGCTCGCAATGCGGGCCGTTTTTGCAACGGCTAACCATCGAGGTGAGAGGCACACCATGATTGCAATTTTAAAGCAGAGCGCCAGTGACGAGGCCGTCAGCCATATCGTCAGCTGGATTGAGAAAAAAGGCCTGAAGACCGACGTCTCTCGCGGTGAGAACGAGACCATTATCGGTCTTGTGGGAGACACCACCAAGATCGACCCGTTCCTGCTCGAGTCCATGGACGTCGTCGAGCGCGTGCAGCGCGTCTCCGAGCCGTTCAAGCGCGCCAACCGCAAGTTCCACCCCGAGGACTCCGTCATCGACTGTGGCCACGGCGTCAAAATCGGCGGCGACCAGTTCCAGGTCATCGCCGGCCCCTGCTCCGTCGAGGGCGAGAACCTCATCCGCATCGCCCGTCGCGTGAAGGCTGCCGGCGCCACGATGCTGCGCGGCGGCGCCTACAAGCCCCGCACGTCCCCGTACGCCTACCAGGGCATGGGCCCCGCCGGTCTGGACCTGCTGTGCGAGGCCTCGGCCGAGCTCGACATGCCGATCGTCACCGAGATCATGGACCCGCGCGACGTGCAGGTCTTCTTGGACAAGAAGATTGACGTCATGCAGATCGGCGCCCGCAACACCCAGAACTTCCCCCTGCTCAAGGAGGTCGGCAAGACCCAGACCCCGATTCTGCTCAAGCGCGGCATGTCCGGCACGATCGACGAGCTGCTCATGGCCGCCGAGTACATCATGAGCGAGGGCAACGACAACGTTATCCTGTGCGAGCGCGGTATCCGCACCTTCGAGACCCGCACCCGCAACACCTTCGACCTTAACGCCGTGCCGGTGCTGCACCACCTGTCGCACCTGCCCGTCGTTGCCGACCCCAGCCACGCCACCGGCTACACCCGCTACGTTGAGCCCATGGCGCTCGCGGCGACCGCCTGCGGCGCCAACGGTCTGGAGATCGAAGTCCACGACGAGCCCAGCCGCGCATGGTCCGACGGCGCTCAGGCCCTCACCCCCGACCAGTTCGACGACACCATGCGCCGCATCCGCGCCATCCGCGAGGTCGTCTGCCAAGAGACCATGGAGTAGCCCATGGGTACGGTGAGAAACGCGCGCGTTAACCAGGGCGGCCCCAAATGCGCCGGCATTGTGGGCCTGGGCCTCATCGGCGGCAGCTTTGCCCGCGGCTATGCGCAGGCGGGTGTCCGCGTGCTGGCCTGGGACCCCGACGATGACGTCATGACGGCCGCCAGCATGGGCACCGTCGCCGGCGAGCTCAACGACGAGACGCTCGGCGAGTGCGACATCATCGTACTGGCCTGTTACCCCGAGGCCTGCATCGAGTGGCTCGAGGCGCACGCCCAAGCGCTCGCCGACGCCACCGATACCGAGGCCATCATGGGGCCCGTGGTGATTGACACCGTGGGCGTGAAGGGCATCGTGTGCGAGCGCGCCTTTGAGCTCGCCCGCGAGCACGGTTTTTACTTTGTGGGCGCGCACCCCATGGCGGGCACCCAGTTCTCGGGCTACGCTCACTCCCGTGCCGACCTGTTCCAGGGCGCCCCGCTGGTGCTCGTACCGCCCGCGGTGGACGACGCCCTTAAGCTCGAGCTTTTAGGCCAGGTGCGCGAAATGGTGCGCCCCCTGGGCTTTGCTAAGTTCAGCGTGACCAGCGCTGCCGAGCACGACCGCGTGATCGCCTTTACGAGCCAGCTCGCGCACGTCGTCTCAAACGCCTACGTCAAAAGCCCGACTGCCCAGGTTCACCACGGTTTTTCGGCCGGTAGCTACCGCGACCTTACCCGCGTGGCGCACCTCAACCCCCAGATGTGGTCGGAGCTCATGATCGACGACGCCGACGCGCTCGCCTTCGAGATCGACCATCTGATCGAGGCACTCGGAGCCTACAGCCGAGCGCTCAAAGACCGCGACCAGCGTTATCTGGAGAACCTCCTTGCCGAGGGCGACCGCATTAAGCGCGCGCTCGACGACGAGGCCTCCCGCTAGATCATCTACCACGCCAGGTCGAAAGGACCGAAGCTTATGGCGATTACCATCGATATCGACACCGCACGCCCCTACCAGGTGCACGTCGGCACGTTTTTGCTGGAGCAGGCGGGCCCGCTCGTCCGCGCCACCGCCGGCGGATCGCGCGCCGTCATTGTGACAGACACCAACGTGGGTCCGCTCTACCAGATGCCCGTCAAGCAGAGTCTGGAGGCATCAGGCTACGAGGTGAGCATCTGCACCTTCGAGGCCGGCGAGGCCCATAAGCGCGCCGAGACCTATGTTGCCATTTTGGAGTTTGTGGCCGAGCACGAGCTTTCGCGCTCCGACGTGATCGTGGCACTCGGCGGCGGCGTCGTGGGCGACGTGGCGGGCTTTGTGGCCGCCACCTACATGCGTGGCTGCAAGTTTGTGCAGATCCCCACGAGTCTGCTCGCCATGGTGGATTCGTCGGTGGGCGGCAAGACCGCCATCGACCTGGCTGCCGGCAAGAACCTGGCCGGCGCCTTTTGGCAGCCGAATGTGGTTATCGCCGACGTGGGGTGCCTGGCCACCCTTACGCCCGAGCAGTTCGCCGACGGCTGCGGCGAGGTCGTCAAGCACGCCGTGATCGCCGACCCAGAGCTTTTCGCCGAGCTGGAGAAGACCCCGCTCACGCTGGAGCTGCTCAACCGCGATGTAGCCCGCGTAGCGCTCATCATCGCCCGCAATATTGACATCAAGCGCGCCGTGGTCGTCGCCGACGAGCGCGAAACCAACCAGCGCAAGCTCCTCAATTTTGGACACAGCGCCGGACACGCCGTCGAGGCCTGCGAGCACTTTGAGCTCGGACACGGCAACTGCGTTTCGATCGGCATGGGCATCATCACGCGCGCCGCGGCCCTGCACGGCGTCTGCGATGCCGCACTGCCCGATCGTATTGAGGAACTCTGCGCCCGCCATGGCCTCAAGACCCGCTGCGACCTAGATGCCGACGCCGTCTTTGCCGAGGCGCTGCACGACAAAAAACGCTCCGGTGACACCATCGACCTGGTGATTCCGCACGGCATTGGCCGCTGCAGCATCGACCGCATGCCGCTTTCCACCTTCCACGATTTGATTGCCGAGGGCCTCGGCCAGAAGGGAGACGCTTCCGCATGTTAGCCCGCATTACCCCGTCCCCGCTCAAGGGCACCGTTCCCGCCATCGCGTCCAAGTCGATGGCGCATCGCCTGATCATCTGCGCTGCGCTTGCCAACGGCGAGACGCACGTTACCTGCAACACCACCTGCGCCGACATCGAGGCCACGGTGCGTTGCCTCACGGCGCTCGGCGCCCGCATCGAGACCGCCGAGGACGGCTTCCAGGTCCACCCCACTATGAAGAGCGTTGAGTTTGGCCTGCTCAAGGCCCTTGCCGGTGGCACGCTCGACTGCGGCGAGAGCGGCTCCACGCTGCGTTTTATGCTGCCTGTCGCCTGTGCGCTGGGTGCGGAGGCCACCTTTGTGGGCCAAGGTCGCCTAGGCGCCCGCCCGCTCTCCCCGCTCTCGGACGAAATCATCGCCGCCGGCTGCGACCTGCAGGGTCTGGGCGGTTTTCCGCTCAAGACGAGCGGCCGCATGCGCCCGGGCACCTTTGTGCTGCCGGGCAACGTGAGCTCGCAGTACATCTCGGGCCTGCTGCTGGCGGCTCCGCTGCTGGCCCAGCCCTCCTGCGTGCAGGTGACCGGCCTCATCGAGAGCCGCCCCTACATCAATCTGACCATCCAGGCCATGAAGGCCTTTGGCGTCGAGGTCAACGTCGAGCGTATTCCCGCCAAGGACGGCAAGCCCGAGGTCACAAACTTCCGCGTGAGCAGTGGCTCGTACCGCACGCCCGGCAACGTGGCCGTCGAGGGCGACTGGTCCAACGCTGCCTTTTGGCTGTGTGCCGGCGCCATCGGCACCGACCCCATCACCGTCGAGGGTGTGTCCCTGAGCTCCGCGCAGGGCGACCGCAACGTGCTCGCCGCGCTTTCGCGCTTTGGCGCCCGCATCGTGCGCTCCACCAACGCCGCCACCGTGCAGTCCGACAAGCTCGCCGGCTTTGAGATGAGTGCCCACGACATTCCCGACCTTGTGCCCGTTATCTCGGCCGTGGCCTCGCTGGCACAGGGCCGCACCTTTATCCGCGATTGCGCCCGTCTGCGTATCAAGGAATCCGACCGCCTGGCCACCACCACCCGCGAGCTCACCGCGCTGGGCGCGCAGGTGCGTATTGCCGGCGATGACCTCATCATCAAGGGTGTCGATGCCTTCACCGGCGGCGAGGTCGATTCGCACAACGACCACCGCATCGCCATGATGGCCGCCGTCGCCGCGAGCCGTGCCACCGGCGAGGTCGTAATCCACGGCGCCGAGGCCGTCAACAAATCCTATCCCGATTTCTTCGACCACTACCGCCTGCTGGGCGGCAAGGTCACACTCGAGGAGGAATAGCATGTCCTCGACCTTTGGCAACGTCTTGCACTTAAGCATCTTCGGCCAATCTCACTCCCCCGCTATCGGCTGCTCGCTCGATGGCATCCCGGCGGGCATCGCCGTGAACCAGGAGAAGCTGCAGGCCTTCCTCGACCGTCGCGCCCCCGGTCGCGACGAGACCGCGACCAAACGCCGCGAGGCCGACACCGCGCACATCATCGCCGGTGTTGTCGATGGATATACCACCGGCGCGCCCATCGCCGCGATTATCGAGAACACCAACACGCGCTCCAAGGATTACTCCGAGCTGCGCCGCAAGCCCCGTCCGGGACATGCGGACTTCCCTGCGCGCGTGAAGTATCACAACATGCACGATGTCGCTGGTGGCGGGCATTTTTCCGGTCGCCTAACGGCACCCTTATGCATCGCTGGCGGCATTGCGCTGCAGGCGCTCGAAGCCCGCGGCATTCAGGTCATGGCGCATGTGGCGCAGATCGGCGGTATCTCCGACCTGCCCATGGACGACATGGTCTATCGCGAGGCCAACCGCAAGGCAATTCTTTCGAACGACCTGCCGTGCATTGACGCCGCCGCAGCCGGCCGCATGCGCGAGGAGATCCTAGCCGCGCGCGACGAACTCGACAGCATCGGCGGCATCGTGGAGTGCGGCATTTACGGGCTTCCCGCGGGCATCGGCGACCCCATGTTCGACGGCATCGAGAACCACATCGCGCAAATCGCGTTTGGCATTCCCGCCGTGAAGGGTGTGGAGTTTGGCATGGGCTTTGCCGTGGCCGCCATGCGCGGCAGCGAGAACAACGATCCGTATCGCATCGATGCCGAGACCGGCGAGATCGAAGTCGAGTCCAATAACGCCGGCGGCATCCTGGGCGGTATTTCGACCGGCGCGCCCGTCATGTGGCGCATGGCCGTAAAGCCGACGCCCTCAATTGGCCGCGAGCAGCAGACCGTAGACATGGACGCCATGGAAAACGCCGAGCTCTCAGTCCACGGCCGTCACGATCCCTGCATCGTCCCCCGAGCCGTCCCCGTTGCCGAGGCAGCCGCCGCCCTCGCTATCTGGGACGCCCTCCTAGAGGACGCCGCCCAGCTTTAGTCCACCCACCCCAAGGGTAGTTAATTTGGGACGGGGCTATTTTAGCTACCCCCATATACCGGTTCATATTTGCCCCGGCACCCATCGATTCGCCGACAGTCAAAGGGTAGCTAAAAAAGCCCCGTCCCAAATTAACTACCCCAGGCAACGATTCACGAAAGGGGTCCCAATGGACCTTGCCGATATTCGCCAGGCCATCGACGGCATCGATACCACGCTCCTCAATAGCTTTGTCGAGCGCATGGACATTGCCACCGAGGTCGCCAAATCAAAAATCGAGATGGGCAAGGCCGTCTTCGACCCCGCCCGCGAGCGCTCCAAGCTCAATAACCTCGCCAGCCGCGCACCCGAGCGCTACGAGGCCCAGACCATCGCCCTGTTTCGTCTCCTCATGAGCATGAGCAAGGCCGAGCAGCAGCGCTACATCAACGAGCTCAAGGGCATCACGGTGTCGCAAAAGGCCCATGCCACGGCCGTAGGCTTCGATACGCCCTTCCCCCAGACGGCCTCCGTTGCCTGTCAGGGCGTGGAAGGCGCTTACAGCCAAATCGCCGCGTGCAAGCTCTTCGACGTGCCCGACATCGCGTTCTTCGAGACCTTCGAGGGCGTTATGCGCGCCGTGCGCGACGGCTTCTGCGAGTTTGGCGTGCTACCCATCGAAAACTCAACCGCTGGCTCGGTCAACGCCGTCTACGACTTGCTCGCCCAGTTCGACTTCCATATCGTGCGCTCGCTGCGCCTCAAGATCGATCACAACCTGCTCGTCAAGCCCGGCACCAAGCTCGCGGACATACGCGAGGTCTACAGCCATGGCCAGGCCATCGCCCAGTGCGCCGGCTTTATCGAGGCCCACGGCCTGCACGCCACCAAGTACCCCAACACCGCCATGTCGGCCGAGATGGTCGCCAACTCCGATTGCACTGACGTCGCTGCCATCGCCTCGCGCAGCTGCGCGGCACTCTATGGCCTGGAGGTGCTAGAGCCCAACATCCAGGATTCGGACAACAACTACACGCGCTTTGTCGTCATCAGCCGCGAGCCGCGCGTCTACCCCGGCGCCAACCGTACCTCGCTCATGATCACCACGGCCAACGAGCCGGGCGCCCTCTACCGCGTGCTCGAGCGATTCTATGCGCTCAACATCAACCTCATCAAGCTCGAGAGCCGTCCCATCCCCGGGCACGACTTTGAGTTTATGTTCTACTTTGATCTGGAGTGCCCCTTTGGCAGCAAGGCCCTCGACGACCTGCTCGATTCTGTCGACGACGTGTGCGAGAGCTTCACATACTTTGGCAGCTACACGGAGGTGCTCTAGATGACCGATACCGCCGCAACCCGTCCCTACGGCGTGCTGGGCCGCGTGTTGGGCCACAGCTACACCCCAACCATCTACAAAGAGCTCGCTGGGCTCGAGTACGTGCGCTTTGAGCGCGAGCCCGAGGATCTCCAGGCCTTTATGACCGGCGACGAATGGGAGGGCACCAACGTAACCATCCCCTACAAGCGCGCCGTCATGGAATACCTGGACGAGTTGAGTCCGCTGGCCGAGCGCATGGGCAACGTCAACACCATCACGCGCCTGCCCGACGGGCGCCTGCGCGGCGACAACACCGACTACTTTGGTTTTCAGTGCCTGGTGGAGGAGCTGGGGGTTGAGGTTGCCGGCAAGAAGGTCCTCGTGCTCGGTGCCACCGGCGGCGCCGGCACCACGGCGAGCATGGTGCTCACCGACCTGGGCGCCACCGTGGTGCCCGTGGGCCGCACGAGCAAGGTCAACTACGGCAATATCGCGCAGCAGTCCGACGCCGCACTGCTCGTCAACTGCACGCCCGCCGGCATGTTCCCCCATTGCCCCGACGCGCCTTGCACGCTCGAAGGACTCGATGCGCTCGAGGGCGTCATCGACATCGTTTACAACCCCGCCCGCACGGGCCTGATGCTCGAGGCCGAGCGCCGCGGCATCCCCTGCATCGGCGGCCTGCTGATGCTCGTGGCCCAAGCGGCACAGGCCGTCGAGCGCTATACCGGCCAGGTCACCCCGCGCGGGCGCATCCTGGACGTAACGGAGCGCTTGTCACGCCACGAACAGAACATCGCGCTGATTGGCATGCCGGGCTCGGGCAAGACCCGCGTGGGTGAACAGATTGCCCTGCGCACGGGTCGCGAGCACATTGACTTGGACCGCGCGCTTGAGGAACGCCTGGGGATGCCCTGCGCCGACTATATCGTCGAGCGCGGCGAGGCGGCCTTCCGCGAGCAGGAAACGGCGGCGCTGTCCGACATCTCCAAGCGCAGCGGCCTGGTGCTTTCCACCGGCGGTGGCGTGGTCACGCGAGACGAGAACTATCCGCTGCTGCACCAGAACAGCAAAATTGTGATGCTCAACCGCAAGCTCGAAGAGCTCGCTCACAAGGGCCGCCCCATCACCGCACGCGACGGCATCGATAAGCTCGCGGAACAACGTATGCCACGCTACCGCGCCTGGGCCGACCACATCATCGACTCACGCGACTGCGCCGCCAATACCGCCCAAGCCCTCCTCGACACCCTCCCACCCGCTCTCTAAAAAAACCACCACAAAGGGGACAGGCACCTTTGTGGTGGTTTCTCGACTGCAAAGGAAGCAACCATGAAAGCACTCGTCATCAACGGCCCCAACCTCAACATGCTCGGCATTCGCGAGCCGGGCATCTATGGCAGCGACAACTACGACCGCTTAGTGCAGATCTGCCAGGAAGCGGGCGCCGCACAGGGCTTCGACGAGGTCGAGGTCTTCCAGTCCAACCACGAGGGCAACATCGTCGACAAGATCCAGGAGGCCTACGGCAAGGTCGACGGAATCGTCATCAACCCGGCAGCCTACACGCACACCAGTGTGGCCATCCTGGACGCTCTCAAAGCCGTCGCCATCCCCGCCGTCGAGGTCCACATCAGCGCCGTCGAGACCCGCGAGGACTTCCGCCAGGTGAGCTATGCACGCCTAGCCTGCTTCGCCACCATCACCGGCGAAGGCCTCCAGGGCTACGCCCACGCGCTGGAGCTGCTGAAAGAGCATCTGGAAAAGTAAAATGCCAACCCCAACAAACAGCAGCGGCTTGTTCGCGCTCGGCTTCAGCAGCATACAAGATGAAAAAAGCCCAGACCACCAAGCGGTCCGGGCTTAATAAACGATGGTGCTCCATGGCGGATTCGAACCGTCGACCTTGGGATTAGAAGTCCCCTGCTCTATCCAACTGAGCTAATGGAGCAAATAACCACACGCCCAAGCAAGCGCAAGCCTGTCGGGCGCAAGTAATTATAACCTAGTTGAACTGCTCGCGATACGCCTTGCAGACCTCATCGACCGGGCCGTCCATGCGAAGGTCACCCTTCTCAATCCAAACGGCACGCTGGCAGATGCGCTCAACCTGCTCCATGGAGTGCGAAACGAACAGAACCGTCACGTCACCGCTCTGGATAAAGTGCTGAATGCGAGCCTCACACTTCTGCTGGAAGAACACATCACCGACGGACAGCGTCTCGTCAACGATAAGAATATCGGGCTCGGTAATCGT
>CAUEQX010000049.1 GCA_959020035.1 uncultured Collinsella sp. | reverse complement strand
ATAATATAGATACCAGTCATGTAAACCGCAGGTAAAGAGGTCTTTAAATTTAATACCAGTTGGTATTTACCTGTTAACGGGTTTGCATTAAAGCAGTTATATTCTGTAGAATTATGTATATGTTTAAACAACTTAACTTTGACCGGAAAGCCGCTCGGAGGGATAACCGCCCCAGCTGTGGTGCAAACGAACCTGTCCACTGCACAAAAAGGGCGCCGACCGCGATGGTCGACGCCCTTTCTTGTTAGTCGCTATAAAGCCCAGCGCTTATTTGTTGACCTGGCCGGCGCGAACGGCAGCCTTCTTGCGGTCGGTGGCGTTGAGCAGACGCTTGCGCAGGCGGATGTTCTTGGGAGTGATCTCGACCAGCTCGTCGTCGGCGATGTACTCCAGCGCCTCCTCCAGCGAGAAGGTGCGGGGCGGCACCAGCTGAACGGAGATATCGGAGGTCGAGGAGCGCTGGTTGCCCAGGTTCTTGGTACGGGCGATATTGACGACCATGTCGCCAGCCTTGCTGCGCTCGCCCACGATCATGCCCTCGTAGCACTCGGTGCCTGGCTCAACAAACAGCTGACCGCGCTCCTGCAGCGTACCCAGGGCATAGGCAACGGCCTTCTCGGTGGTCATAGAGATCATTGCGCCGTTCTGGCGGTTGCCGATCTCGCCGGCATAGGGGCCGTACTCCAGGAAGGTGTGGTAGAACACGCCCTCGCCGTGGGTGACGTTCATGATGCGGTTCTTAAGACCCATGATGCCGCGGGTCGGAATCTTAAACTCGAGGTGCGTCACGATGCCCGAGGTATCCATGCTCGTCATGATGCCGCCGGAGGTGCCGAAGACCTCAACGACCTTGCCCGAGTACTCGTCCGGGCACTCGACGACGGCCTGCTCGACGGGCTCCATCTTGTTGCCGTTCTCGTCCTTCTTAAACAGAACGCGGGGACGGCCGACCTGGAACTCAAAGCCCTCGCGGCGCATGGACTCCATCAGAACGGACAGGTGCAGAATGCCGCGGCCCGAGACCTCGACGCCGCTCTTGTCCTCGAGTTCCTCGATCTTCATGGTCACGTTGTTCTCGGCCTCGTTGAACAGGCGCTCCTTGAGCTGACGGGCGCCCACGATGTCGCCGTCGCGGCCGACAAGCGGGGAGGTCGAAGCCTCAAAGACGATGGACAGGGTCGGCGGGTCGATCTCGATGGGCTCGAGCTCGACAGGGTTCTCGGGATCGGTGTAGACATCGCCGATATCGGTGCGGTCGATACCCACGACAGCGGCGATGTCGCCGGCGCCGACTTCCTGGCACTCGGTACGGCCCAGGTAGTCGAAGGTAAAGAGCTGCTTGACGGTGGCGGTAGCGCTGGAGCCGTCGTTCTTGACAACCAGGATCTGGTCGCCCTGGTGGATGGCGCCAGAGTACACGCGGCCGATACCGATGCGGCCGACGAAGTTGGAGTGGTCGATGGTCACGCACTGCATGGCCAGCGGGGCGTTCTCGTCAACCTCGGGCGCGGGCATGTCGTCGATAATCATATCGAGCAGCGGGTACATGTCCATGTTGCCGTCGTTGGGGTCAAGACGGGCAAAGCCGTTCATGGCGCTGGCGTAGACCACGTGCTCCATGGCGAACTCAAGCTGGTCGTCGGTGGCGCCCAGGTCGGCCATGAGGTCCAGGCAGTCGTTGTAGGCCTTCTCGGGGTTGGCGCCCGGACGGTCGATCTTGTTGATGACGATCATGATCTTAAGGCCGGTGTCGATAGCGTGACGCAGCACGAAGCGGGTCTGGGGCATGGGGCCCTCAAAGGCGTCGACCAGCAGCAGGGCGCCGTCGGCCATACGCAGCACGCGCTCGACCTCGCCGCCAAAGTCGGCGTGGCCCGGGGTGTCGATGACGTTGATCTTGACGTCCTTGTACTCGATAGAGATGTTCTTGGCGAGAATCGTAATGCCGCGCTCGCGCTCCTGGTCGTTGGAATCCAGGACGCGGTCCTCGACCTGCTGGTTGGCACGGAAGGCGTCCGTGGCACGCAGGAGCTTGTCGACCATCGTCGTCTTGCCGTGGTCGACGTGAGCGATGATGGCGATGTTCCTCAGATTGTCTACGCGCATGTAGTTCCCCTATCTTCTATCTATATACAACCGGCACGCGTATGCGACCCACCCAGCAATGCAAGGCTCGGCGGGAATATTGAGCCTTTTACCGAAAACTCGTTTATTTTAGCGATTTTAGATGAGAGGGGTTTCCTCACCTGCAGGTTCAGGGTCGCTCCACATAAAACCATCGCCGGCGCCCATGCCCTCATACAGCACATATGCCGAAAAACCGCTCTCGAGCGTGGTTTCGAAGAAGCTCACGAGCAGAGCATCGTGATAGCCGCCGTCAATCTCGACGCAGCCGGTGTAGCCGATGGCATAGCGAGCGATACGGCCCAGGCCCTCGTCCTTAAGACCCATCTTGTGCTCGGAGATAAAGTTGGTGGCCGCCTCGAGGCACGCCTCTTCGCCGTCCTCGTCGAGCGCCGCCAGATAACGGTTGGAAGCGGCGTCCTCAATTGCCACGACCACGCCAGGGTTTTCACCGGCGGCAAGGTCGTCCAAGAACGCGCCGATCAGATCGCACACCATGGCGTCGAGCTCGGCGGAGACGTTACCGGCGTCCTGCATATCCTGTGCCATCTTTAGACCTTCCCATCGAGTCTGGCGTCGTTACAGTTCTTGTGCCTCAGCAGCGATCTTAGCGGCAGCGTCGCGGGCGCGCATCATATCCATCGCGCGCTTGTCGAGTACCTTGATCTGACTGGTCAGCATGACCGCATCGACCACGCCCCAGATCATAAGGCCCGTAGAGATCGAAAACCCAAGCGCACCAACTGTACCACGAAGGCGCGAACAGATTGCCGCGACAAGGGCGGAGACGACAACCATCTTGATAAACGAGCCGCGGCGTTCGCGAAGCGTGCGGGCCTGCGTCACATAGGCAATGCGAGCCGCCTCAGAAGCCTCCGAGCGCATCTGGGCCTCGCGCGCAATGGTCGCCGCCTCAGCCGACATACCGCCGGCCATCAGCGAACGCTCCGCAGCCTGGACGCCCCGCATTTAGAAGTCATCGGGGGAGAGCGTATGGACGAACTCGTCGAACTTCTCGAACTCTTGCTCGTCGTCGACTTCCTCGGCATGGGCAGAAACGGTGCCCAGGCGATTCATGATGTCGTCTTCAACGAACATGGGGGCATTACTGCGTACGGCGAGGGCGATGGCGTCGCTCGGACGCGCATCGATCTTATGCTCGTTGCCATCGGCCAACACGACAACCGTCGCGTAAAACACGGGCGGCTCGGCGCGAACGATTTCGATGCGTTCGAGCTTGGCACCCAGGGCACCAACAGTATCGAGCAACAGGTCATGGGTAATCGGGCGCTCGGCGCGACCGCTATCGATGCCGCGGCTGATGGCAGCAGCTTCAAACGAACCAGTCTGAATGGAAAGGGAACGCAGTGGCGCGGGCGAGTCCGATTTGCTGCAGCGCTCGCGAAGCACGATAAGCGATGGCACGGGACCGGCGGCCATGACGATGGTCTCTATGTCGACACGAACCATGGAACACCTCCGGTACGTAGCGGTTAACACGCGGCAGTCCGCCGCATTGAATAGCTATACTACCCAAACTTTCGCACAGCACACAAAACCAAAATGAGATTTATCGCAGACAAGAAAAAAGCCCCGAGGCAATGCCCCAGGGCTCTTCACAGTTTTGATGGTGGACCTGACAAGATTCGAACTTGTGACCTCCCGGTTATCAGCCGGACGCTCTAACCAACTGAGCTACAGGTCCATCATGGTGGAGGTTAGGGGGATCGAACCCCTGACCTCAGGCTTGCAAAGCCCGCGCTCTCCCAGCTGAGCTAAACCCCCACGGAGACAGTAATAAACACCCCAGCGGCGACTCGGCTCTCGCTGGGGTGTTTATTGCGAAAGAAAGTGGTGGACCTGACAAGATTCGAACTTGTGACCTCCCGGTTATCAGCCGGACGCTCTAACCAACTGAGCTACAGGTCCATCGCGCAAGGGATATATTAGACGAGTCGTTACGCGCGCGTCAACAACTTTTTTTGAAAATCTTTGAAGGGTGTTCGCCCCGGTCGCACGGCGGCATGTGAAGTCGCCTACTCGGACAGTCCTGACTCGCACAGAGAGCACATTAAGTGCTCTCTGGCTCGTGCGGAACTCGCGATCGACTTCACATGTCGCCGTGCGACCGGGGCGAACACGAGTCCCAAGGTTTTCAAAAAAGCGGTCGGCGCGCAGTGCGCCGACCGCCGATATATGGGGTCTGATATTTTCTACCAGCCAGGACCTCTTACTCGTCGAGGAGATCTTCTGGCATGTCGTTGCCGTCGCCTAGATCGACAGGGGTTTCTTCGGAAGCAGAACCGTTTTCTGTGGCTTCGCCTTCGGGCTTTTCCTTGGCTGCCGTCATGCGGGCGACAGCGCATACGCGGTCGTTGTCGTCGACGGTCATCATCTTGACGCCCTGGGTGGCGCGGCCGGTCTGGCTGATCTCGTCGGTCTTGACGCGAATGACCGTCGCGCCCTCCGTCACGATGAACAGCTCGTGCTGCGGGCCCACCGTCTTCATGGCCGCGAGGTTACCCTTACGCTCGGTCATTTGAATGGTGTAGACGCCCTGACCGCCGCGATTCTGCTCCGGGTAGTCCGCGACCGGCGTGCGCTTGCCGTAGCCGCGCTCGGTGATGACGAATAGATCGCCGTTGCCGTTAGTGACTTCCATGCCCAGAACGCTCACGCCGTCCTTCAGACCGATACCGCGAACGCCGCTGGTATCGCGGCCGGTGGCGCGCACCTGCTCCTCGGAGAATATGATCGCCTTGCCCGCGGTGGTGGCCAGGATAATCTTGTCGCCCTCGCGCACGCGGCGCACGTTCAGCAGCGCGTCGTCGTCACGCAGGTTGATAGCGATCAGGCCGTCGCGACGGCTGCGGTCATATGCGCTCATCACGGTCTTCTTGACCATGCCGCTCTTGGTGGCAAACATCAGGTACTCGTCGGCCGGAAACTCGCGGCAGCTGATGACGCTCGCGATCTTCTCGCCTTCCTCGAAGGGCAGCAGGTTGACGATCGCGGTACCGCGCGCCTGGCGCGTACCCACCGGCAGCTCGTGCACCTTCAGGCGATAGACCTTGCCCTTGCTCGAGAAGAACAGCACGTACTCGTGCGTGGACGCGATGAACATCTCGTCGATAACGTCGTCCTCTTTGAGGTTGACGCCCGATACGCCCTTGCCGCCGCGCTTCTGGGCGCGGTAGGCAGCCACCGGGATACGCTTAACGTAGCCGGTATGGGTGATGGTCACGACCATATCCTCGTCGGCGATGAGGTCCTCGACATCCAGGTCCTTCTCAACCTGGCTGATCTCGGTGCGGCGCTTGTCGCCAAACTTCTTGGAGATCTCGCGCATCTCTTCCTTGATGACGCCCAGGATCTTCTCCTCATGCGCCAGCAGGTCCTCGTAGTAGGCGATGGCGCGGCGCAGGCCGTCCAACTCTTCTTGGATCTTGTCGCGCTCCAGGCCGGTCAGGCGGCGCAGCTTCATCTCGAGAATGGCCGTGGTCTGCTCGGGCGTAAAGCCAAAGCGCTCGATCAGGCGGCTGCTGGCCTCGGAGTCGGTCTGCGAGGAGCGGATGATGCTAATGACCTCGTCGATATGGTCGAGAGCCATCAGGTAACCCTCGAGGATATGCGCGCGGGCCTGGGCCTTCTTAAGGTCGAAGCGGGTGCGGCGGGTGACGACGTCGACCTGGTGGTCGATGTAGTGCTGCAGCATCTCGCGCAGGCTCAGGCATTTGGGAACGCCGTTGACGAGTGCCAGGTTGTTGGCGCCAAAGGTCGTCTGCAGCGAGGTGTACTTATACAGATTGTTGAGCACGACCTGCGGAATGACGCCCTTCTTGAGCTCGATGACCAGACGGATGCCCTTCTGGTTGGACTCATCGCGCATATCCGAGATGCCCTCGATGCGCTTGTCGTTGACGAGCTGGGCGATCTTCTCCTGCAGGGTGCCCTTGTTGACCATGTAGGGAATCTCGGTAAAGACCAAGCGGCTGCGGCCGGTCTTGGTGGACTCCACGTGTGCCTTGGCGCGCACGGTAATGGAGCCGCGACCGGTCTCGTAGCTCTGCTTAATGCCGGCGCTGCCCATGATGATGGCGCCGGTGGGGAAGTCCGGACCGGGCATGATCTGCATGAGCTCGTCGACGGTGGCGTCGGGGTTGTCGATCAGGTAGCAGGTGGCCTCGATCGCCTCGGTGAGGTTATGCGGGGCGATGTTGGTGGCCATGCCGACGGCGATGCCTTGGCTGCCGTTAACCAGCAGGTTGGGGAAGCGCGCAGGCAGCGCCACGGGCTCGGCGAGCGATTCGTCGTAGTTGGGCTGCCAGTCGACGGTATCCTTCTGCAGGTCGCGCAGCAGTTCCATGGCGGGCTTTGCCAGGCGGCTCTCGGTGTAACGCATGGCCGCCGCGCCGTCGCCGTCGATGTTACCGAAGTTGCCGTGACCATCGATGAGCGGCGTGCGCATGGAGAACCACTGCGCCAGGCGAACCATGGCCTCGTAGACCGCGAAGTCACCGTGCGGATGGTACTTACCGATAACTTCGCCGACCGTCCAGGCCGACTTCTTATGTGGGCGGTTGGGGTAGATGCCGCTCTCGTTCATCGCGTACAGGATGCGGCGGTGCACCGGCTTTAAGCCGTCGCGCACGTCCGGCAGGGCGCGCGCCGTGATGACCGACATCGAATACTCGATGAACGACTGCTTCATCTCGCGACCGAACTCCGAAATCTGGAGCTGGCCGCCGTTGATATCCTCACCGGCCGAGGCACCACGGTCGACTTCACCAAAGCTCTCCTCGAGCTCGGCGTCGTCTTCTTCCTCATCATCATCGGCATCGGGGTTATAGGCGTCCGGGTCGCCGTCCTCGCCCTGCTCAGCACGGGCAAGCAGGCGCTTCAGATCATCGGGCATACCGGCATCGCCGGCCTCGTCCATATCCTCGTTATTATTGATATCGTCTGCCACGTTACCTCCTCTTAAGCGTCAAGGAAACGCGCGTCATGCGCATGTTTTTCAATGTACTCGCGGCGATAGCCGACCTCGGAACCCATCAGCTCGCGCACGGCGCGGTCCGCCACCACGGCGTCCTCGATCGACACACGCTGCAGAATGCGGGTCTTTGGATCCATCGTCGTCGAGGCAAGCTGTTTGGGGTCCATCTCGCCCAGGCCCTTGTAGCGCTGGACGGTATAGCCCTTGCGCTTTTTGGTGATCTTGCCGTCCTTGGCCTTGCCGTCCTCGTCGTTATCGTCAGGGTTCAGACCCAGGCTCTGGATGGTGTCACGCAGGATCTCGTCTTCGGGCTGGCGGCCGTTGGGATACACGTAGTGGATCTTGTTGCGCACCTTAATGCCAAAGATGGGCGGGCAGGCAACATAGACGTAGCCGGCATCGATCAGCGGACGCATGTACTTGTAGAAGAACGTCAGCAGCAGGATGCGGATATGCGCACCGTCGACGTCTGCATCGGTCATGATGATGATCTTGTGGTAGCGCGCCTTGGTGATATCGAAATCGCCGCCGTCGCCGGCACTCGTCGTGACGCCGCAGCCGATCGCGGTAATCAGCGACTGGATGGTGTCACTCGAGAACGCGCGATGGTCACCAACGCGCTCGACGTTCAAAATCTTGCCGCGCAGGGGCAGAATCGCCTGGATGTCTCGGCGACGGCCGTCCTTGGCCGAACCGCCTGCCGAGTCGCCCTCTACGATGAAGAGCTCGGTCAGCTCGGCATCGCGCACCGAGCAGTCAGCGAGCTTACCGGGCAGGGACGCCGTCTCGAGCAGGCTCTTGCGACGGGTCGCTTCGCGCGCCTTGCGGGCGGCGTTGCGCGCCTTGCAGGCCTGTTGCGCCTTCTTGACGATCTCGCGGGCGGGCTTGGGATGCTCCTCGAGGTAATCGGCAAGGCCGTCGGTCACAATCTTGAGTGTGAGCGCGCGCATATAGGAGCTGCCGAGCTTGGCCTTGGTCTGGCCCTCAAACTGCGGATCGGGCAGCTTGACCGAGATAACGGCCGAAAGGCCCTCGCGCACATCGTCGCCGGTCAGGTTGGCGTCTTTTTCCTTGAGCAGGTTCTGCTTGCGCGCGTAATCGTTGATCACGCGGGTGAGCGCGGTGCGGAAGCCCTCAAGGTGCATGCCGCCCTCGGGGGTGTAGATGTCGTTGGCAAACGACATGACGTTCTCGCCGTAGCCGCTATTCCACTGCAGGGAAACCTCAACCTCGCCCATCTTGGCCACAGGTGCGTCCGGGTCCGATTTGCCCTCGATGTAGATAGGCTCCTTAAAGGCCTCGGGGACGTCCTTGCCCTCATTGAGGAACTTGACGAAGTCGATGATGCCGCCCTCGTAGCAAAACTCCTCCACGTGGGGAGTCGCCTCGCGTTCGTCGGTCAGCACGATCTTGAGGTTCTTATTGAGGAACGCCGTCTCCTGCAGACGGTTGTGCAGCGTATCGAAATCGTAGATGCAGGTCTCGAAGATCTCGTCGTCGGGCCAGAAGGTGACGGTGGTGCCCGTCGAATCCGAGGTGCCCACGACCTCCATCTTCTTGACGGTCTTGCCGCGCGAGAACTCCATCTCGTAGGTGTTGCCATCGCGACGAACCTGAACGACCACGCGCTTGGACAGTGCGTTGACGACGGAGATGCCCACGCCGTGCAGGCCGCCCGAGACCTTATAGGCCGAGTTATCGAACTTACCGCCGGCGTGCAAGATCGTCATGACGACCTCGAGCGTCGGAATCTTTTTAACAGGGTGCTCGTCGACGGGGATGCCGCGCCCGTTGTCGACGACCGTGATGGAGTTGTCGGCGTGGACCGTCACCTGGATCTCGGTGCAGAAACCGGCCATGGCCTCGTCGACGGAGTTGTCAACGATCTCCCACACCAGGTGATGCAGACCGCTGGCGCTCGTCGAGCCGATATACATGCCCGGGCGCTTACGAACGGCCTCGAGACCTTCGAGAATCTTAATCTCGCCGCCATCGTAATCGTTTTCGTTTGCCACACGTCCTCCTTCAGTCAAGAAAATGTGTACAGCCTTACTAGTTTATCGTAAAAAAATACCCTCGGGAATGAGGGTATTTGGCTCTACAAGGCCACCAGATGCGATTTAAGGCTCTTTTTTGCTTTGCACGCCCTTGGCCCACTCGGCACTGGCTCTCATGGCATTCTCGAGGGCCTCGCGCAGTTTTTGGTCTTCGATGGGCGCCACTTGGCGCTCAATCTCGGTGCGCTCGGCCTCACTTAGGTCGGCGTGCGGGGCCGGCGGGTGCTCGGTCGTCGCCGGGCGCAGGCGCTCCTTGGCGGCGGGCGGCGTGTGACCGGGTGCGGTGGTTTTGAACACCAGGCCGTCCACATGCGCACCGGCGCGCTCCATGCGCGCGCGGATGATCTCGCGCAACAGCGTCATTTCCTGCGTCCACGAGGGCGAGTCGAGATATACCAGCAGCTCATTGGGCTCGGGCAGGTAGCGCAGGCCCGTCACATGCCGCCCCTCGCGCGTGCCCGAGCACACCGCGTTCCACGCGCGATAGACCGCGCGCGACTCCTCGGCGGCCTCCATCTGCGCACGGCGTTCAGGGGTCGCAGCCGCCAGGATGCGCTGGCGCTCTGCGTTCAAAAAGCCACTGAAGGCGACCGTTTCGCTCTCGCGCTCGTAATTAGCACGTCTCACCCATGCTCACCACCTTGGCTCGATCGAGCAGGTCATCGGTAAAATACCCCAGGTTGGTCGTGGTTATGACCGTCTGGATATCATCGCCGATCAACTGCAAAAAAGCACCGCGGCGCTCGCCGTCGAGTTCGCTCATCACGTCGTCCAAAAGCAGCAGTGGGGCGGTGCCCAGGACATCGCGAGCCACGGCCACCTCGGCCACCTTCCAGGACAGCACCAACGTTCGCTGCTGTCCTTGGCTGGCAAATGAACGGGCGGAGCGACCCGCCACGGTAAACTCAATCTCGTCGCGATGCGGTCCCACCAGCGTCACGCCGCGGCGAATTTCCTCGTCGGCGTGCTCATCAAGGGCGGCCAGCATGCGCTCGTACGCCCAGCCCTTCAGCTCTTCACGATCCTCGACCTGGGGCAAATCCCCCAGTGTGGACGCATAGGACACGTTGGCGGCTTCACCGGACGCCACTTGCCCGTAGGCAGTACGCACATGGCCCGCCAGCCGGTCGAGCAGGGCCAACCGGTGCACGAGCAGGGCCGAGCCCGCGCGGGCAATCGAATCGTTCCACGCGCCGAGCATCTCACGGCAGCACCAGGTTTCCTTGAGCAAGGCGTTGCGCTGGGTCACACAGCGCCCATAGGTGCTCGCAAGATCGGCATAGCGTGCGCTCAGTTGCATGCCAAAGTCATCGAGGGCGGCACGGCGCACACTGGCGCCTCGCTTAACCATGTCCAGATGGTCGGGGCAAAACAGCACGCTCGGCAGGACCCCGCGCACACCGGCGGCAGAGCATCTCTTGCCGTTGCGGCTAAACGAGCGCTTACCGTCCTCCGCGCTCAATCCCATATCAAGCACGCGGCCGTCGCCCTCGAGCCTCAGCTCGACCTTGCACGAGCCCGCGCCATCATGGACGAGCTCGGCGGCGGTCGGATGCCTAAACGAGGCGCCGCTCGTCAGCAGCTGCAGCGCCTCTATGAGATTGGTCTTTCCCGCCGCGTTGGGTCCCGCAAGTATCGTCACGCCCCCGTCCAGGGCAAGGCGATAACTATCGAAGCTGCGGTAGTGCGCGACGGAAAGATCGCGGGCGAACATGGTCATAGCGCAACGCTAGATGCGGACCGGCATGACCAGGTACAGGTAGTTGATCTTGTCGTAGGACTTGAAGATGCCCGCCTGCGAGTAGCTCTTGAGCTCCAGCGTGATCTCCTTCTCCTTGGACAGAGCATTGAGGCAGCCGAAGATGTAGTGGTAGTTGAAGGCGATGGTACCCGACTCGCCCTCGGCCTCGACATCGATCGTCTCCTGCGCAAGGTCCTGGTCATTGGAAATGGAGGACAGGCCCATCTGCCCGTTCTCGACATCGATCTCGAACTTGACGGCGGGGTTGGCGCTCGCGATAACGGCCACGCGTTTGAGGGCGGCGTTAAAGGCGGCGACGTCGATCTTGACGCTCGTCACGCACGAATCGGGGATGAGCTGCTTGTAGTTGGGGTACACGCCCTCGATGCGGCGCGACACGTAGGTGGTGTTGCCGGCCTCAAAGACGACCTGGGTGTCGGTAGCCCCGATCATGATGGTCGCCTGGCTGGCCATGATGTTCAGCGCGTCGTTAAAGGCGTCGGCCGGAACGTTGAGCTCAAAGGAACCCTCGAGGGTCGAGGTCTCAACCTGCGTATCGCACACGGCCAAACGGAAGGAATCGGTCGCCACCAGGCGCACGGTGTTGTTCTCGACCTTCATGTGCACGCCACCCAGGATGGGGCGGGCCTTGTCGGTCGAGGTGACGCGCCACACGCGGCCGACCATCTCGGACAAGATATCGGTCGGCAGTTCCACGGCGCTCTCGATGGCATAGGCCGGAAACTCGGGGAAGTCATTAGCATCGAGCGTGTTCAGGCGGAAAGAGCTCTTCTCGCAACCAATCAGCACCTGGCGCTCGGACAGCTCAAAGGTGACCGGGGCATCGGGGAGGGTCTTGGTGATATTGGAGAGCATCTTACAGGGGATAACCATCTCGCCCTCTTCTTCGACATGCGCCGCGATGCGATGACGGATCGAGATGGTGTAGTTAGAGGTCTGGAATTCCAAGATGCCGTCTTGGGCCTTAACGAGCACGCCCGACAGGATGGGGAGGGTGGATGCCGAGGCGACACCCTTCATAACGACGCCGATGGCTTGTGTAAGCGAGCTCTGGCTGACGGTGAACTTCATCTTTTAATACCTTTCTATAGATATAAATATCTTAATAATAGTAATAGCACTGACG